>JBFGNS010000009.1:0-53145 GCA_041574955.1 Thermoanaerobaculia bacterium | reverse complement strand
CGTCGGCGAACCGCACGGGGCGCCTGCCCGACTACTACCTGTACGAGATCGAGGAGTGGTTGGTGCTGCCGTGGGAGCTCGACGGCCTGACGCGCGACGAGATCTGCCGCCACAAGCCGTTCCTCGAGCCGATCATCGAGGGGCTCGATCGCTCGAAGGCCGGCAACCGGTGAGCTGCCCGAGGTCGAGGCGTACCCGAGGTCGAGGCGTAACCGTGTCGCTCAGTCAGCCGGCATGAGCGGATCGACGCGCGGCTGCCGAAAGCTCGCGACTGGCCGAATGACGCCGTGAGCAAGCGTCCGGTCGCCGAGAAGCTCCTGCGTGCGGTGCGCGGCGGTTTCGCGCCGAGCCACGAGTACCGCCAGGTGGATCTAGCCGACTTCGGCCACCTGGATCTGGCGTTCTACGAGCGGCTGTCGAGCCTGTGCGACGAGCTGGGCTTCGTTCACCTGGGTGATCTCGAAGATCTGACCTTGCGGCGTGAGGGGCCGCCGTCGCGCACCGCGATCCGGGTCTTCTCGCGCCTCGAGACCGGGGCGACTTGCGCCCTCTACCACTTCAAGCCGAGCCCGGTCTGGCGGCTGCTGATGCTGATCACCCGCACCGGCCCGGCCAAGATCTTCGAGCTGGAGACCGAGCTGACCGACGGGACGCTGCTGCAGAGCACGACAGCCGGCGAGCGGACGCGGTTCTCGGCGCCACCTTCCATCCGGCGGTGGAACCACGGAAGGCGCGAGCCGCCGGAGCAGATGATCGCGGCCCACGAGCGGCGGGTCGAGGAGTACCTGGCCGAGCACCCGGGGGTCGGCGCGATTCCCCAGGCCACGCTCGAGGATGCCGTGGCCGCCCAGAACCGCTGGCACAAGGCCCGCCACGACCACCTCGCGGCGCTCGGCTGGCTGACCTACGAGGACCTGCTGCGCCAGTGCGGTGGCAAGGAGAAGCTGGCCCGCGAGCTGCGCCGGGAGATCGAGGCGATCCTGGCCGAGGAGCGGGCCGCCGCGGCTTCGGTGCTGGCGCGGCCGCCGGTCGAGCCGCTCGGCGAGCTGGAGCCCACGCCCGATCGGCCGCGGGCTTTCGGCTACGGCGCGTCGTGGCTGGCCATGCGCGCCGGCGATCCGGCCTCGGTGGCCGAGGCCCTCGGCCTGGCCGCGGTCGAGGCCTCCGGCTGGCGGACCGGCCTCGAGGCTGCGAAGCTGGGATACCCGTTCGTCACCCCGCCGGTGGATGGCTGGGTCCTGGTGGTGGGTTTCCAGATGCCGGAAGCGCTGGGGCTGTCGGAGGACCCGGAGTGGCAGGAGCTGATGGCTCGGCTGTCGGCGCGCTTCGGCGAGGTGCAGTGCTTCGCCAACCAGCGGGTGGTGGACCACTACGCCTGGGCGCGGTTCGTGGCGGGCGAGGAGCGCCGCTACTTCGTCTACCTGGGCGAGACGCTGGCCGATCGCGGCGTGCCCAGCGAGGAGGAGGGACGGCTGGAGGGGCGGAGCGCTTCCCGGGTAGGGCCGTCGGCCGGCTCCGTGGCCTCGCCCCCTCCCGACGAGGATCGCGTCCTGGCGCTGGCCGGACTCTGGAGCCTGGACCCGCGGTCGCTGGAGGAGCGAGAGCGGCCTGCCGGAGTAGGGCGGGTCGGCAGGCTGGCGCCAGCCCGCGAGTGAGCGACGGCCGGTCCACCGGACGACCCGGCACTTCGGACCGACGGCCGACCGGCGCGAGGCTCCTGCAGCTGGTGCGCGTCGGGGTCCCCGGCGGCGGTCCCGGTTCGATGGAGCCGATGCCGCCGGAAGAGGCCTAGCGCGCGACAGCCCTGCCGGCGAGCGAGCGCCTGAGAGCGGCCAGGAAGCTCTCGCCCCGGCCACTCAGGTGCCGCTCGAGGCGCTCGGTGCAGTCGCAGGAGCCGCACGACCACGGCTCTTCGCCGGTCTGGTCGCGACATCTCGAGCGCGCGTGGGCGTCCTGCACCCGCTCGAGCTGGAAGTACTCCTCCCAGTAAGGCCGCTCCTCTTCGAGCGGTGTCGCGCAGTAGCAGACCTCGACCCACTTGACCTTGCCGTCGTCGAGCACGCGGGCCTCGTGCATGTCGCGCAGGTACTCGCCCTCGGCGACCGAGCCGCGGCCCAGGGTGCCGTCCTCGATCGAGCGCAGCAGGTCGCACCGGCGCGCCGGCTTGGGGCGGGCGGTGACCAGATAGCGCACGCAGATAGGCTATCGCAGGCGTCGGTGCCAGCGCGGATCCGATGCCGCCGGCGAGGGCTCGGAGGTAGAGTGCAAACCGGCCCATGACCGGACGGCGCGGCAGGAAGATCTGGTGGCGGCTGGCCCTGGCCGGCGGGGTAGCGGTGGCTGTGGGAGTGGGTGGCAGCCTCTGGCTGTTCGGCGGCTCGGTGGTCGAGTGCGACGAAGCGGCGGGGGCCGCTGGGCCCGAGCTGCGGTGCAGCTTCACCGTGGCCGCCTCGCCCGAGGCGGTCTGGCGGGTCCTGACCGTGACCGGAGAGCCCCAGCGCCACTGGTTCGACGCCGTGCTCGAGGCCGAGCTGTGGCCCGGGGGGCGCTGGCGGTTCGTGAACGAGGATCGCTCGCGTCTGCTGGCCGGCGGCGCGATCCTGGAGCTCGAGCCCGGTCGCCGCTTCGTGCAGAGCTTCCGGGCCGCCGACCTGGACGATCCGGCGAGCCGGATCACCGTCGAGCTGGAAGACGTGCCAGGGGGCTGCCAGGTGCTCCTGGTGCACGACGGCTTCGAGGGCGAGACCCGCACCTACCGCCGGTTCCGGCGCGCCCATCCGCTGGCGCTCTCCGCCCTCGAGGCCCAGCTCGAGACCGGCCGGCTACCGCTGCGAGCGCGCGTCTACACGGCCCTGTTCAAGCCGGGGATGAACCTCGTCAGCGCGCGCGCCGAGCCCTGGGAGGCGGTCTCCGCGACCACGGAGTGAGGTAGCCTGCCGGCCGTGGAGAGGGCGAGCGAGCTACGGCCGGGCCGGTTCCTGACCGCCGACTGGCGGTGGCTCGTGATGCTCAACTACGAGGTCGAGCCCGCCGTGCTGTCGCGGTGGGTGCCGCGCGGCACGCGGCTCGACCTGTGGCAGGACCGCGCCCTGGCCAGCATGGTCGGCTTCCGTTTCCTGCGCACCCGGGTGCTCGGTGTGCCGGTGCCGTTCCACCAGAACTTCGACGAGGTCAACCTGCGTTTCTACGTCAGGTACCGCACGCCCGGGGGCGAGGAGCGGCGCGGCACGGTGTTCGTGTCCGAGATCGTGCCCCGCCGAGCCATCGCCTGGGTGGCGCGCACGCTGTACAACGAGTCCTACCGCGCTCTGCCGATGCGCCACGCGGTGACGCTGCCGGTGGAGCCCGGCTCGGCGGGCGGCTCGGCGGCGTACGAGTGGCGGTTCGGCGGGCGCTGGCACCGGTTGGCCGCGCGGGTGGCGGGAGAGCCGGCTCTGCCGCCCGAGGGCTCGGAGGAGCGGTTCATCACCGAGCACTACTGGGGCTACTCGTCGCAGGCCGACGGCTCGACCGTCGAGTACCAGGTGGAGCACCCTCCCTGGCGCGTGTGGCGGGCGGAGGGGGCGAGCTTCGACTGCGACGTGGCGGCGCTCTACGGCCCGGAGTTCGCCGAGCCGCTCAGCCGCCCGCCCACGTCGGCGTTCGTCGCCGAAGGTTCGCCGGTTGTGGTCCGCAAGGGACGCCTGCTGCCAAGCTCGCGGCAGGGCGAGTGAGCGAGATCGGGCGGCGAGCCGGGCGGTTCGACCCGCCTTCGCCATCGCCGAGAACCTCGGCCGCCGGGCGCAGGCCGAGAGGCCTGCCCGGAGCTGTGACATAGTTCGGCGGCCAGCCTGAACGGAGTTGCATCTTCATGGAAGCCAGAACCCTCGAGATCGTAGACGGCAGTCTCCACCGCTGCAGCGCGGATCCCGATTTCCTGGAGCGCTTCTACGAGCGGTTCCTGGCGTCATCGCCCGAGGTGCGTGAGAAGTTCGTCAATACCGATTTCGTGCGGCAGAAGCGCGCGCTCAAGGCCTCGCTCCACCTCATGCTGCTGGCGGCCGAGGACGAGGAGCGGGGACCCGAGCTCTACCTCAGGGACCTTGCCGCGAGGCACGGCCAGAGACAGCTCGACATCGGCGCCCATCTCTACGACTTGTGGCTGGACAGCCTGCTCGACACGGTCCGCCAGTGCGACCCGGAATGCAGCAACGAGGTGCTGGAGGCCTGGGAGAGGGTCATGGCTGTCGGCGTCCGCTACCTCCTCCGCCACTATCGGAAGCCACCCCCGAGCAGCCTCTGGCAGCCGTCCTCGGCCTAGCGGCACGCGGGCGCTGCGTACCCCGGCGGGTGAGATCGCTCGCCGCACCCGGCGGATGAGCTGACCGGATCGGCCTGCAGGCGCTGGCCGAAACACAGGACCCTCGAGCGCTTCAGGCAGGCAGCGGGGTTGCAGCGGCCGGCTCGCCGGCGTCGGCGGGCGCGCCCGAGAACTCGCGCGCGCGCTCGGCGAGCGCGCTGAGGCGCTGCGCGACGCGGGCGTTGAAGCTGCCTTTGGGGTAGCGTCCCGCGGCGTCGGCTTCGCCCGCCGCCAGGCCCGTGAGGAGCTCGAGCGCCTCGTCGACGGTGGTCACCGGGTAGATCCGCAGCCGGCCGGTCGAGGCCGCGTCGACGACGTCGCGGCGCAACATCAGGTGCTCGACGTTGGCGGCCGGGATCACGACACCCTGCTCGCCGGTCAGTCCGCGGGCCGCGCACACGTCGAAGAAGCCCTCGATCTTCTCGTTGACGCCGCCGATCGCCTGCACCTCGCCCTGCTGGTTGACCGACCCGGTCACCGCCAGCGACTGCGCGAGCGGCACGCCGGCGACCGCCGACAGCAAGGCGCACAGCTCGGCGACCGAGGCGCTGTCGCCGTCGACGCCGCCGTACGACTGCTCGAAGACGAGACTCGCCGACAGCGACAGCGGACGGTCGGCCGCGAAGCGGGCGCCGAGGAAGCCCGCCAGGATCAGCACGCCCTTGGAGTGGATCGGCCCGCCCAGCTCGACCTCGCGCTCGATGTCGACCAGCTCGCCCTTGCCCAGACGCACCCGGGCGGTGATGCGGGACGGGCGGCCGAAGCTGAAGTCGTCGAGCTGGACGACCGACAGCCCGTTGATTTGGCCGATCTCGGCACCCTCGGTGTCGACCAGCAGCGTGCCACGCCGGATCTCCTCCTGGACGCGCTCGCGCAACCGGTCCGAGCGGAAGGTGCGGGCCTCGATCGCCCGCTCGACGTCCTCGGCGGTGACCGTCGGCCGCTCCTCGCGCTGGGCGTGGTGGTCGGCCTCGCGCATCAGGTCGAGCACGCGCCCCATGTAGAGCGAGAGCTTGCGCGAGTCGGCCACCTCGCGGGCACCGCGCTCGATGATCCGCGCCACGGCGGCGCGCTCGAACGGCAGCAGCTCCTTCTCGCGCGCCAGCTTGGCGATCAGCCGCGCGTAGAGCGCGGCGTTGGCGTCGGTCCAGTCGAGCTCTTCGGCGAAGTCGGCGCCCACCTTGAACAGCTCGCCGAAGTCGGAATCGGCCCGCGCCAGCTGGTAGTAGAGCAGGCGCTCGCCGAACAGCACGAGCTTGAGGGCGAGGGCGGCAGGCTCGGGTTGGAGGGACGAGATGCTGACGAAGCCGAGCGCTTCGCCCAGCGCTTCGATCTTGATCTGCTTCGACCTCAGCGCCCGCTTGAGACCGTCCCAGGCGTACGGCTGGCGGAGCAGCTTCAGGGCGTCGAGCAGCAGGTAGCCGCCGTTGGCGCGGTGCAGCGCGCCCGCCCGGATGAGGGTGAAGTCGGTCTCCAGGTTGCCGCCTCGCGAGACGTGCTCGACCCGACCGACCAGGTTGGGGTACGAGGGGTTGTCCTCGTAGACCACCGGGGCGCCCTGGCTCGCCTGCCGGTCGACCAGCAGGTTGACGCTGTAGCGGTTGGCCGACGACTCCCGCGGCTCGCGGCCGAGCGCCGCGCCGAGCTGCTCGGACGCACCGCCCTCGCGGTGGCTGGCCAGGCGCCCGGCGTTGTCGACGATGTCCCTCTCGACCTCGTCGAGGTAGGCCAGAACCGCCGGCAGACCGTCAAAGTGCTCGCGGATCTCCTCGAGCAGCGGCCCGATCGCGAAGCGGCTGACCTCGCGGTTGAGCTCGCGCACTCCGGCCCGCTTCTCCCGCTTCCAGCGCGAGAAGCGGCGCAGCACCTCGCCCAGCTTCGCCTTGAGCCGCTCGGCTTCCTGCTCGAACCGGCGGCGCTCCTCCTCGGGCAGCTCGCGCAGCTGGTCGGGCGACAGTATCTCGTCGTCCTTGCGGGGCGCGAACAGGATGCCGACCGGCGTCTCCACCAGCGCCAGGCCGGCCGCGGCCGCCTCGCGCCCGAGCTCGCCGAGCAGCCCCTGCTGGCGCTTCTCGAGCCGCTCGTCGAGCCGCCGCCGGCGCAGCTGGTACTCGTCGCTCTCGAGCGCCGACTGCAGCGTGCTGGCGAGCTCCTCGACGACGTGCTCCATGGCGCGGCAGAGCTGCTGGCCGCCGCCTGCCGGCAATTCGAGCAGACGCGGCCGCTGGGGATCCTCGAAGTTGTGGACGTAGCACAGGTCGGGGGGCGTGGGACGGCTGCGCGCGTGGCGCTCGAGCATCTGGCGGACGGCCGAGTGCTTGCCGGTGCCGTCTGGGCCGAAGGCGAAGACGTTGTAGCCCTCGCGGTCGATGTCGAGGCCGAACTCCATCGCCGCCACCGCGCGTGGCTGCCCGAGCAGGCCGTCGAGCGTGTCGAGCTCTTCGGTGGTCTCGAAGTCGAGCCCTTCGAGCTCGCAGGTGCGGTAGAGCGCCTTCGGCTTCAGCGGCTGGACGCGGCCCATCGCGTCTCCTCGGTGCGGCTGGCGGGACCGGCTGCCGGAGCCCGGCCGGAACCAGCCTGCTAGTGCCCGACCATCCTGCCAGACGGGCCTGCCCGGACAACACCCACCGGGGTGGGGTCGTGGCGGACGGCCGGGAGACGGCGTGGGTAACGTTTCCCCGCCGACCGGCGCCTACAGAAGCATCCAACCGAAGTCGAATGGACTACGGCAGGGCCTCGGGCTCTGCGGAAAGGCGGCTCCCATGTCAGATCGAAACGAGTGCATCCCGCGACCGCGGGTGGCCACCGCGCGGCTGCGGCCGGCAGGTGCCCGGACTCTCCGACCGTGGCTCGCACCCTTGATCCTGGCCGCCACGCTGCTGGCGGGCTGCGCGCCCGGCAGTCGCCAGGGACCGATCCTGGAGCCGCAGGACGAGTACCCCGAGTTCACGCTCGAGGCCCAGACCGAGGCTCAGCGGCGGCTCGAGGAGCGGCTGGCGAGCGAGCGCGTGGCGGACCTGCGCGACACCACGCCGCCGGCGGAGTGGATCGCCTACGCCTACCACGGCCTGCTGCTCGACGCCAACCGTGAGCTGATCGAGATGGACGAGAAGACCATCGGCCTGATGCAGCGGTCGATGTTCGAGATGCTGCGTGAGGAGGCCGAGCCCGGCGAGGCGGAGGTCGACATGGGGGAGCTGTTCGCCACCGAGCAGCTCGATGAGCAGCTCGACGCCAAGGCGACGATGATCGTGCGGGCGGCGGCTCTGTCGGAGCTGCTCGAGCAGGCGAACGAGGCCCTGCGCGAGCGTCTCGAGTGGCGCCACCGACTGATCAGCGCGTCGGCCCACCACGTCGTGTACTGGGAGGACTACGGCCTGTCGCCGGCCGCGCAGGCGCTGATCGAGCGCTTCCGGCTGCGCCGGCACACGCTGTGGCCGCCGCCCGACAGCGCCTACGTCCGGAACTGCCGCGACGCCGGCGTGCCGATCCCGCCTGACTGGCCGGACGCTCGCTGGATCTCGCAGGGCACGCTCAACTTCACCTTCATCAGCCAGGGCCTGTCAGCCGAGGTGTTCGCCTATCACGACCCCAACGAGCCCGGAGCGTGTATCGCGCTGCCGCGCAAGAGCGGCAACTCGATAAGCCTGCTCGGCATCATCTGCCAGAGCGATCGGACCGGCAAGGCGTGCTTCTGGGACAACCTGTCGGCCGCCGGCACCCGGCTGACCGGGGCCAACGTGACGCTCGACATAAACACCATCCAGAACGGCTCGAACCTGGCCGAGAACTGCACCGGGTGCCACCGCGGCTACAACGTGTTCATGATCCACCCGGGCACTGCGCTGCAGCTACCGATGCCGTACGACACCAACCCCCAGGTGAGGTACACGCCGATGGGACAGAGCCACTGGTCGAACCCTGGCCCGCTGGCCCTGCCGGCGCCCCAGCCAGGGCAGGCGTCGTGCGTCGCCTGTCACGAGATCGCCGACACCTCGCCCGGCTATTGCGCGCGGCTGCGCGACGCCGCCACCACCACGATGCCGCCCCCCGGGGGCTCCTCGGCAGCCGGTTGGCCCGCACCGGCCGGGTCGCTGTTCCGGCAGCACATCGACTTCTTGCGCGCCCGCTGCCCGTAACGCGCTCGCCGTCAGCGGGCGTCGCTGGGCAGCGAGCGCGTGCTAGGCTGAGGCCAGCGAGCCTGTTCGCAGCGGTACCTGCGCTAGCCGCGCCGAGGCGGTAGGGAAGGGCGGTCGACGCGGCCTCACCGGTCCGGCCACCAGCGAGGGACCGGACCTCACCCGAGGAGCCGACCGATGGTCAAGTCGCTTTGGAAGCCGGTGCTGGCAGCCGGCGTCGTGCTGTTCGTGTGGGGCAACATCTCTTGGGTCCTCCTGCCGTGGCACAACATGACCTTCAGGACCTTCGCCGACGAGGACGCGGTGGCGCACGTCGTCGAGGCCAACACCGACGGCCGCGGCATCTATCTCTATCCCGGTCAGCACCACCAGCCGGGCATGAGCGCGGAGGAGCAGGAGGCGGCCGAGGCCGCGGTGATGGAGAAGGTGAGGCGCGGGCCGTTCCTGTTCGTTTCGGTGCTGGACGGCGGAAGGGAGTCGATGACCGGCATGATGATCGTCGGCTTCGTCGTCCAGCTGCTGGCCGCGCTGGTGCTGACGCTGATCGTCGTGCGCTGCGGTGAGACGGACTACTGGCAGCGCGTGTCGTTGGTCGTGCTGGTGGTGCTGGCGGGCGGCATCCTGTGCCTCCTGCCGCAGTGGAACTGGTTCGGCTTCGCCACCGGCTACACCGTGGTGATGCTGCTCGACCTGCTGGTGGCAGGCCTGCTCGCCGGGCTGGTGATCGCCAGGCTCGCCCGCTGACCGACCGACGGACCGCTAGCCCGACCGGCTAGGGCGCCAGAGTGCGGAACGACTCGAACTCGTCGAAGTAGAAGCTGCCGCGGGTGGCGCCGACGTTGCCGCCCACCAGACCCACCTGGATGGCCCGCACGTCGAGCTGGCCGTTGGCGATGGACGGCTCGTTCGCCTCGAGCTCGCCGTTGATCCACAGCGCCGCCGAGCCGTCGCTGCCGGCCGGGGACGACGCGGCCTGCCACTCGATCTCCACGAAGTTGGCCTCGCCGCTCATCACCAGACCGCTGCCGATCGGCTCGTAGCGGCCGCGGTTGCCGCGCACCACGAGACCCAGCCGGAACAGCCCCTCGCCGGCTCGCCGCAGCACCAGGCTCAGGTGGTGCCGGTTGCCGCGGGCGTAGAAGCGCAGGATCTCGGCTCGCGCTTTCAACACCATCTCCCAGTTGTCGGGGTCGAAGAAGAAGAACACCCGCACGCCGCTCTCGGGCTGGTCGTGGCGCGACAGCAGCCAGGCGCGGGAGCCGCCCCGGACCTCGAGCCCGTTGCCGGTGCCATCGAGAGCCGCCGCGGGGTTGACCTGGAGAGAGCCGGGCCGCTGCTCGCGTACGGCCGACCAGGACGAGAGGTCGCCGGATTCGAAGCCGTCGGCGAAGATCAGATTCGTCGTCTGGGCCGCGACCGGGATGGCTGCGGAGAAGGCCAGCAGGGCGGCCGCCGCAAGCAGGCCGGAAACAGGGCGCTGGGGGAAGGGCATCGCACTCTCCTCCTGATCGGGCCGGTCGTGACGGCCGGTGGAGTCGCGACCGGCGGTTGCGGATGAACGGCCGGCAGTCTAGCAGCCGCCCGTCCGGGCGGGGTGCGGGGCGGGCGCGCTCGGCAGCCGGGTATCCTCGGCCGGATGCGTCCCGATCCCGGCCACGACCCGTACCACCGCCTCGACTACCGGCGGCTGATCGCCTGGCCGGCGCGCATCGAGCGCGAGGGGCCGTTGCTGCGGCAGGTGCTGAGCGCGGCTCCAGAGCCGAGCGTGCTGGACCTCGGCTGCGGCACCGGTGAGCATGCCGACTTTCTGGCTGGAGAGGGCTTCCGGACGGTCGGTATCGACCGCTCCGAGAAGCAGATCGGGCTGGCGCGCGACTACCAGGGCCGCCACGGCGCCAACGGGCCGAGCTTCGTCGTGGGCGACTTCACCCGCCTGCCGGAGACGGTCTCGGGGCGGTTCGGGGCGGCCATCTGCCTCGGCAACGCCCTGCCGCACCTCGAGGACGACGAACTCGCCGCCATGCTCGCGGGGCTGGCCGCCCTCCTGTTGCCCGGCGGCCGGCTGCTGGTCCAGCTGCTCAACTACCAGCGCATCCGCCGGCAAGGCATCCGCAACCTGCCGCTCAACTTCCGCGACGATCCCGCCGCGCCGGGCGAGATCGTCTTCGTGCGGCTGATGACCCCGGACGGCCCACGGCACGTGCGGTTCAACCCGATGACGCTGGCGCTCAGGCCCGGTCAGGAGCCCCCCGTCGAGCTCAAATCGGCGCGCGAGGTGCGTCTGCGCAGCTGGTCGGCCGAGGAGCTGGCGGCAGCGCTGGCCACCGCCGGCTTCGCCGTCGAGCGGCTGCATGGCGACATGGAGGGCGGAGCGTTCGACGGCGAGGCGGCGAGCGACCTGGTGGTGGTGGCCACGCTCGGCGGCTAGCGACGCCGCCTGCTGCACCCGCCTGCTAGACTGGGCTCGCTCTTCCGAACAACGAAGGTAGGAGGCCCCCATGCTCGACCGGACCCGTAGCTCCGTGCCCGCCGGCCGGCGCCGCCACCTGCTGGCGGCAGCCGTCCTGGTGCTGCTCGGCCAGCCAGTCGCCGCCGCCGAGAGCTCAGTGACTCTGGTGGTCGACAGGTCGTCCGGCCCGGCGCGCGTGGAGTACTGCTGGGCCGGGGACGCCGGCAAGGACCCCGGGGAGGCGCCGAAACCTTCGGTCGCCGGGCAGCCGGCCTCGCCGCGCGAGTTCGGCCTCGGCGACCTGCTGTCGCTCAAGGTGAGCAACCTGGCGAGCGTCACGGGGGCCGACAACGAGCGGTGCGGCGAGCTCCGGCTGGCACTCAGCCGCAACATCTTCACCGCGCCTCGCCCGTTTGGCTGCGATCCGGCGAGCGGCACGGTGACCTTCAATCTGGAGCGCATCCCGCAGGCGGCGGAGGGGCCCTGGTCGACCTTGCTCGATTCGCGGCGGTGGGTCACCGCCTCTGTCGACGTCTCGATCGCCGACGGCGACGAGATCCTGCCAACCGAGGCCAGGGGCCAGCGGCTGAAGCTGTACAACAAGCGTTTCGCCTGGTACGCGATCGGCGGCCTGGTGCTGGTGCTGATCGGGTTCTTCTATCTGGCGCGCAACTCGCAGATGCTGCGTGATCGCGGCGGCAGCGGCGAGCCGCTGCGCACCTTCAGTCTGGCCCGCACCCAGACCGCCTGGTGGTTCCTGATCATCGTCGGCAGCTTCCTGTTTCTGTCGCTGCTGGTCGGCGAGACGGTGACCATCCCGCCGTCGGCCCTCGGGCTGATGGGCATCTCGGCCGGCACCGTGGTCGGCGCCAAGCTGGTCGAGGGCGGGCAGGGCGCCGCGGCCATGGCGAGGCCGCGCAAACCCGACTTCTGGTACGACATCCTGGCGGACGAGACCGGGGTCGGCTTCCACCGGTTCCAGATGGTGGTGTGGACCGCTGCGCTCGGCATCATCTTCATCCTGCGGGTGTTCAAGAACCTGGCCATGCCGGAGTTCGACGCCACCCTGCTGGGTCTGATGGGGATCAGCAACGGCACCTATCTCGGCATGAAGATCCCGGAGCAGCGCGCGGCGGCCGGCTCGTAGCGGTCCGGCAGACCCGCCGTTCAGCCGGCTGGAGGGGGCCGCTCGAAGGCGTAGCCCGACTCGCAGGCGCCGAGGTCGCGCAGCAGGATCTCCGCCCGCCGGTTGAGCAGGCCGCGCTCCTCGAGATACCGCTCGCCGGCGTCGTCGAGGTCGTGGAAGGCGGCGGCGCGCCGCATGTCCTCGAACTCGCTCCACGGCCGCTCGACGATTCGCACCCGCTCGCCCTGTGGGTCGCTGACTGCCGCGCCTTCGAGCAGCCGCCTGACGCGGCCGGCTCGCAAGTTGGCGGTGGTCAGGTTCCAGGCGTCCGATTGCGTGCTGCCCGCGAACCGCGAGGAGCTGGCGTAGCCGCGCACCTCGACCAGTACCTCGCCGGAGCGCGACGCGCAGCTCGCCAGACCCACCGCCAGGCGAATGAGGAAGTCGCGGCTGGCCGGCTCGATCTCGAGCCCGTCTTCGCAGCTGCCGTCGACCGTGCAGCGCCGAGCCTCGCTGAGGAACGGCACCACGAAGCGCGGTTTGCCGCCGGGCTGCAAGAAGAGCACGTTCTGCACCGGCACGGCCGGCTCGGGCTCGGTTGCTGGCCGGAACGCACTGAACGCCGCGAACGAAGCCACGGCGGCGAAGCCCAGCACGTAGGTCACCACCTTGTTGAGGCCGCCGGGTTCGGCGACCGGGTTTCTCAGGTAGCGCCAGACCGCCTGCAACGCGCCCAGACCCTGCTCGATGGCGGCAAGCAGGAACGCCGCCCCGACCGCCGTCACCGCCCAGGCCAGATCGACCCGGAACCTGCCGGCCAGATAGCGCCCCAGCAGGTAACCGGCGATGACCGCCAGGACGAGCATCAGCAGGACGGTGACCAGCCGGCGGCGCATCCAGCGCGCCGGCGGATTCTGGTCCGCTTGATCCGTGGTGGAGCTCATGACACCTCCCGCGTTGCGAGACCGCGCCGCGCATCCGGCGCGCCGGTCCTTCCCGTTTTCCGTCCGGAGTCTGCCGCCCAGTCTAGCGGAGGTGGTGGCCGCTGGCAGCGCCGCGCTACGGATCGGTGGTCGCGGGCAGGAGATCCAGCGAGCTGCGGCCGAGCAGCCGGCCGGCCGCGGTCTCGACCTCGACGGCGTAGCGGCCCGGCGGCAGCGGTGGTGCAGGCGGCCGGTAGGCGTCCCATACCGCGAAGCCGAGCCGGTGCGGCGTGATCTCGAGCTCGCGTGAACGGCGCAGCTCGCGTCCGTCGCGATACCAGACCAGGACCACGCTGGCCGGTAGCCGCTTGGGTGCGAAGACCTCGGCGACCATCGCAAGCTGGCCGGCGTCGAGCTGGTCGACTCGAATCCGCTCATGGAGCGTGGTGGCCGGTTCCACCGATTCGGGGTCCACCCGGGTAGCCCACTCCAGGCTGGTGACCCGCAGCGGCACGGGCGGCACCACGGCGCGCGCGGGGCCGGCGAGGACCACCACGGCGAGGAGCGCCGCCGCGAGCTGCCAGCGGGCCGCCGGGCGGCGCCAGGCGCCCCGCTGGTAGACCAGAGGCAGGGCGGCGCCCAGGCCGCAGGCCGCGGCCACCGGCAGCGCCAGCTCGAGCCGCATCCGGAGCAGCAGCGGGAGCAGGAAGTTGAGCGAGGCAAACGCCACCAGCGCGAAGAACAGCAGCCCGAACCACGGGTGGCGTCGCAGCAGATCGTCGAACACCAGGTCGAGGCACGCCAGCACCGCGAGCAGGGCCAGCAGCGCCACGAACAGCAGGTTGACCGAAGGCACCGTCGCCGAGGAGTAGTAGAACGGCAGCAGGAAGAAGAGCGTCTCCTGGTACATGACGCGGGTCAGGTAGGAGACGAACTCCTTGCCGAGCCGCGCCTTGGGCGAGTCGGGCAGCAAGGCCGCCAGGCGGGTGAAGAACAGGGTAGAGAACCAGGTGACGCCGAGAAACACCACCACCCACTGCGCCAGCCCCCACCGCTCGTGAGCCAGCACCAGCACCAGAACGCCGGTGGCCAGCGCCCACAGCGAGTGGAGGAGCCAGAAGACCCGCCGGTGTCGCAGGTACCAGCCGAGCAGGCGGCGGCGGAGCGGCCGGGAGGCGTCGCGGTCGGTCATCGGCCGCCGATTCTATGGGCGACATACCCGCGGCCCGGCATCGAGGCCTGCCGCGCTCAGTCGGCGGAGCGGCTGCCGGATTCGGCCGCCGGCGGCTCGTCGCCCGCCACCTCACGCAGGGCGGCCCGGTACCAGGACAGTGCGAGCGCCCGGCCCAGCGCCGGCGACAGCCGGTTGAGCCACCAGATCGCTCGCCACCAGCCGGGCACGATCAGGACCGCCGGGTCGCGCGGCAGGGCGTCGAGCACCCGCGACGCCAGCCGGTCGGGCGGCAGCGGCCGCAGCCGCTGCCACAGCCGCTCGAGACTGGCGGCGGGGACCGTCTGCAGCATGCCCCCGTGCCGGCCGCCGTGCAGGATCGGCGTACGCACGGCGCCGGGGCACAGGGCGGTGACCCGGACGCCGTGGGCGCGGGCCTCGAGCCGCAGCGAGGTGGAGAGTCCGACCACGGCGTGCTTGGAGGCGGCGTACGAGACGCCACCGGGTGACGGGATCAGGCCGGCCATCGAGGCGGTGTTGACGATGTGGCCGAACCCCTGCCCGCGCATCACCGGGTAGGCGGCCTGGACGCCGTTGACCACGCCGCCGAGGTTGACGTCCAGCACCCGTTGCCAGTGCTCGCGCCGGTGCAGGCGCGCCTCGCCGCCGATCGCGATGCCGGCGTTGTTGAACAGGTAGTCGAGCCGGCCGCGCCCGGCGGCGGCACGGACCACCCTGGCAAACGCCTCGGCGTCCCGCACGTCGAGCGCGACGGCCCGGGAGCGCCCGCCGGCCGCCCCGAGCGCTTCGGCCACGCCCTCCGCCGCGGCCGCGTCGCGGTCGGCCACCACCACCTCGGCCCCGCGCCGCACCAGCTCACCCGCCAGCGCGGCGCCGATGCCCGAGGCGCCGCCGGTCACCACCGCCACCGCGCCGCGGTAGGCGCGCAGCCTGCCTCGGGCGCCGGCGGTGGGGGTCAACCCGGCCGTCTCAGAGCACACCGGCTACCGGCGCGGCCGGTGCCCGCTCGGCAGTCACCGGTGACGGCAGGTGGAGGTGGCCGGCGCCCCGCGCGGGCCGCTCGGCGGGGACCGGCAGGGCGGCCGCGCCGAGCGTACGGCGGGAGCGCCACTGCCTGGCTGGGTCGGGGAATCGGGCCTCCTCTCGATCGGTCCGGAGGTGAGGCTACCCGATCGCGTGACGGCTGGAAACCGGTAGCGGTGCCGCCGCCGGCGGGGCTGGCAGCGATCTCGCTTGCAGGACGATCAGGCCGGCTCTGCACCCGTGTGACCCGTTCCCTTGACGGCTCGGGGCGCGACGGCTACGGTTCCGATAGAGGAGCGGTCCGGACTGCTCAAACCCTTGGGAGACAGCCAGATGAAGCCACCCAGACGACGATCCGCAAACGTCGCCGTGTGGCTCGCGGCCGTCGCGAGCTGCGGTCTGCTCGCGGTCGGAGCGCCGGCGGCGGACCCGCCCGAGGGCGCGCCGTCCGCCGAAGAGGTCGTCGCCGAGCCGGCCGCCGGCGAGTCGGGTGTGCGGGCTTTCCTCGACCCGCGGACCGGCGAGCTGGTCGGCCGGCCCAGCCGCGAGGCGCTCGACGCCGAGCTGCCGGGGGGAGTTCAGGACGTCGACCACTGGCTCAACACCTACGCCAAGGACCTGGTCCAGGAGCCGCTGCCAGGGGGCGGGTGGCAGGTCGATCTCAAAGGCCGCTTCCGCACAGCGCTGGTGGCGACGATCGACCCCGAGACCGGTGAGGTCTCGATGGAGTGCGTCCCGGAGGCCGGCGATGAGTAGGGCGGCGAGACCCGGCGCGGGCGTCATCGCGCTGCTGCTGACCCTCGGCCTGTGCGCCCTGCCGGCGGCGTCCGAGGCGGCGCGGTTCAAGCTGGTCAACGTCGACGATCCCGGAGAGGGCCTGAACGACACCAGCCCGGTGACGCCGGTCACCGGCAACCCGGGGCGGACGGTCGGAGCGCAGCGCAAGAACGTGCTCGAGGCGGTGTTCTGGCACCTGGGCCGGCTGATCTCGAGCTCCGAGGAGATCGTCGTGGAGGTGGCGTTCGACTCGTTGAACTGCGGCCCGCTGAGCGGCACCCTGGCGAGCGCCGGTCCGCGCCGCGTAGTGCGCGACTTCGACGGCGCCCACCGGCGCGGCGTATGGTACGCCAGCGCCCTGGCCGAGGCGATCGCGGGCGAATCGCTGGTCGAGGGCCGCACGGCCATCGGCGTGACCGTGAACAAGGACGTCGGCACCACCGGCTGCCTGGCGACCCGCGAGTGGGACCACCGGATCGGGACTCACTCGACCAACGGCTTCCTGCTGTTCAAGGTTCTGCTGCACGAGGTGGTGCACGGCATGAACTTCACCACCTTCATCGACTCGAACACCGGCGAGCTGTTCCTCGGCTTCGCCGACGTCTACAGCCTGTTCGTCGAGGATCACGCCACCGGCCGCACCTTCGACCGGATGAGCAACAACGAACGAGTCGAGGCGTCCACCGGCGACCTGGACTGGGTGGGCCCCAACGCGGCCCTGCACGCCATCCGGCTGCTCGACGGCCGGCGCTCGGGAAGCGAGCACCCGCGGCTGTACTCGCCGGACGAGTTCGACGCCGGCTCCTCGGTGGCGCACTGGGACACCAGCCTGAACCTCAACGTCGACGAGTACATGGAGCCGTTCGCCCGGCCGTCGAGCACCGACTTCATGACCCAGGCGCTGCTGCAGGACATCGGCTGGCCGATCAACCGGGGCGGCATCGCCTGGCTCGACGACATCAACGGCAACGGCTCGATCGAGATCGCGGTGCTGGCGGTGAGCGACTCGCCGCCCGGGCACAAGGTGGTGATCCTCGACTCGTTCAACCGCCAGCTGCTCAACACCATCATGCTGCCGAGCAACCGCTCGGCGGTGGGGCTGGCGACGGTGCCGCACTTCGACGGCGGTCCCGGCGGCGAGATCGCCGTGCTGACCTGGCGGCTTCAGGGCAACCAGGTGCAGGCCTACCTGTTCGACTCGACCACCGGCGACCAGCTGCGCACGCTCACCTTCCCGAGCGCTTTCCCGATGGGCTTCAAGGCGGTACCCGACTACGGCGGCACCGCCGCCGGCGAGCTGGCCGTGCTGGCGACGCGACCGGGTACCGGGATCCGGGTGTGGGTGAGGGACGCACAGTCGGGCGCCTACCTGCGCACCCTGGCGTTCCCGGACCACCAGCGCCCGATCGACTTCGCCTTCGTCGACAACTCGGGTGGCGGTCCGGCGCCAGAGATCGCGGTGGCGATGCGGTCGCTGCTGCTCGACAACGCCTTCATCCGGACGCGCGACGGCCGCTCGGGCGCGCTGATCGGCGAGATCGCGCTGCCCGAGACCGAGGCCCACCAGTTCATCGGCGCGATGTCCAACTTCGGCGGCGGACCGGCGGGCGAGGTGGCGGTGCTCAGCCTGGTCGGAGACGAAGGGACGCCCGAGATCAAGGTCTACGACAGCGGCACCGGCGAGCTGCTGACCGTCGGCCAGCTGCCGGGCGAGTTCATGCCGGTGGGGCTCGAGGTGCTACCCAACTTCGGCGGCACGCCGGCCGACGAGCTGGTGGTGTGGAACCGCCGCCCGGACGACCTCAGACCGCGCGCCGAGATCCTCGACGGCGGCTCGCTGAGCTACTTCTTCGCGCCCTCGCTGGCGATCAAGAACACCCCGGTGGCGATCGCCAGGCTGCCCAACATCGGCGGCACCGGGGCGGCCGACATGGCGGTGCTGACCCACTCCGAGAGCGACCGCGCGATGCGGATCTTCCTGTACGACGGGCGGGGCCGGCAGATCCGCAACATGCTGGTGCCGTAGGGTCTCGTCGGCCGCCGCCGGTGGCCCTTGATCGGCCCGCCGGGTTGCGCGACAATGGCCGCTCGCCGCGCGGCCACCGGCGGCCGACATGATCGAGACTCTCAAGCCTCCGAAGAGCGTTCCGCACAGCGAGGAGTCGGAGCGCGCGGTGCTCGCCGGAGTGCTGCTCGACCCGCGGCTGATCCCGAACGTCTCGGGGCGGTTGAAGCCCGAGGACTTCTACTCCGAGCGCCACCGCGTCGTCTACCAGGCGATGCTCGACCTGCAGACCGAGGCGGTCGACGTCGACCTGCGCACCCTGCAGGCCCAGCTCGAGCAGCGCGACCAGCTCGAGGCCGTGGGGGGCGTGGCCTACCTGGCCAGCCTCGACGTCTTCCTGCCGGACCTCGGGCGGTTCGACGCCTACGTCGAGATCGTCAAGGAGCGCTCGGTACGCCGCCGTCTGATCGAGGCCTGCGGCTCGATCACCCGCGACTGCCTCGACGGCGGGCTGGTCGCGCAGGAGGCGCTGGGGCGCGCCGAGCAGGCGATCCTGGGGCTCGGCGAGGAGGCGATCCAGCGCGGCTTCGTGCGCCTCGGACGGGTGATCCAGGACACCATGGCGGACCTCGAGGAGCGGCCGGCCGACGGGCTTATCGGCCTGCCCACCGGCTTCGACGACCTCGACGACATGACCCGCGGCCTGTGCCCGGCCAACCTGATCGTGATCGCCGGCCGGCCCGGCATGGGCAAGACCTCGCTGGCGCTCAACATCGCTCAGCACGTGGCGCTCGAGAAGGGGCGCACGGTGGGCATCTTCTCGCTCGAGATGAGCCAGCAGGAGCTTGCGCTGCGCATCCTGTCGTCCAAGGCCGACGTCTCCGGTACCGCCCTGCGCTCCGGCCACCTCTCCCAGAAGCAGTGGAACCGGGTCATCCGGACCGCCAAGGAGATCGGCGCAGCGCCGCTCTACATCGACGACTCGGCCAACCCGACGCTGCTCGAGGTGGCCTCGAAAGCGCGCCGGCTGCGCGCCGAGGCGCAGCTCGATCTGGTGATCCTCGACTACCTGCAGCTGATGCAGAGCGGTGCCAACTTCGAGAACCGCAACCTCGAGATCGCCGCCATCACGCGCGGTCTCAAGCAGCTGTCCAAGGAGCTGAACATCCCGGTGGTGGCCCTGTCCCAGCTGTCGCGCCAGCCGGAGCGGCGGGGCAGCGACCGCCGGCCGCAGCTCGCCGATCTGCGTGAGTCGGGCGCGATCGAGCAGGACGCCGACCTGGTGGCCTTCGTCTACCGCGACGAGATCTACCATCCCGACACCGAGGACAAGGGGGTCGCGGAGCTGATCCTCGCCAAGCACCGCAACGGTGAGACCGGTACCATCCGGCTGGTCTTCCTGGGCGACGTCACCAGCTTCAAGAACATGGCCCGGCACGAGCCGCCGGCGGGGCCGCCGCCGTTCTGAGAACCGCGCGCGTGGCCATACACCAGCGATCTGCGGCGTCGCTGCGCCGCCGGCGGCGTAGCGCCGGGAGCTGAGCGTGGCAGGTCTGCTCGAGCGCCCGCTGGTCGAGGTGGGGCGGGTCTTCATCACCCTGTGGCGGGTGCTGGTGTGGACGCCGCGTCCGCCGTACGACTGGCGCCAGCTGCTGCGGCAGATGCAGCGCGTCGGGGTCGACTCGATTCCGGTGATCCTGCTGACCGCGATGTTCACCGGCATGGTGCTGGCGTTGCAGACCTTCTCCGTGCTGGCGCGCTTCAACGCCGAGCGGTACGTCGGCTCGCTGGTGGCGCTGTCGATGGTGCGCGAGCTGTCGGCGGTGCTCGGAGGGCTGGTGATCGCCGGCCGCTCGGGCTCGGCGATGGGCGCCGAGCTGGGCACGATGAGGGTGACCGAGCAGATCGACGCGCTCGAGGTGATGGCCACCGATCCGATCCACTACCTGATGGTGCCGCGGGTGTGGGCGACGGTGCTGATGCTGCCGATGCTGATCATCTTCAGCGACGCGATCGGCATCTACGGTGGCTACCTGGTGTCGGTAGTGCTGCTGGGCGCCAACCCGGTCAGCTACATGGAGAACACCTTCCAGTTCATGGACCTGACCGACCTGTTCTCGGGTCTCATCAAGGCGGCGTTCTTCGGCATGCTGATCGCGGTCATTGGCTGCACCAAGGGCTACTACACCACTGGCGGCGCCGAGGGCGTGGGCAAGTCGACCACCCGCTCGGTGGTGCTCGCCAGCATCGCTATCCTGATCTCCGACTTCTTCCTCACCAAGATCCTGTTCTGACGATGAGCGAGGCAGAGGCCAAGATCCGGCTGCGCGGCGTACGCAAGGCGTTCGGCGCCAAGCAGGTGCTGGCCGGGGTCGACCTGGACATCGTCGAGGGCGAATCGGCGGTGGTGATCGGCGGCTCCGGCACCGGCAAAAGCGTGCTGCTCAAGCACATCATCGGTCTGCTCAGGCCCGACGCCGGCCGGGTGGAGGTCGACGGGGTGGCGATCAACGAGCTGAACTACCGGCAGATCACCGGTTTCCGGCGGCGGTTCGGCATGGCGTTCCAGGAAGGGGCGCTGTTCGACTCGATGACGGTGGCCGACAACATCGCCTTCCCGCTGCGCCGACTGGGCATGCCGGCGGGCGAGATCGCGGACCGCGTCGCCGACTGCCTCGAGCGGGTGCACCTGCCCGAGGCCGGCGGCAAGATGCCGTCGGAGCTGTCGGGCGGCATGCGCCGGCGAGTCGGGTTCGCGCGCGCCATCGCTCACCAGCCGCGCATCCTGCTGTTCGACGAGCCGACCACCGGACTCGACCCGGTCACCAAGTCCACCATCGACGAGCTGATCGTCGAGCTCAAGGAGTCGCTGAGCTCGACTACCGTCACCATCACCCACGACATGCCGAGCGTGTTCCGCATCGCCGACCGGGTAGCGATGCTTTACGAAGGCAAGATCATCGCCCACGCACCGCCGGCGGAGCTGCGCCGGATGGAAGATCCGCGCGTGCGGGCGTTTCTACGCGAGGACGCCGCCTGAGCGGCCAGCCGGGTAGGCGAGGAGACCACAACCCATGTCACAGGCTCTCAAAGTAGGGATCTTCGGCACGATCGGGCTGATCGTGCTGGCGTACTTCATTCTCAAGGTGGAGAAGTGGCAGCTGTTCGGCCCGCGGGGCGAGCGGGTGCAGGCCGCCTTCGCGTCGGTGGCCGGGCTCGACGACCAGGCCTCGGTGCGGGTCGCCGGCGTGCGCGTCGGCCGCGTCGACGGCATCGGGCTGGAGGGCGGGCAGGCGATCGTCACCCTGCTGCTCGAGCGTCCGGTCGAGCTGCGCCAGGGCGCCAGCGCCAAGATCTCGAACCTCGGCATCCTGGGCGACAAGTTCGTGGTGCTCGACCCCGGCCCGCCCGGTGCGCCGCCGCTGCAGGCGGGTGCGGTGTTGCCTGGCGAGGCGCCGGTCAGCTTCGACGACGCGCTCGCCAAGCTCGACGGCCTCGCCGGCTCGCTACAGGAGACCATGGGCTCGATCAGCGGCGGCCCCGAGGGCTCCGCCATCCGCCGTCTGCTGGACAGCCTGGAGGCCACCAGCCACGAGATCCGTGGGCTGGTGGCCGACAACCGCGGGCAGATCTCGACCACCGTCGGCCACTTTGCCGAGGTCAGCGGCACGCTGGCGGCCGAGTTGCCGCGCCTGACCGCACAGATGGAGCGGCTGCTGGGCGAGGTCGAGGCGGTGGTGTCCGAGAACCGCGGCGACCTCAAGGCGACCATGGGCCAGGTGCGCGAGGCCACCGACGGCATCCGGCTGTCGATCGACAACCTCAACGACATCTCGGGCAAGATCGCGCGCGGCGAGGGCACCGTCGGCAAGCTGATCAACAGCGACGAGACCCACGACCAGCTGGTGTCGGCGCTCGGCACCATCGAGTCCGGGGTGCAGGAGCTGAGCGACACGCTCGGCCGGGTCAAGAAGTACAAGCTCGACCTCGGGTTCGACACCTACTGGCTGGAGAGCGTGGAGGAGTCCCGCACCGCCTTCAGCATCACACTCGACCCGCAGACGGACAGGTTCTACCGCCTGGCCGTGGTCGACGATCCGCGCGGTCGCGTGCGCTCGCAGACCGACGTCGTCACCGTCACCGGCCCCGACGGCGAGAGCGCTACCACCACCACCCGCCGCGTGTCGATCGAAGACAAGGTGACCCTCGACGCCCAGTTCGGCTTCGAGCTCGGGCGCGGCGCCCTGTTCCGCGCCGGGCTGTTCGAGTCCTCGGGCGGCGCGGCGTTCGACTACCGCCTGCCGAGCGGCGCCGTCTCGCTGTCGCTCGAGGCGTTCGACTTCGGCCGCGAGGACGACCTCGACCCCCACCTCAGGTTCATCACCCGCTGGCAGCTCCATCCCAACATCTTCCTCCAGGGCGGCGTCGACGACTTCCTGGAGTCCGACCGCGAATCGGTCTTCCTCGGCGCCGGCTTCCGCTGGTCCGACGACGACCTCAAGTACCTCCTGGGCTCCCTCCCCACCACCGGCTTCTAGCGGCCCCCTGCCCCCTTTTTCTCCCCCGGCAGCCGCTTCCTCTCGTCACGCCCACGCACGGCACGGACCACTTCACCGGCAGCGCCCCAGCGGCGGGGTGTCCCTGCGCGTAGCGATCAGCGCCGCCCCGCATCCCGCCCCTTCCGCCGCCTTTATCGATCCGCCCCGCCCGCAGGACCCCGGCCCGAGCCCAACGCGGTCGCGCGGAGCGCAGGGACACTCCGCCGGCCAGGGCGCGGCTGCATGCGAACCCCGGTTCCCCTCCGTCGCAACGGCAGGGACACCCCGCCGGCCGGGGCGCGGCTGCAAGCGCTACCCGGTGCTATAGCACCGGCTGCCGCCCCGTCAGCCTCTCGAACGCCTCCACATACCGCGCCAACGTCCCCTCCACCACCTCCGCCGGCAGCTCCGGCGGCTTCGACTCGTGGTCCCAGCCGCTGTCGTCCACCCAGTTCCGCACGTACTGCTTGTCGTACGACACCGGCTCCGTCCCCGGCCGCCATTCGCCGGCTTCCCAGAAACGCGACGAGTCGGGCGTCAGCGCCTCGTCGATCAGCAGCAGCTCGCCCCCGGCCAGCCCCATCTCGAACTTGGTGTCCGCCAGGATCAGCCCGCGCCCCTCGGAGTGCTCGGCGCCGGCGCGGTAGAGCGCCAGCGTCAGCTCGCGCATGCGCGCCGCCAGCTCGTTGCCGAGCGAGCGTTCCATGACGGCAATGCCGACGTTCTCGTCGTGGCCCGTCTGCGCCTTCGTGGCGGGGGTGAAGATCGGCTCGGGCAGCCGGTCCGCCCGTCTGAGTCCGGGCGGCAGCGGGATGCCGCACACCTCGCCGCTGGCCGTGTAGTCGCGGTACCCGCTGCCGGCCAGATAGCCGCGCGCGACGCACTCGAACGGCACCACCTCGGCCTTGCGCACCACCACCGAGCGGCCGGCGAGCTCGTCGGCGTGCGGCCGCAGTGCCGCCGGGAAGTCGGCCGGCTGGGTGGCCAGCAGGTGGTGCGGCAGGATGCCGGCCAGCCGCTCGAACCAGAAGTTCGACAGCTGGGTGAGGATCTTGCCTTTGCCCGGGATGCCGGGTCGCAGCACGTGGTCGTAGGCGGAGATGCGGTCGCAGGCGACGATCAGGAGAGTGTCGCCCAGGTCGTAGATGTCCCGGACCTTGCCCCGCCGCGGCGGCGCCAGGCCCGGGATACTGCTCTCCAGCAAGGCTTCGGTCAAGCCAGCTCCCTCCTCTTTTTCGTTACGCGGTGCGGGACGAGGCGACGGCCTCGTCGAGAGCGGCGGTGAGGGTCAGGCCGTCGAGCGGCTCACCCCGGTCTTCGGCCCAGTCGTGGGTGTCGACCACCTCGTAGACCACCAGCTTGCCGATGCCCTTGAAGCTCGCCTTGCCGAGGCGCCGCAGCGCGACGCGGACGGTCTCGTCGCCGGCCTCGATCTCGCTCACCACGTAGGTGCGCCGGCCTTCGCGCACGCGGCGAACCGGTACCGGCTGCTCGCGTTCCTCGAGATGCCGCACGAACTTCTCGGTGGCCACGATGCCCTCGTTGATCAGCGCACCGCTGGAGTTGATGTAGGCGTAGAAAGGCCGGTTCTCCTCGGCCTTGTTGATCAGGTCCACGTTCTGCGAGGTCACCGGCGCGAAGAACTGGTCGACCTCGATCGCCGGATAGCCGAGGCTGATCAGCAACGTCTTGGTCTCGTCGATGTCACGCATCGTCTTGCCGGTCACCAGCCGCGAGAGCTCGACGATGCCCTGGCCGAAGAACTCGTAGCGCAGCTGACCTCCCGAGCTGTCGCCGCCCTCGATTGGCAGCAGGCGGTAGGTGCCGTAGTTGAGGGCGATCCGCATGCCACGGTCGAACGGGAAACCCTCGTCGATCGCCTGCTGGTAGGTGCGCTGCAGCTCGAGCGCCACGGTGATCAGCCGCGCCGGATGGCGCCCCGAGTAGAGTGCGCCGTCGCCCAGGTACTTCTCGAGTCGAAGACGCTGCCTGCGCGCCAGGCGGTTGACCCGGCGCTGGAAGCGGAAGATCTGGCGGAACGAGCTGTCCTGTGAGGCCACGCCCGAGCGACCCAGCACCGACAGCACCGCCGAGAAGTCGCTGATGTCGTAGATCAGGCCGAAGCGGCTGACCTTGGGGTCGACCACCCAGGGGCGCAGGAAGTCGAGCGGGCGGGTGGCATCGGAGACCGCCACCTCGCGCACGGTGAGACTCCAGAACGCGCCCCGGCAGACCAGGCCACGCGTCGGATGGGGTCGCACCGGCACCGCCAGCCGTCGGAGGCCGGCCAGCAGCTCGAACTCCTTGAGCCGGATCAGCAGCTGCTCCCACAGATCGACGTCCTCCGGCGGCACCTCGGCCGCCGGAAAGCCCCGCCAGCTGCTCAAGAAGCGCAGCAGCTCCGAGCGGGTGAGCAGCGTCCGCGGGTCGTCGGGCAGCTCCGAGCCGAGCAGGAGGCGCAGCGCGGAGCCGAGCGCCGGCTCGGTGTCCAGCCGAGCGTCGAGCCAGTGAGCGGCCACGTCGACGGCGTTGCGGACGCGCTCCGGCTCGACGCGCAGGTAGCCGCGGAAGTAGCTGCCGAGCTCGGCCAGGTCCGGACCGATATGGTCCTCCGACAGGATCAGGACGTTGTCGCGCATCAGCTGCAGCAGCTGGGGGAACAGCTCCTCCTCGCGGTCCTGGGCCTGGCGCGCCACCTCCTGCACGACGTCGTAGGTCAGGCGCACCACTCGATCGAGGTAGCGCTGGTAGATGCGGTACTTGACGGCGTCGCCGTGCAGCCTCGCCAGGTCGGAGCTGCGCCGCACCAGCCGCCGCGGCACCTCCTTGAGCTGACGCGACACCGCGATCGAGTGGTAGAGCCAGAAGATGCTGGGGTAGCCGCGCCCAAAGCTCGAGCTGGTGACGTTCTCGGTCGCCGTGCTCAGCAGACGCGAGTACTCCTCCCACGCCAGCTGATAGCCCCGCGAATCGTTGGGGCGGCGGGTGATGCGCGCCCATTCCAGCTCCTCCTCGGCGTCGAGGTAGGCCTCGAGGGCGGTGCGCAGCAGCTGCTCGGATTCGTTCTGCAGGATCGGGAAGCCGATGATCGGCGTCGTCTCCTCGCGATCCAGGAAGATCCGCTGCGGCCGCGGCAGCGCGCGGCCGTAGGCGGCGGGCAGCTTGTCGAGCTCGTCGGGGTCGCTGGAGAGAAAGCTGAACGGCCCGCGCAGCTGGCGGAGGAGTTGCTCCCAGGGCATGACGATGCGGCAGGAGCGTATAACATACGCCGAACCCCGCCACCGCGCGGAGCCTGCCCCATGCCGCTCGAGCTCGAGATCGCCGTCAGCCCCGGCCGCCCGCCCCGCGGCGCGCCGTTCGTGGTCCCGGTGTTCGAGGGCGAGGCGCCCGAGATCGCCGGCCTCGGCGAGGAGCTCGCGGGCCGGATCGTACGAGCGGCCCGGCGCCGCTCGTGGACAGGCGGGCGCGATCAGGTGGCAGCCGTCGCCGGCGATCCCCCGGTGACCCTTTGGGGGCTGGGGCCGCGTGACCGGTTCGATCACGCGCTGCTCGTTTCCTGGCTGCAGAAGGTCACGGGCGAGGCGCGACGCGACGTCCAGCCGCGACTGGCGGTACGGCCGCCGATCCACCCGGTGACCTCCGGGGCCGCCGGCGCGCAGGCGGTGTGCCGGCTGACGGCGCTGGCCGGCTACCGGTTCGACGAGTTCAAGTCGAGCCCCAAGCCCGGCACTCTGACTGCCTGCCAGCTGGTGCCGGTGCCGGAGGAGGTGGGCGAGTACCGGCGGGCCGCGCCGACGGCACGGGCGGTGGCCGGTGGCGTCGCCACCGCACGCGACCTGGCCAACACGCCACCCAACCGGGCCACGCCCGAGTGGATCGCTTCACGCGCGCGCGAGCTGGCGCAGGCGCGCGGCCTGTCGGCCCGCGTGCTGACGCCGCGCGAGCTCGACAAGCGGGGAATGAGAGCCGTGCTGGCGGTGGGCGGAGGGTCAAGCAACGGGCCCCGGCTGGTGCGGCTCGAGTGGGGGAGTGGCGAGCGCGTGATCGCGCTGGTGGGCAAGGGTGTCACCTTCGACAGCGGCGGTATCTCGATCAAGCCGTCCAAGTCGATGGAGGACATGAAGTACGACAAGAGCGGTGCCTGTGCCGTGCTCGGCATCGCCCAAGCTGCCGCCGAGCTGGACCTGCCGTTCCGGTTTCGGGCCTACGTGCCACTGGCCGAGAACATGCCCTCCGGCGAGGCCTACCGTCCGAGCGACGTGGTGCGCTGCTACAACGGCAAGACCGTCGAGGTGCTGAACACCGACGCCGAAGGCCGCATGATCCTGGCCGACGCGCTGTCCTGGGCGGCGGAGGAGGGCGCCGACACGCTGATCGAGATGTCGACGCTCACCGGCGCGACGGTGGTCGCGCTGGGGCACCACGGCGCGGCGCTCTACACTCCGCACGACGGTCTGGCCGACGAGCTGCTGACGGCGGGCGCCGACAGCGGCGAGCGGCTCTGGCGGATGCCGTTGTGGCGCGAGTTCGGCGAGGAGATGCGCGGCAACCACGCCGACCTGCGCAACGTCGCCGGCCGGTGGGGTGGCGCCAACGCCGCCGCCGCCTTCCTCGGCGAGTTCGTCGGCGAGGTCGAGCGCTGGGCCCACCTGGACATCGCCGGCACCGCCTACGTCGGTAGCGACGGCAGCGGCCCGGCGGGCGCGACCGGCTTCGGCGTCGCCCTGGTGCTGGGCTGGCTGCTGCGTCAGGCCGGCCGGCTGTAAAGGCCGATGCCCGACCCGCTGCTGGCGATCGACAACCTGACGGTGGAGTTCCCCGGGGCGCGGGGGCCCGTGCCGGTGGTCCGCGGCCTGAGCCTCGAGGTCGGGCAGGGCGAGTTCGTCGGCCTGGTCGGCGAGTCGGGCTGCGGCAAGTCGATGACCGCGCTCGCCACCCTCGGGCTGGTTCCCGAGCCGGGCAGGATCGCCGGCGGTCGGGTGGCGCTTGGTGGCCAGGATCTGACGACGCTTTCCGAGCCCGAGATGCGCAAGGTCCGCGGCGGGCGCATCGGCATGATCTTCCAAGAGCCGATGACCGCGCTCAACCCCGTGCTGTCGGTCGGCTTCCAGATCGCCGAGGCGGTGCGAGCTCACCACCGGATGGGACGCCGCCAGGCGCTCGACGAGGCGGCTCGCCTGCTCGAGCTGGTGGCCATCCCGGCGCCGCGGCAGCGGCTGAAGGACTATCCGCACCAGCTCTCCGGCGGCCAGCGGCAGCGGGTGATGATCGCCATCGCGCTCGCCGCCGGGCCGCAGCTGGTGATCGCCGACGAACCGACCACCGCGCTCGACGTGACGGTGCAGGCGCAGATTCTGGAGCTGCTCGAGCGGCTGCGCAGCCAGCTCGGGCTCGCGGTGCTGCTGATCACTCACGATCTGGCGGTGGTGGCCGAGACCTGCGACCGGGTGGTGGTGATGTACGCCGGCGAGGCCGTCGAGCAGGCGCCGGTGGCCGAGCTGTTCGCCCGTCCGGCCCACCCCTACACCCGCGGCCTGCTGGCGGCGGTGCCGCGGCTCGGCAGCGCCGACCGCGGCGGCCGGCTGCCGGCCATCCCGGGTCAGGTGCCCGAGCCGGCGGCGCTGCCCGAGGGCTGCCCGTTCCATCCGCGCTGCCCGGACGTCCTGGAGAGCTGCCGCCGTCGCGCCCCGCAGCTGTACGAGGTGGGCTCCGGCCACGTCGCGCGCTGCTTCCTGCACGAGCCCGCGGCGCCCCGGGTGGAGGCGGGGTGACTCCGATCCTCGAGATCGCGGAGCTGGAGAAGGCGTTCGCCGTGCGCCGGGGCGTGCTGATGCGCCGCAGCGGCACGCTCACCGCGGTCGACGGCGTGAGCCTGAGCATCGAGCAGGGCGAGTGCTTCGCGCTGGTCGGCGAGTCGGGCAGCGGCAAGACGACGCTGGCCCGCTGCATCCTGCGGCTGCACGAGCCGACCGCCGGCAGCGTGCGGTTCCGGGGCGAAGAGCTCCTGACCCTGCCGCCGCGGGAGCTGCGCCGCCGGCGACGCCACTTCCAGATGATCTTCCAGGACCCCTACGGCTCGCTCAACCCCCGCATGACCGTGGCGCGCATCCTGGCGGAGCCGATCGAGGTCCACCGGCTGCTGCCCAGGGCCGAGCTGCCGCGCCGGCTGCGCGAGCTGCTCGAGCTCGTCGGCCTGCCGGAGAACGCTCTCGAGCGCTATCCCCACGAGTTCTCCGGCGGTCAGCGCCAGCGCATCGGCATCGCCCGCGCGCTGGCCACCGAGCCCTCGCTGGTGCTCGCCGACGAGCCGGTGTCGGCACTCGACGTGTCGGTCAGGGCCCAGATCATCAACCTGCTGGTCGACCTGCAGCGCAGGCTGGGGCTGACTCTGCTGTTCATCGCCCACGACCTGTCGGTGGTGGAGCAGATCGCGGACCGCGTGGGCGTGATGTACCTCGGCAAGCTGGTGGAGGTGGGCCCGACCGAGCAGGTCTTCCGGCACCCCCGCCATCCGTACACCGCCAGCCTGCTGTCGGCGGTTCCGGTGCCGGATCCGCACACCGGCCGCGAGCGCATCCTGCTGCCGGGCGAGCCGCCGAGCCCGCTGGCGCCGCCGCCGGGCTGTCGCTTCCATCCACGCTGCCCGATCGCGCGCCCGCGCTGCTCCACCGAGGTGCCGGCTCTGGAGGCCGGCGGCGGCGAGTGGCCGGCAGCCTGCCATTTCCCCGACGAGCTGCGTCCCACCCGACCGGGTGGCTCCTGAGCCTGGAACTTTCGCCCATCGCCGTCGTACCATACAAGGGCTCGGGCGGCCAGCGCCGTCCGGCGATTCTTCCAGCCTCAGCAACCATTCGCACGGCGAGGAGCTAGCGATGACGACGAAGCGAGCAAGGACGTACTCCGTCCGCCGACGGGCGGCGATCCTGATCCTGACGGGAGCGGTGTGCCTGCTCGCGTCGCTGACCTGGACGCCGTCCGCGGTGGCGGTCATCCCGGCGCACACCGCGGTGGCCCAGGTGGCACCCGAGGCCGATCTGAGGCTGGCCGAAGGGGTTCTCAGGCTGACCCTCGACGAGGCGATCGAGCTGGCGCTCGAGCGCAACCTGGCACTGTCGGTCGAGCGCTACCGCCGCTCCGAGTCCGAGCTGCGGCTCGATGAGGCGCTGGGGATCTACGACTTCCAGAGCGGTGCCGACATCTCGGCGTTCGACGAGACCTCGCCGGCGGCATCGAACCTGGACGGCGCCGACGTCCAGCAGTCCGAGGGTGTGATCTGGAACTTCAACCTCAGCCGGCTGGTGCCGACCGGTGGCCAGGCGTCGCTCGACTTCAACAACCGCCGGATCCAGACCAACTCCACGTTTGCCCTGCTCAACCCCAGCTTCCGCACCGACTTCGACCTGACGTTCTCGCAGCCGCTGCTGCGCGGCCGCGGGCGAGACACCACCGAGAGCGGCATCCGCATCGCGCGCAACAACATCGCTATCAGCGAGGAGAGCTTCGAGCTCCAGGTGATCAGCGTGCTGCAACAGGTAGAAGAAGGGTACTGGAACCTGGTCGAGGCGCAGGCCCAGCTGGGGGTGGCCAAGGAGTCGCTGGCGCTCGCCCAGAAGCTGCACGAGCAGAACAAGGTGCGCGTCGAGGTCGGCACGCTGGCGCCGCTCGAGCTGGTGCAGAGCGAGGCCGGCATCGCCACCCGCCAGGAGGAGATCATCCGCGCGCAGGGAGCGGTCGGTGACGCCGAAGACCGGTTGCGCCAGCTGCTCAACCTGAACCACCCGGAGGCCTGGGCGGCGACGATCGAGGCCGAGACCGAGGCCGAGATCCAGCCCATCCAGCTCGACGTGGAGCGGGCGGTGGTGACGGCGCTCCAGCGGCGCCCCGAGCTGCGCAGCTTGCGCCGCGGCCAGGAGAACCTGGCAATCACCGCCGCCCTGCGCCGCAACCAGGTGCTGCCGCAGCTCAACCTGTCGGTCACCTACGGCTTCAACGGCCTGGGTGGCGACATCACTTCGCGCGACTTCTTCACCGGCGAGATCCTGTTCCAGGCGCCGGGCAGCTACGGCGACGCTCTGCAGCAGGTAGCCGACGCCGATTTCGAGGGCTGGTCGGCCGGGCTCAACTTCTCGTACCCGATCGGCAACAGCGAGCGCAAGGCGCAGATGGCGCTTGCCGAGGTGGCGGTGGAGCGCGGCGAGGCGGAGCTGGCGGACCAGGAGCTGGCGGTGGTCACCGAGGTGCGGCGGCTGGCCCGCTTCGTGGATACCGCGGCCCAGGCGCGCGAGTCGGCGCGAGTCTCGCGCCGGCTGGCGGAGCGCAACCTCGAGGCCGAGCAGAAGCGGTACGAGAACGGCATGTCGACCAGCTTCCGGGTGCTCGAGATCCAAGAGGACCTGACCGGGGCGCGCAGCCGCGAGGTCAACGCCATCACCGGCTACCGCAAGGCTCTCATCCTCTACTACCGCGCTCTCGGCACCCTGATGCAGGAGAGCGACGTCGAGGTGGTGATCGACGACCTGCCCGAGGCCGGCGACGAGATGGGCGAAGCGACCGGCGACGAAGCCTGAGCACCGTTCGGGCGAGACCCTCACGACCGGGAGAGCAACGATGGGAGATTCGAGCTTCGGGCGGCTGGTGGCAGTGCTGCTGTCGCCGGAACAGACCTTCGAGGCGATCCGTGAACGGCCCACCGTGCTGCTGGCGCTGGTCGTGCTGGTGATCCTCAGCCTGGCCAGCGGCCTGCTGCTGACCCAGAAGATGGACATGGACGAGGTGGTGCGCGAGGCCATCGCCCAGGGCGGCCGGCAGGTCTCCGAGGAGCAGATCGAGCAGGGCGTGGAGATGCAGGAGAAGTTCGGCTGGCTGTTCGCGATTCTCGGCTCCGTAGTCTTCCTGCCTGCCGGCTACCTGCTGGTGGCGCTCGTCCTGTGGGTCGTGTTCAAGCTGCTGGGGGGCGAGCTCCCCTACAAGAGCAGCCTGTCCACCACGGTGCACGCGATGATGCCAACCGCTGTCGCCGGCCTGATCTCGCTGCCGATCATCCTGACGCGCTCGGAGTTCAGCTACGACGACATCAAGACCGGCAGCGTGCTGGCCTCGAACCTCGGCGTTCTGGCCGGCGAGGAGACCGGCACCGCGGTACGCACGCTGCTCGCCAGCGTCGACCTGTTCTCTCTCTGGACGGTCGCCCTACTGGCGGTCGGCTTCGCCGTGGTGGCCCGCACGTCGCGCGCCACGGCGGGCTTCACGGTCGGCGGCCTGTGGGTGGTGTGGGTGCTGATCAAGGTGGGCTGGGTCTCGATCTTCAGCTGACCGCGCGCCATCCGCCGCGCCTGCCCGTCGGCGTCGCGGGGAAAGGGAGTCCGTGAACCGCAAGATCCTCATCGGAATCGGCGTCGCCGCGCTGCTCGGTCTGGTGGTCTTCGCCAGCATCAAGGGCCAGGGCGGTCCCAAGGGGGTGCGGGTCTACATCGAGCCGGTCGAGCGCCGGCCGATCGCCCGCATCGTCAAGGAGAGCGGACGGATCGACCCGCGGGTCAAGGTCAACATCTCGGCCCACGTCATCGGCAAGATCGAGAAGCTGTACGTCGGGGAGGGCGACCGCATCGAGTCCGGCCAGCCGTTCCTGGAGCTCGAGAAAGAGGCGTTCGTGGCGGCGCGCGACCGGGCCCGCGCCGAGCTCGGCATCGCCCGCTCGCGGCAGCGCCAGGCCGAGATCGACCTCAAGGACGCGGAGCTCAAGCTGCGCCGGCAGCAGCGGCTGGCGAGCGAGCTGATCGCCTCGGGTGAGCAGCTCGAGGCGGCGGAGCTGGCCCGCGCCTCGGCCGAGCTGCGGCTCGAGCAGGCCGAGCAGGCGGTGGTGCAGGCGGCGGCGAGCCTGGAGAAGGCGCGTGACGACCTGGCCAAGACCACGATCTTCGCCCCCCTGACCGGCCGCGTCATCGAGCTCGGCGCCGAGGAGGGCGAGGTGGTGGTTTCGGGCACGATGAACAACCCTGCTTCGATCATCGGGGTGATCGCCGACCTGTCCGAGATCCTGGCCGAGATCGACGTCGACGAGACGGCGGTGGCCTACCTCGAGCTCGGCCAGGCCGGGACGCTGACGGTCGACGCCCTCGCCGACCGCGTCTACACCGGCCGGGTGGTCGAGATCGGCAGCTCGGGCTTCAGCCGCCCGCAGCAGCCGGACGTCACCTTCTTCAAGGTCAAGCTGCTGCTCGACCAGCCCGACCACGAGCTGCGCGCCGGCATGTCGGTGCGCGCCGAGATCAAGACCGCGGAGCACGACGACGCCCTGGTGGTCCCGATCCAGGCGGTGGTGGAGCGGCTGCCGCTCGACGACGACGGCGAGCCGCTCGACGACGCCGAGGAGGTGCAGGCCGTGTTCGTGGTCGAGGATGACGGTACGGTGCGCCAGCAGACCGTCGAGACCGGGCTGTCGGACACCACCCACGTCGAGATCGTGAACGGCCTCGGCGACGGCGACCGCGTGGTCACCGGCCCCTACCGCCGCCTCAAGGAGATCGAGCACGGCGACCCGGTACGCGAGCGCTCGAAGGACGGCGACGGCGAGGAAGGAGACGAGGACGAGGAAGAGTGAGATGCCGCTGATCGAGATCCGGGACGTCCACAAGGTCTACGACATGGGCGCCGAGCGGGTGCGCGCCCTGGACGGGCTGGATCTGGAGATCGAAGAGGGCGACTACGTTGCCATCATGGGCGCCTCGGGCAGCGGCAAGTCGACCCTGATGAACGTCATCGGCTGCCTCGACCGGCCGAGCTCCGGCAGCTACGTGCTGAACGGCACCTCGGTGGCAGAGCTCGGCGACTCGGAGCTGGCGGCGATCCGCAACCGCGAGATCGGCTTCGTCTTCCAGACTTTCAACCTGCTGCCGCGCACCAGCGCCCTGCACAACGTCGAGCTGCCGCTGATCTACGCCGGCGTCGCCCGGCGCGAGCGCCGTCAGCGGGCGAGCGAGGCGCTGGCGCGGGTGGGGCTGGCCGATCGGTCCCACCACCAGCCGAACGAGCTGTCGGGGGGCCAGCGGCAGCGGGTGGCGATCGCCCGTGCGCTGGTCAACGACCCCTCGATCCTGCTCGCCGACGAGCCCACCGGCAACCTGGACTCGGTCACCTCGCAGGAGATCATCGAGCTGTTCGACGCCTTGCACGACGGCGGTAACACGGTGATCCTGGTGACCCACGAGTCGGACATCGCGCGCCACTCCCGCCGGCAGGTGATGCTGCGCGACGGCAGGGTGGTGGAGGACGTGGCGCCCGCGGCGCGGGAGGAGCCACGATGATCTTCAGCGAGAACTTCCGCATCGCCTTCCGCGCGCTGTGGGCCAACAAGATGCGCTCGGTGCTGACCACGCTGGGGATCATCATCGGGGTCGCCGCGGTGATCGCGGTGGTGTCGATCGTCCAGGGTCTGCAGCACGTCATCAACCAGCAGTTCCAGGGCGTCGGCGCCACCTACATGATGGTGCTGCCCAACCAGCAGAGCCAGCAGGGTCCCGGCGTGGTGGCCAAGCAGGTGAAGCTCACCTGGGAGGACGGCCAGGCGATCCGCGAGCAGGTGCCGGGAGTGCGGTTGATCACGCCGGTGGTGCTCGGTCCCGAGACCGTCAAGTACCGTCAGCGCCAGCACGACACCCTGGTGCTGGGAGTCAACGGCGACTGGCCCGACGTATCCAACCACGCCGTCGACCGGGGCCGCTTCTTCTCCGCCATCGACCTCGCCCACCGGCGCAAGGTAGCGGTGGTCGGCGAGGAGGTGGTGCAGGAGCTGCGGCTGGGCGCCAACCCGGTGGGCAAGGAGATCTACGTCGGGTCGCTGCCGGCGACGGTCATCGGCGTGATGGAGGAGCGCGGCCAGTTCATCGGCCAGAACATCGACGACCTGGTGTTCATCCCGTTCGACACCTCGCTCCAGCTGTTCGGCCGGCGTGCGGCCGACCAGGTGCAGCTGCGGCTGCAGGCGCGTGACGCCACCGTCACCGAGCAGGTGAGGGACTCGATCGCACGGCTGCTGCGCCAGCGCCACCGAATCGGACCCGACGACGAAGACGACTTCCAGGTCCTGCTGCAGGACGAGATCGTGCGCAGCGTGAACTCAATCCTGGGCAGCGTGACGGCGGTGGTGGCGGCGGTGGTGGGTGTGGCGCTGCTGGTGGGCGGCATCGGCATCATGAACATCATGCTGGTGTCGGTGACCGAGCGCACGCGCGAGATCGGCATCCGCAAGTCGGTCGGCGCCCGCCGGCAGGACATCCTGGTGCAGTTCCTGATCGAGGCGGTCACCCTGTCGCTGGTCGGCGGCGCCCTGGGCGTGTCGATCGGCTACGGCATCGGAGCCCTGGTGGCCGGCATCCTGCCGGGCGACTGGCCGGCGGCGTTCGTGCCGCTGTGGGCGATCGCCCTGGCTTTCGGATTCTCGGCCCTGGTGGGGATCTTCTTCGGCATCTACCCGGCCGGCAAGGCGGCTCAGCTCGATCCGATCGAGGCGCTGCGCTACGAGTAGCACCGGCCGCAACGCCGCTTTCGACGTCGCCGTCGCCGGCCTCGGGGTGTTCGGCAGCGCCACCGCCGCCGCGCTCGCCAAACGCGGCCTTCGCACCGTGGCGCTCGACCGCTACCGTCCGCCGCACGCGCTCGGCTCGAGCCACGGCGGGAGCCGCATCATCCGGCGGGTCTACGCCGAGGGCGCGCTGTACGGCGAGCTGGTCGAGCGCGCCTTCGCCGGCTGGCGGGCGCTGGCGGAGGAGAGCGGGCGGGAGCTGCTGCTGACCACCGGCGGCCTGACCCTGGGGGAGCCCGACGGCACGCTGGTCGCCGGTGCGCTCGACAGCGCGGAGCGGCACGGGCTGCGCCACGAGCTGCTCGACGCCGACCAGCTCCGGCGACGCCGGCCGGCGTTCCGCCTGCCGTCGGGGCAGGTGGCGGTGTCCGATCCGGAGGCCGGGGTGCTGCGGCTCGAGGCGTGCCTGACGGCGCTGCTCGAGCGCGCCGCGGCCGCCGGCGCCGAGCTGTGGTTCGACTGTCCGCTCGAGTCGTGGAGCGCCGCCGGCGGCAGCTTCGAGCTGGCCACGCCGCGTGGGCGCGTCACCGCCGGCAGCCTGGTGCTGGCGCTGGGGCCGTGGTCCGGGCAGCTGGCGCCGCCGCTGGCCGTCGCCCGCCAGGTCCAGCACTGGTTCGAGCCGGCCGAGGCGGGCTGCGGCCCGGACCGGCTGCCGGTCTTCGTGTGGCAGCTCGCCGACGGCCGGATCTGGTACGGCCTGCCCGACCTGGGCGACGGCGTCAAGGCGGCGCTGCACCACGGTGGGGCCGCCTTCGACGTCGAAACGGTCGAGCGGGCGGTGGCGCCCGCGGAGATCGAGGCGGTACAGCGGTTGATGGCCCGCTACCTGCCGCCGGCCGCGGGCCGCTGGCGGCGCTCCGCCGTCTGCCTCTACACCAACACCGGCGATCTTCGGTTCTCGGCCGGCCCCCTGGCGGCCCAACCGGGCGCGTGGCTGGTGACCGGCGGCTCGGGGCACGGCTTCAAGTTTGCTCCCGCGCTGGGCGAGCTGGTGGCGGAAGGGATCGCGCGCAGGGTCACCCCGGCGGCGCTCGAGCCGTTCCTGCCCGACCGCCCGGCGGCGGCCGCCGGCGGCACGGGCTGAGCCGGCCTCACTCGACAGGGGCGGCCGTGGCCGGCGGGCTGAAGCGCGCCGGGTCCAGATCGGGGTCCAGCCGCACCGACTCGACCGCCATCGACTCGAGTCGGGCCCCGAACTCGATCTCCACCAGAAACGGCAGCACCACCCCGTCGACTTCGCGGAAGTCGTCGTAGAAGGCGCGCTGGCGGATCGGGGCGGCACCCTGGGTGTGGTCCACGACCTCGCTGTCGACGGCCACCTCGAGCCAGCTCGCGGCGTCCAGGTGCCAGACCTCGCGGGCGCCGCCCGGGAAGGTCAGCTCGACATCCACCGTCTCGACTCCGTCGATCTCGCCCGGGCCCAGCAGGGAAACCGCGATCCCCCTGCCGGCGGCGGCGAGCAGCGGCGGCTCGAAGGTGGCCTCGCGCTCCAGCTGGCCACGGTAGGGGCCGTCCTCGATCCTCGCCGCCTCGGGCTGCAGCAGGCGGTGGAGCCACCAGGGGCCCTGCGCGTCGCGGGCGCGTACCGCCGGCCGGTCGAGCAGGGTGAAGTCCAGCCGGTAGAGGTCGGGGCGTGCGCGTATGAGGGTGAACGGGTGGCGGTAGCTGAAGGCGGCATAGGTGCCGGTCAGCTCGAGCGAGCGGAGGCGCTGCCAGCGCGCCACACCGCCGCGAGCCGCGGCGTACCGCTCCACCACCGCCTCGACGGTCAGCTCCTCCGTGGCGGCCGGCGAGGCGGCCGCCGCCGCCAGCGCGGCGAGGGCGAGAGCGGGCAGCCGCCTCACGGTGTCGCCACCTCCGCCGGCGCGGCCGGGCGGCGCAGGTCGAGGCTCACCAGCTCGTCGAAGTCGCGCAGGTAGAGGTGGCCGCCGGCCAGCGCCGGCTCGGTCCACGCCCGCCCGCGCATCGCCTGGATACGGCCCGCCTCGCGGTAGCCCTGGCGGTCGGCGTGGACCAGCGCCACCGTGCCGTCGTCGCCCAGCACGAAGAGCAGCTTGCCGGCGGCCACCAGCGAGCCCTTGCCGAAGCCGCGCTTGGCCCACAGCCGCTCACCGGTGGTGGCGTCCAGGCAGCGCAGGGTGCCGTTGTCGAAGCCGTACAGCGCGCCGTCCACCGCCAGCGAGCTGTTGAAGTGGTTCCGCATCAGCCGCTGCTTCCACGCTTCCGTCACCCGGAAGCCGTCGTCGTGACGCGCCACCCGCAGCAGCACCCCGCCGAAGGCATCCTCCGAGCTGGACACGAAGACCCCGTCCGGCGGCACCACCACCGGCATCGGAATCGCGGCGTGGGGCTCGGTATCGTAGCGCCACAGCAGCTCGCCCTCGAGCGACAGGCCGACGACCGCCTCGAACAGCGACAGGACGAGCTGTCGAACGCCAGCCAGCTCGACCGCCACTACCGAGGTGTAGCCGGCTGGTCCGGACAGCGCCTGCCACGCCAGCTCGCCGGTCTCACGGTCGAACGCGACCACCCCCGGCTCCTCGCCCCGCTGGCCGGCGAGCACCACGACCAGACGCCCCTCGACCAGCGGCGAGGTGGCGTAGCCGAAGCGCGGTACCGGTCCCCAGGCGGTGAGGTCGTGCTGCCAGCGCAGCGCGCCGTCCGCCGCCGCCAGCGCCACCAGCCTGGCTTGCGAGCTGACGGCGTAGACCGTGCCGCCCGCCACCGCGGGCGTCGAGCGCGGGCCGCCGTCCTCGAGCTCGGCCTGGACGAACGGCCCGATCGGGACGCGCCACAGGGTGTCGCCGGTGGCGGCGTCGAGCGCCAGCACGGCCTCCTCGGCACCGTCGGTGTCGAGCGTGAACAGGCGGTCGCCGACCGCCGCCACCGACGAGTAGCCGCCACCGATCGACCGCCGCCAGGCGACCCGCGGCCCGTCCTCCGGCCAGCCGTCGAGCAGATCCGCCTGCGCGGCGACGCCCAGCCGCTGCGGGCCTCGATACTGCGGCCAGTCGGCGGCGCCGCCGGCGGTCGCCACGAGCACCAGCACGGTTGCTGCCAGGAGCCGATCGCGCATCGCGGCCGGAGGCTAGCAGACCAGCCGACGCGTCCCATCGTAGAGTGTCGCCGGAGCAGGGCCTCGATCGTGATGCACTCGTCGGAGTCACAACAGACCCGGACCCGGGTGGTCTGCCCCTACTGCGGCGAGCTGCTCGAGATCTTCATCGAGCCGGACGTCGAGGGCGAGCTGATCCAGGACTGCGAGGTGTGCTGCCATCCCTGGCGGCTGCGGGTGGAGCGTCGCGGCGGATTGGCGGTGAGGGTCGACCGGCTCGACGACTGATCCGACCGGCAGGCGAGGGAGCGCTGATAGGCTGAGCGCGTGCCCCTGGCTCGTAACCGAGGCTTTCTGCTGCTGGCCGCGGCGCTGTCGCTCGGCACGGGCTGCCCGCCCGACAGCTCCGGCGGCGGGGCGGAGCCCGAGGGGGCGCGCGAGACGGCGCCGCCGGAGGCCGCACCGGCGGATGGGCGGTTGACCCAGCGGCTGGGCTTCGAGCTGTTGCGGCGCCAGGCGGCGGCGGGCGACCCGCGGGTGCTGATCTCGCCCCACGGTGTCGCTTCGGCACTGCTTCTGGCCTGGAGCGGGGCCGAAGGCGAAACGCGGCGCGCGATCGGCGAGGTGGTGGGACTGCCGCCCGACGCCGACTTTCCGGCGGTGGCGGCGGCCTGGCGTGCGCTCGACGGCGAGCTGGCGGGTGCCGACGACCAGCTACGGCTGTCGGCGGCCAGCTCGGCCTGGCTGCGGCGCGAGTTCGAGCTCCTGCCGGCGTACCTGGAGCGGCTGGGGGATCTGGGGGCGGTGGTCGAAGCGCTCGACTTCACCCGGCCCGAGGCGTCGCGCCGGATCAACCGTTGGGTGGCGGAGCGCACCGAGGGGCGGATCCCGGACATCGTGCCCGCTCGAATCCCCGACGAGACCGTCCTGTACCTGATCAACGCGCTCTACTTCCACGGCGCCTGGTCCGAGCCGTTCGATCCCGACCTGACCCGCCAGGAGGAGTTTCACCGCGCGGACGGTACCGTCGAGCCGGTGCCGATGATGCGCCGCTCGGGGCGGTTCGCCTACGGCGAGTCAAACGGCTCGCAGGTGGTACGGCTGCCCTACGGCGACGGCCGCTTGGCGATGCACGTCGTGCTGCCGGCGGCGGGTGGGCTCGACGGCTGGCTCGAGGAGCTCGACCCGGCCGGGTGGAGCGAGCTGACCGGCTCGCTCAGCCGCCGCCAGGGGCAGGTCGTGCTGCCGCGGCTGCGCTTCGACTACGCCGCCAGGCTGCGGCAGGCGCTGACCGCGCTCGGCATGGGGGTGGCGTTCACCGAACGGGCGGATTTCGGCGCCCTCGCCGGCGAGCCGGTGCAGATCACCGACGTGATCCACAAGGGTTTCATCGAGGTCAACGAGGAAGGCACCGAGGCCGCGGCCGCCACCGCGGTCGAGATCGGCATCACCTCGGCGATACCGGAGCCGCCGTTCCGTTTCGTCGCCGACCGGCCGTTCTTCTTCGCGGTGAGCGACGGCGAGACCGGTACGCTGCTGTTCGTCGGTATCGTACGGGCCGTCGGCTGATCGCTGGCTCGAGAGGGCCGCCCGGGCCCTCAGCGCAGGCGGCTTCAGCCACCGCCCGGCCGGCGACGAGGCGCCGGTCCGGCCGATACCGCCGCCGACAGCCCGACCGCGGCAAAGGCGGCGCGCTGGCCGCCCGGCCCCCACAGCCCCCGTTGACGGCGGATCGCCTGGTCTTCGAACCGCCGGTAGTCGGCGGCGCGGTTGCACGGTCCGGGGCGCAGCAGGGCCAGGCCGCCGGCGATCATCTCCGCGGCGTAGTCGCGGCCGTCCGCCAGGGCGACGTGGACGATGCGGTGCCCCTCGCCGTCCCTCTGGGGAGGCGACAGCTCGCGCAGGCAGAGCGACGAGCCGACGGGCAGCTCGAGCTCGACCGCGCTCAGGGCGGCGCGGCCGAACCAGCCGAGCTCGGGGAACTGATGGCGCGTCTCAGGCGCGTCGAGGCAGGCCAGATGGACGATCTCGAGCCGCTCGCCGACGGCGACCTCGAGCGACTCACCACCCAGCAACCGGACCAGCCTGGCATCGTCGCACGGCGCCGAGTCGACGGCCGCCTCTGGCGGCGTGGGTAAAGGCGGGCGCGGCGGGGGCTGACGGCGTCCGCCGAGCTGCCAGGTGATGAAGGCCGAGGCCGGCAGGTCCACCTCGTCGAACGGCACCGAGACCAGCGTGCCGCCGCGACGGGTGAAGATGACCTGGCCGCCGCGCTCGGTCCAGCCGCCCTCCACGGCTTCGAGGCCGCCGCCGATGTAGACCAGCCATTCGTCGCCGGCCCGCGCCTCGCCGGCCAGCGACACAACGAGCAAGGCGGCGGCCGAAAGCAAACCCAGCGGGCGGTTCTGCATGATCCTCGAGTGTCGATCTGCCGTTTGGTGCCGGCGCCACTATACCGCCGGCCGGCGGCAGAGCAGTGGGCGAGGCACCGGAGACGGGGGCGGGGCGGGGGCGGTGCTACCATCCGCGCGATGCCCGCCCGCCCGCTGCCGGCAACCGGCGCCGCCCGGGAGGAGCCGAGTTGACGCCGCGACGCTGGGTGCTCGCCGGCGCGGCGGTGCTGTTTCTCTGGTGGCTCGGCGGCCACGACCTGTGGGCCCCCGACGAGCCGTACTTCGCCGAGGGGGCGCGCGAGATGATCGTCGACGGCCAGTGGGCCGTGCCGCATGTCAACGGCAAAGTGACCCCCGACAAGCCGCCGCTGTTCTTCTGGCTGATCGCCCTGCTGTCGCTGCCCGTCGGCGAGGTCACGCCGCTCACCGCGCGGTTGCCCTCGGCGCTGGCGGCGCTCGGTACGGTGGCGCTGACGCTGCGGCTCGGGCGCCGGCTGTACGGTCCGGCCACCGCCGCTCTCGCCGGCGGCATGCTGGCCACTAGCTTCCTGTTCTGGGACAAGGCGCGGTGGAGCCAGACCGACGCGCTGCTTTGCTTCCTCATCTGGGTGGCGCTGTCGGCGTTCGAGGCCTGGCGGGCCGGCGACGCCGGCGGCCGGCGTGCGGGGCTCCTTTTCTGGCTGGCCGCCGCGCTGGCGGTGCTGACCAAGGGACCGGTGGGCCTGCTGCTGCCGCTCGGCATCGCGCTGGTGGTGCTGGCGCTCGAGCGGGATCTCGTGCGGTGGCGTGGCTTCGCGCCGCTTGCCGGCCCGGCGGTGTTCACCGCCGTCGCCGGCGCCTGGGTCGCCTGGGCCACCCTCGGCGGGCCGTCCGACTACTCGGTCTGGGGAGCGCTGCGCGAGCACTTCATCGACCGTGGCCTGCACGGCATGCACCACCGCCAGCCATGGTGGTACTTCCTGGAGCGGCTGCCGCAGAGCCTGATGCCGTGGAGCGGCCTGATCCCGGGGGCGCTGGTGCTGGCCTGGCGCCGGCGCGGCCGGGGCGACCGTCTGCTGGCCGCGGCGGCGCTGTTCGTGATCCTGTTCTTCTCGATCTCGACCGAGAAGCGGGAGCTCTACGCCCTGCCTTCGCTGCCGGCGTTCACCCTGCTGATGGCGGCGCTGGTGGCGCGGGTGGCCACCTGGCGCGAGAGCGAGGTGCTGCCGCCGGTGGCCGTCGACCGGCGCTGGGTCACGGTCGGCCAGGGCGTCATCGGCGGTTTGCTGGCCCTGGTCGGCCTCGCCCTGCCGCTTGCGGTCGGGCAGCTCGAGGGGGTACCGGTGCCCCGCGCCCTGCTCCTGACGCTGGCGGGCACGTTCGCCACCGCCGGCGTGGCGACCGTGGTCTTCTCCTGGCGGGGGCGGGTGGTGGCCAGCATCGTGGCGCCCGCCTCCGGCTGCGTCGCGATCTACCTGCTGGTGGTGACGCTGGCCTACCCGGCGATGGAGCCGGTCAAGTCCGCCCGCCCGTTCACCGCCACGATCGCGCGCGCGACCGCCGACTCACGCGCCGCCGGGCTGCCGGTGGTGGCGTACCGTCTCGACAACCTGCCCGAGCACTTCGCCTTCTGGGGTGGCGGCCTGTACACCGTCGAGACCGGCGATCCCGAGCTGCTGCGCCGCCACCTGGAGCGCCCGGAGCGGGTGTGGGCGGTGGTGCACGGCGGCGCGCTCGAGCCGCTGCCGCCCGAGTTGCTGGAGCGCCTCTGGGTCACGGACACCACCCGGCTGGCGCGGCGAGACGTCCTGCTGGTGGCCAACCACGAGCTGCCGGGCGCGCGCCGGCTGTCGGAGGTCGTGGAGGCGCGGCCGGGTGCCCGGTCGGACGAGGGCTCAGACGGCTAGCGCCGCCGGGTCCTTGGCCAGCACCAGCAGCCGGCCCCAGCGGCCGCGCGGCCAGGCCCAGCGGAACTCCAGCACGCGGTGCGGCAGCTGGCCGAGCACCCCGAGGTCGGAGAAGCGGTCGTGCAGGGTGAAGGCGGCGATCGCGCGCGGGCCCGTCAGCGCCAGGATGTCGTCCAGAAAGTGCTCGATCGACCAGTGGAAGCCGATGGCAAAGAACGAGTAGACGAAGTCGTAGGGCCCCGGCAGACGTGACAGGTCGCCGTCCAGCTCGGCGGCGTCGAAGATCCGGTAGCGCTCGATCCGGTTGAACTCGAGCAGCGCCTCGAGGGCCGCCAGGTCACCGCAGAACGAGTCCGAGAAGCGCGGCCCGGCCTGGGTGTAGCGGGTCGAACGCCCGGTGCTCTCCCACAGGTCGAACGGCACCGCACTCCAGCCGCGGACCTTCTGGAAGAAGACCGTCGAGCGACCGAGACCGGGGCCGATGTCGAGGACCCGGCGCGGCGTTCCGAGCCGGTCCAGGAACGGCGCCAGCGCCCGATACTCACCCCAGCAGGAAGCGTTCTGGTTGAGCTCCCAGAACCGCCGTGACCGCTCGCTGGGGCGGAGCAGGAACTGGGGCGAGATCTGGCGGATGGCCTCGAGCAGCTCCCGATCGAGCGGCGGCGCTCGGAAGTGGAGCTGGCGCTCCGCCAGCTCCGGTTCGAGCTCGCTCAGCAGGTGCTCCAACCCGAGCTTCTTGCGCGCCAGGGTCCACGCCCGGGTGAGGACTGGCTTGAGGATGCGGGACTCCATGCGAATTCGGCAAACGGTTGGCGGACGCCGCGACGCCGGTTCGATCCACGCGAACGGCAGGACGGCCGGGATCGCGGCAGCGCTGCGCGCCTGCTCAGCCGCCGAACATGCTGCGCCGCTTGTAGCCCGCCGGAGGTTCGAACTCGGCCGGGTCGAGGGTCCGTCGGCTCGACGAGCGCAGGGTGGACTCGCTCTCGAGCTCGCCGCCAGCGTCGAACTCGCGGGTGACCACTGGGAAGCCGTCGATCTCCTTCATCTGGGCGACCACCGAGTCGCCCAGGCCACCCGGCGCGCCGGCCCCTACCGGCAGGGAGTCGAGCAGATCGCTCATGAACTCCGCCATCGCGACGAAGGCGCCGGCCGCCTCGGAGCCGCCTTCGACGTTCCCCCAGTCGGTGACCCACAGCTCGCGCACCTTGGCGCCGTCTCGCAGCACCTCGTACTTGACGCACGGGTAGCCGGCTTGCTCCGCCCTCTCGCCGGTGCGGCGGATGTCGAGCGCGGGCGCGGCCGGCGCCTGCTGCGGCATCCGCTCCTTCATCATCTTCTCGACCATCGCCCGCTGCTCCTCGGGCACGTTCTTGAGCGCCTCCTCGATCTGCTTGCTGACGCCCGCCAGCTGACCCGCCAGCTGTTGCATGGCCGCCTCGTCCACGACCACATAGCTCTTGGTGTCGTGATCGACGATGACCATCTCGCGCCGGTCGCCGCGGAAGATCGCCTTGCCGCCTGACCGGCTACCAGGCGACGGCGGCACGTCCATCGCCAGGTTCTTGCCCTCGACCGACATCTGGCTGCTCTCGACCCTCGGCGGCGAGGCGTCGTGCTCCGTTGTCTCGACCTCGAAGACCACTCCGGCTGCCAGCGGCGCGGCCAGCGCCAACGCCAGCGCGGTCGCGCATGCGGTTCGGATTCTGCTCATCGTCCTGGCCTCCCTCGCGGTTGGTGCTCGGTTCTCAGTGCCTACCTTAACGGACCCGGCGCCAGGGCGCGGAGCGGTACACTGCCGGCGGTGGCAGCTTCGACCACGCGATCGCCCTCGGTGGGTCGGCAGCGCTGGCCCGGCCGCCGCGTCGGCCGCCTGCTCCTGCTCGTCGTGCTGGCAAGCGCTGCGGTACCGGTGGGCGCCGCCGAAAGCGGCGGCGAGCCGGCAGACCCCGACCTCGAGCGGGTCGAGGCCCAGCTCGAAGAGGCGCGCGCCGAGATCCGCGAGTTCCACGAGGCGGGCGGTGAAGAGGACGACCCGGAGCATCCGCGCCGCCGGTGGGCGGCCGAGCTGCTGCGCTGGCGCGAGGAGAGGCCCGGCTCCAAGGCCGCCGGCCGCGCCACCGTCGAAGCGCTGCACTTCATGCTGCACGCCGGGCAGGCGGAAGAGGCCGTGGAGCGCGCCGGCGCGCTCCCCGTGGACGACGGTGCATGGCCGGAGCTGCTCGGCATCCTGTTCGAGGGCGCCGAGCTGCTGGGACGCTACGCCACCTTCCTGGACCGGGGCAGGGCGCTGCTCGCCGTCGAGATCGAGCCGCAGGCGCGGGCGCGGCTGCGCTTCCGGATCGCCCAGGCGCTGTGGGTCGAAGGCGAGTTCGAGGCAGCGGCGGCCGAGCTCGCGGAGCTCCGGCAGGAGGCCCCGGACGACGGCTGGCGCCAGCGCGCCGAGGCCGCCGCCGCCGAGCTCGATCACCCCGGGCTGAGGGGGTTACCGGCGGCGGAGCGCAGCGGGCGGGACCTGTGGCAGCTTCCCGGGCGGCTGTTCGACGAGTTGGGGGTGGGGGCCGGCGACCGGGTCGCGGACATCGGTGCCGGCGGCGGCTACTTCAGCTTCCTGCTGGCGCGCTGGGTGGGGCCGGCAGGCCGGGTATGGGCGGTGGAGATCGACGAGCGCGCGCTCGAGCGGCTGGCCGAAGGCGCTGCCGACCGCGGGCTGAAGGCCATCGAGACCGTGCTGGGGCGGGAGGACGACCCGCGGCTGCCGGCAGGGGAGCTGGACGCCATCCTGGTGGTCGACACCTACCACGAGATGGTCGATCCCGCCGCCATGCTGGCCGCCATGAGCCGAGCACTGGCGCCGGGTGGCCGTCTGGCCATCGTGGACATCCCGGACGAGCTCGGCCGTGAGCGGGAGGAGTACGGAGATCGCCACAAGATCCCGGTGGAGGTAGTGATCGAGGAAGCTGCTTCTGCCGGCCTGCGCCTGCGCTCGTACCACGACGACTTCGCGGGCCACGGCGGCGGCCGGAGCATGTACCTGGCGGTCTTCGCGCGGCCGGCAGGCGACGGAGAGTAGGCGCCGCGGCAGCGGTGGGGCATCCCGCCGGGCGGGGGCGGATATCATCCCCATCATGTCGCCGCTCAGCCTCGGCATCGAGGAGATCGACAAGAAGTACGAGGTCCTCGAGAAGATGGGCGAGGGCGGCATGGGCGCCATCTACAAGGTCCGCCACCGTCTGCTCGAGGAGGTCCGGGTCGTCAAGACGATCCGCGCCCAGCTGCGCGAGGAGCAGGACCACCAGGCCCGCTTCCTGCGCGAGGCGAAGGTGGCGACCCAGCTCCGCCACCCGGGGATCGCCCAGACCTACGACTTCGGCATCGACGACGAAGGCTCGGCCTACATCGTCATGGAGTTCATCGACGGCACCGACCTGGCCGAGCTGATGGCGAGCGGCCGGCGACCGGACCAGGCCGAGGCGCTGGACATCGCCGACCAGACGCTCGAGATCCTGGCCTACCTGCACGGCGAGAGGTTCGTGCACCGCGACATCTCGCCCGACAACATCATGCTGGTGCGCTCGGAGGACGGCCGGCTGCGGGTCAAGCTGATCGACCTCGGCATCGCCAAACCGCTCGAGGCCTCGCAGCAGTTCACCCGCACCGGGATGTTCGTCGGCAAGCTGCGCTACGCCTCGCCCGAGCAGCTCGGATCGGGCGAAAGCAAGACCGTCGAGGCCCAGAGCGATCTGTACGCCTTCGGCCTGGTGCTGTACGAGCTGCTGACCGGCCGGTTCCCGATCCAGGGCGATTCCGAGGCGGCGATTCTCGCCGGCCATCTGCTGCACCCTCCCAGGAGCTTCGACGAGACCGACCCCGACGCGCAGGTGCCGGAGGCGGTTCGCACCACGGTGCTGCGGGCGCTCGAGAAGTCGCCCGTCAGCCGGTGGGCGAGCGCCCAGGAGTTCCGCCAGGCGCTGGCGGCCGCCGCCTCCGGCGTGCGCCCAGCCGCCGCCCGGCGGCCGGCGCCGGCGGTTACGCCGCCGCCCGGCCGGTCGCCGCGCCCGACCCGCGCGGCGGGCAAGACCGTGCTGGCCGGACGTCCCGCTGCCGCCCGGCGCTGGCCGCGACCGTCGGCCCGCCAGCTCGGGATCGGCGCGGCGGCGGCGCTGCTGGTGGCAGCCGGGCTGGCGGTCTGGCAGTCCGGCGTGCTGGTCCGCCCCGAGGCGGACGGCCGGGCGGACGCGGTGCCGCCGCTTCCCGGACCGCGCGGCGGTCCGCCGCCGCCCGAGGGGGCCGGCCTGGCGGAGCTCGACTTCGGCGCCTACCACGCGCTGGTCATTGGCAACAACCGGTACGAGAAGCTGCCGCGGCTGGAGAGCGCCGTCGCCGACGCCGAGGAGATGGCGTCGCTGCTCGAGCGCCGGTACGGTTTCCAGGTCACCCTGCTCACCGACGCCACGCGACACCAGATCATCACCGCCCTGACCGAGATCACCGAGGGCCTCAGCGCGCGGGACAACCTGCTGCTGTTCTACGCCGGCCACGGCTGGCTCGACGAGCAGAACCAGAGCGGCTACTGGCAGCCGATCGACGCCGATCCGTTCAACACCGCCAACTGGATCTCGACCCGGCACGAGATCTCGGCCGTGCTCGGCCGTACGCCGGCTCGCCAGGTGCTGGTGGTCGCGGACTCGTGCTACGCGGGCTCGCTCGCCGAGATCGGCGCGGCGGCGCCCGAGCCGATCAGGCCGGGGCCGGAGCACCTCGCCCAGGTGCGAGAGCTGCTCTCCCGGCGGGCCCGGCTGGCGTTGACCTCGGGCGGCCTCAGCCCGGTGCTGGACCAGGGAGGAGGCCGTCACTCGATCTTCTCCAAGGCGCTGCTCGAGGTGCTGGGTGGCAACGCGCGCGTCGCCGAGGTGTCACGACTGTTCGGTGAGATCGAGAGCCGGATGAGCCGCGCGGCGGCGCGCTACGGCATCGACCAGGAGCCCAACCTGGCGCCGATCGCGCAGGCCGGCGACGAGGGCGGAGAGTTCTTCTTCGTGCCCGCGGCACCGAGCGCCTGAAGCGCCGCGGGGCTCAGAACTCGATCCGCAGGCCGGCGGTGAGCCGGCTGAGGTCGAGGTCGTCTCGCTCGAGGTCGGTTTCGTACAGCACATAGACGCCCCGCCCACGGGCGAGCGTGGCGGTGACGCCCAGCCCGACGCGCAGGAAGTCGCGGTCGGGAGCGTCGGTGGGTACGCGCACCGTCGCCGAGCCCGGCGCGGCGGCGAGCACCGCCAGCACCTCGCGCGGGTCGTCCTCCAGCTCGTGCAGCGCCGAGGCTCGCACCAGCGGCTGGAGCACCCCCCACGAGCGGCTCAGCGCCCAGACGATCTCGACCCCGGCCTCGGCCAGCAGCGACTCGACCTGCTGGCGGCGAAAGGTCAGGTTGAACGGCCCGCCGCCCTGCTCGGTGAAGCCGTCCACCCGCGCCTCGAGGTAGCTCAGGCGGCCGAACCCGGTGAAGCTGGAGGCGCCCCGGCTGGTGTCCCAGCCGAGCCCGACGTCGACTGCCACCTGCTCGCCGCCCGGGCTGCTGCGGGCGGTCAGCCGCGAGCTGCCGGCGAGCGGCACCGGCAGAACGATGACCCGCCGGGCCTCGTAGTCGACGGTGCTCCAGCTGACGATGCCGTCGGCCCACAGGTGGTCGCCGAACCAGGTTACGAATGCCGAGGCGCTGTGACCGCTCACCTCGACGGCACCGCCGCCGGCGACCGTGGTCTCGGTGTCGACGAAGCCGAGCGCCGCACCCGCCACCGTCCCAGGCCTCAGCCGGTAGTCGACGCCGGCGGTTATGCCCAGCGTGTCGAGGTCGTAACCGCGCTCCAGGCTGGTGCCGGGCCGATCGCCCATCTCGAGGCGTCCCGAGGCGAAGAAGCTCCAGCGGGTCGGTTGGTCGACATCGGCCGCAGGCGCGGGGGTCGCCGGTGGCGTCTGCGACGGTTCCTGCGCGCCGGCGGCCGCCGCCAGGGCGGCGTCGATGCGGTCGGCGAGGCCGCGGGCGGCGTCGCCCGCCGGGGCCTGTGGCAGGCGGCCGAAGGCGACCCGGGCAAGGGCTTCGAGCGGCAGCGGATCGCCTTGCAGATGGACGCTCAGCTGCTCGGTACCGCCGCCGCCGCCCCGCCGCACCGCCGCCAGGTGCTCGCGCAGGTTGAACAGCTGCACCCAGGGCGCTCGCAGGCCGAGGTCGGGCAGAGCGCCGGTCTGGCTGGGCGTCAGGGCGACGATGACCCGTCGCTGGTCGTCGGGATCGAGCGAGAACAGATAGTCGCAGGCCGGCGCCAGCTCCGGCGTCGGATCGAAGCAGGCGTCGTTGAGGGCGCTGGCCAGAGACGCCTCGCCGGGAGCGGTCGCCGGATCGAACAGCTCGTCCAGATCGCCCTCGACGGTGATGCGGAACTCGACGCTGGCGCCGCTGCCGGCCAGCGCCGCGGTGGCGGTCGCCGGGCCGGGCGCGGCGGCGAGCCGCACGCGCTGGCTGCTCAGGCCATCGCCGTCGGTGGTGGTGGCGGGCTCGCCGGTGAGCGCGCCCTGGCCGACGATCTCCCACTCGACGGTGGCGCCGGCGACCGGCGCGCCGTCGTCGCGGCTCACCCGCACGGTCAGCACCAGCTCGGAGTCGACGCGCGCCGCCAGCTCGGTGTCGCCCACCGCCTCGATACGCGCCGGCCGGTCGTCGTCGAGGATGCGCAGCTCGAGCTGCGACGGGCTGCCGAGGGCCGCCCCCGCCGGTGAGCCGAGCACCACCGACACCGTCTCGTCGCCTTCGAGCAGGGCGTCGTCCAGCAGCTCGATCTCGACCGTTCGCTGCCCCTCCTCGCCGTCGGCCCAGCTCAGCCGGCGGGCCACGCCGCGGTAGTCGGCACCGGCGGTGGCGGTGCCGGCGACGGTGCTCAGGGTGACCCCGGCGGGGCCGTCCGAACCGCCGGTCCGCTCGACCGTCGCCAGCGCCCGGCCGGCGCTTTCGACGGTGGCGGGCACCGACACCAGACGCAGCTCGCCCGGCTGCTGATCGTCGTTGAGGATGGTGCCGAGCCCGGTGTCGTCGGCCAGCGTGGCGCCGTCGGGGGCCAGCAGGACGACGCTGAAGGTCTCGTCGGGCTCGACCGCGATGTCGCCGGCAACCGCCACCGAGACCGTCTTGGCGGTCTCGCCCGGCCCGAAAGCGAGGGTGCCGGCGGTGGGGGAGTAGTCGCCGCTGGCGGCCGTGGCGGAGCCGTCGCGGGTCTCGAAGCCGACTGTCACGCCGAGATCCGACGGGGTGGTGAGGCTCACCGGAAACACCGCCGAGACGGTGCCGGAGTCACCCTCGGTGACGGTGACGTCGCCGATCGACAGGGCTGTGCCGTCGTCGTTGGTGATGGTGCCCGTGCCCTGCGGATCGGCGAGAGTGGCGCCCGACGGGTTCGACAGGTTGACCAGGAACGTCTCGTCGGCCTCCACCGTCAGATCGCCGTTCACCGTCACCGATACCGGGTGGCTCGTGGTGCCAGGTGGCAGCGTGATCTTGGTCGACAGCGCCTGGTAGTCCGAGCCCGCCACGGCGCTACCGTCGGCGGTCGCCACGTCGACGGTGACCGAAAAGTCGCTCGGCGCCGACAGTGAGACGGTGAAGGACGCCGCCGCCGGGCCGGCGTCGCCCTCGGCGACCGCCACGTCGTCGATCGACAGCTCGGTACTGTCGTCGTTGTTCACCGTCGCTTCGCCTTCGTCGTCGAGGAACATGACCGTCGGATCGGTGCTCGACAGCTGCACCAGGAAGGTCTCGTCGGCTTCCACCTTGAGATCGCCGACGACGCCAACCTGGATCATCATCATGCCGTCGGAGGTGAAGGTCAGGCTGCCGCTGACCGGCACGTAGTCGCCGTCGCCGTCGGTGGCGGTGCCGTTGGCGGTCTGGTAGTCGACGACCACCGGCCCGGCATGCGACAGGACGTCGGGCAGCGTGGTCAGGGTGACCTCGAACACCGCCTGGGTGACCCCCATGTCGCCTTCGAACAGCGCCACGTCGGCGATCGTCACCTCGTGCTGCGCCAGCGCCGGGACCGCCCAGCAGGCCACCAGCGGCAGCAGGCGAAGAAAGCGGCTCACGACCCGGGCACGAAGAAGAAGTCGGCCACGTTGTTACGCGCCCAGCGCATGGTGGCGAACTCGGGCGGCGTGGCCCCCGCGCGGTCCACCACGCGCTCGACCACCTGCTGGTAGAGCCGGGAGGCCTCGAGAATGCCGTCGTTGCTCTTCAGCGCCTCGACGAAGGCGCTCGAGAACGGCGACCGGCCGTCGGCCGCTGCCGGCGCGGCGGTCCCCGAGCTGAGCACCAGCCTGGCGCGCCGCTCGAGCATCAGCCGGATGTGGTGAAACCGCTGCTCCGCGCTCATGCCGGACGGCAGGCGGGCAATCGAGGAGCGGGTGCGCAGCCCCGAATAGGCCGAGTCGGCCACCACCAGGACGTGTTTGGCGGGCACCAGATCGAGGTGCTCGGTCACCACCTCGCTCGGGATCCAGTTGGCCGGGTTGCTGGCGTCGGCGTCGACCGGCTGCCAGTAGGCGGTGCGTCCCTCCTCGTCGCGCCGGCTGTGGCCGGCGTAGTAGACCAGCAGGTTGTCCTTCTCGGTCAGCGCCTCGCGCAGCTGGTTGAGGGCGGTCATCGTCTGGTAGCGGTCGGCGTCGATCAGCAGCCGCACCTCGAAGCCGTACTTGCTCTCGAGCAGCGACGCCACGTCGGCGGCGTCGCGCGCCGCGGTATCGAGGTCGGGTAGCGTGCGGTAGTCGCGGTTGCCGATCACCAGCGCGTGGTAGCTGCCGAAGTCGAGATCGGCGCGGGCGGGGACGGCCGGAGCCGGCCCGGCCGCGCGCTCCTGCTCGCGCGCCGCCAGCCGGCGCTCCAGATCGGCGATCGACTCGCTCCGCCTGTCGACCTCGCTGCGCTGCGCCGCGAGGTCGGCTTGCAGCCGCTCGAGCAGCGACTCCAGGGTGGCCTGCCGCTGCTCTTCGCCCTCGCTCCGCGTCCGCATCTCGTCGAGCTGGCGCCGCAGCTCCTCGACCTCCCGCTCCAGCTTGTTCGCCTCATCGCGCTTGGCCGCCAACTCCGACTGGGCGGCGAGCAGGGCGGCGTAGTCCTCGGCCCCGAGCACCACCAGCTCCTCGGCCAGGCCCGCCGCCCGGCGGTACCAGTTGAGCGCCGCCACCTCGTCGGCCTCGACTCCGAGGCCGACCTCGTACAGGTAGCCGAGGCTGATCTGGGCGGGACCGTACTCCTGCTCGGCGGCCTTGCTATACCAGCTCGCCGCGCTGGCGTAGTCGGCCGTGGCGCCGAGTCCCTTCTCGAAGATCTGGCCGACGTAGAACTGCGCCTCGGCATCGCCCGTCTTGGCCTGCGGCAGCCACACTTCGAGCGCGGTGGCGTACGTCGCCTGGTCGGGCTCGGTGTACTCGCCGCCGCGGATCCGGCAGTCGACCGCGGTCGTGCGCAGCGGCTTGCGCGGCTGGAGGTAGGTACGGTCGCGCCCCAGGCGGCGCACGCGCGACGGCAACAGGCAGTCGACGATCAGCAGGTCGTCGGCGGAGCGCGCCTCGGCGGTCGCGGGCTGCTGGCTGGCCCCGGCGGCCGCCGGAGACAGCGGGTCGGGCGCGAGCAGACACAGCGCGCCGAGCCCGGCAGCCACGGCCGCCTGGAACGACCGACCCGCTCCGCCGCTCATCCGGGGATCCATCTCATCCGGGGTCCCGTCTCATCCGGGATCCATCCTCGCTTCGGACTTCCGGCTCACTATACACCCAAGCGACCCCGGCGGCAGTACCCCGACCGTCCGCTGATGGGCCATACTCGGGCCCCGATGGAGACCTTGGAGTTCCTGTACGAGGCGGTGATCGTGCTGGCCGTCGCGGTTGTGGTCGTAGTGGTGTCGGCACGGCTACGCATCCCGCCGGTGGTCGGCTTCCTGCTCAGCGGCATCCTGATCGGTCCGTCGGGGCTGGCGCTGGTGCCCGAGACCGAGCAGGTCGAGGTGTTCGCCGAGATCGGCGTGGTGCTGCTGCTGTTCGTCATCGGCCTGCAGCTCAACCCGAACGAGATGAAGGACCTCGGGCGCTCGTTCCTGATCGGCGGCACGCTGCAGTGGCTGTTCACCACCGGGCTGACGGTGGCGGTGGTGATCGGCTTCGGCCTGCCGTGGGACAACGCGCTGTTCGTCGGTTTCGTGGTCAGCCTGTCCAGCACCGCGGTGGTGCTCAAGGAGTACCAGGAGCGGCGGGAGACCGCGACGCCGCAGGGGCGGGTCGTGCTCGGCGTGCTGCTGTTCCAGGACCTGCTGATCGTGCCGATGATTGCGCTTACGCCGGTGCTGGCCGGAGCCATCGAGGCCTCGCCCTCGCTGCTGGCGCTGCGCTTCGGCGGCGGCCTGGCTGCGGTGACGCTGGTGTTCTTTCTCGGCCGGGCCCTGATGCCGCGCCTGGCGCGGGTCGTCGCCCGCACGCGCATCCGGGAGCTTCTCGTCCTGGGGGCGCTGGTGGCCTGCCTGGCGCTGGCCTGGTTCACGGCGCGGCTGGAGTTCTCGCTCGCTCTCGGCGCCTTCCTGGCCGGCATCCTGGTGGCCGAGACCGAGTACAGCCACCAGGTGATCGCGGACATCGCGCCGTTCCGCGACCTGTTCGCCAGCGTCTTCTTCGTCTCGATCGGCAT
>JBFGNS010000008.1:0-53546 GCA_041574955.1 Thermoanaerobaculia bacterium | reverse complement strand
TTCCGGGCCGCTGTTGCTTCGAGAGACGAAGGTCGCTTCGCCGTCGGTGATGTAGGGGTGGCGTCCGACTCCGGGACCCGAAGCCCGCTGTCATCCTGAGCGCAGCGAAGGTCCTCGGCGCCGACTCCGGCAGGCGACCTCGGGTGGGCAGCAGGGTTGGTGGCTTCGGGCCGGTTGCGCTGGCCGTTCGGGTGCCCGGGGCTGCGCTCCAAGGGCGAGGGTGATGTCGCTCCGCCCCGGGCCCCCGCCTGGCGGGCGCACCTTCCGGAGGTGGCTTCCGGGCCGCTGTTGCTTCGAGAGACGAAGGTCGCTTCGCCGTCGGTGATGCAGGGGTGGCGTCCGAGGGTCGCTTCGAACGTCTGGGGCTTGAGGCCTTGGGCGTCGGCCTAGCGGTGGCGGCGCCGGGTGCGCTCGGTGGGGACGTAGACGACCACGGCTTCCCGGTCCCGGCGCGCGGTTCGCGCCTCGGCGGCCTGGCGCCGGTAGAGCCCTTCGGCGACGCCCTCGTAGGCGTCGAGCCGCTCGTAGTCGGCTTCGGTGAGCCCGCGGTAGAGCAGCCCCTCCACCTCGCCGCCCGCCTCGGGCACGACCACGGCGTGGCCCAGGGAGGCCAGCTCGAGCCGGCGGTATTCGACCAGCGTGGCCGGCTCCTCGACCACCTCCCGTTCGAGCAGCCGGCCCATAAAGAGCGGATCGGTCAGGGTGCCGTAGACGAACAGCGGCGGCGGGACCGCCGCCCCCGGGCGTTTTCGATCCGTGACCGGCACGATGCCCTTCATCTCCAGCACCCGGCCCCTCCTGGCCCACAGGCGCCTGAGCCCCAGGCCTCAGGCTGGTGTGTTGGCAGTAGGGCCCGGTCGCTCGGCCGGCCGGTGCCCCGGGCTGCGCTCCAAAGGCGAGGGTGATGTCGCTCCGCCCGGGCCCCCGCCGGCTGCGCTTCCTCCGGTCGAGGTGCTCCAAGCCCCCAAGCCCCCAGCCCTCAGGTCTCCCAAGCCTGGCGCCAGCCTCGGTTGCCAGCTAGCTCACCAGCTTCGCCGTCAGCGAGATCTCCACCCCGGCGAGCGCCTTCGACACCGGGCAGTTGGCCTTGGCGCCGGCGGCGTGCTGTTGGAAGGTGGCGTCGTCGATGCCGGGCACCTCGGCCTCGCAGTCGAGCTCGATGCGGGTGATCTGGAAACCTTCGCCGACTTTCTCGAGGTGGGCGCGGGCGGAGGTGGCGACGCGGCGGGCCGAGTGACCGGCCTTGCCGAGGCCGGCGGAGAGCGCCATCGAGAAGCAGCCGGCGTGGGCCGCGGCGATCAGCTCCTCGGGGTTGGTGCCGGTCTCTTCCTGGAATCGGGAGCCGAACGAGTAGGCGCCCTCGTAGGCGCCGCTGGCCATCTTCATGGTGCCGTTACCTTCTTTGAGGGTGCCGTTCCAGACGGCGCTGGCGGAGCGAACGGGCATGCTGGTATCTCCTGTCTCGGGTTTGCGGTTGTCGTCGGTTGGAAAGCGGCGTCGCCGCCGCCCCGACGCTATCAGGTAGCGGTGACGGTGGGGCGGGTCGCGGCGCCGCCCGGCGAGCGCAAACCAGGCGGTAAGATGCGGCCGTGCCCGTCGTGCCCAGCACCGCCGTCGCGGACGTCGTCGACGGCCTCAAGGCCGACCCCGGACTCGGCTCGCAGCTGGCAGCGGTGGTCCACCTGCCGCCGGCGCGGGAGCGGTTCGGCGAGCTGGATCCGCCGCTGCCGGCGCCGCTCGGCCGCGCTCTGGGCGAGCTCGGGGTCGAGCGGTTGTGGAGCCACCAGGCCGCCGGGCTGACGGCGCTGCGGGCGGGGGAGGACCTGCTGATCACCACCCCCACCGCCTCGGGCAAGTCGCTGGTCTTCCAGCTGCCGGTGCTCGAGGAGGCGCTCGCCGGCGGCGGCCGCCGGGCGCTGTTCCTGTACCCGCTCAAGGCGCTCGGCCAGGACCAGAAGGCGAAGCTCGACCGGCTGGCGGCGCTGGCCGGGATCGGCGGCGAGGGCTTCTCCGGCATCTACGACGGCGACACCTCGCGCGGCGACCGCCAGCGGCTCAAGCGCCGGCTGCCGCGGGTGGTGATCACCAACCCCGACATGCTGCACCTCGGCATGCTGAGCTACTGGCAGAGCTGGGAGGAGCTGTTCGGCGAGCTCGGCTGGATCGTGCTGGACGAGCTGCACACCTACCGCGGCATCTTCGGCAGCCACTTCCATCACGTGCTGGCGCGGCTGCTCAGGATCTGCCGCCACCTCGGCGCCGAGCCGCGGCTGGTGGCCTCTTCGGCCACCGCCGCCAACGCCGACGAGTTCGCCGCCACCCTGGCCGGCCGGCGGTTCCGCTGGATCGGCGAGTCCGGGGCACCGCGCGAGGGCCGCCACCTGCTGCTGGTGCGGCCGGTGTCGAGCGCCTACACCTCGGCGCTCGAGATCACCGCCCGGCTGCTCGACGCCGGTCTCAAGACCATCGTCTTCACCAAGGCGCGGCGCATCACCGAGCTGCTCTACTCGTGGCTGCGCCAGCAGCGGCCAGACCTGGCGCAGCGCGTCGCCAGCTACCGCTCGGGCTTCCTGGCCGAGGAGCGCCGCCGGATCGAGGCGCGGCTGTTCGACGGCCGCCTCGACGGCGTGATCTCGACCTCGGCGCTCGAGCTGGGGATCGACGTCGGGGGTCTCGACGCCTGCGTGCTGGTCGGCTATCCGGGCAGCGTGATGGCGACATGGCAGCGCTCGGGGCGCGTCGGCCGCGCCGGCCGCGAGTCGGTGACCGTGATGGTGGCGCTGCCCGACGCCCTCGACCAGTACTTTCTCGACCACCCCCGGCAGTTCGTCGAGCGGCCGTGCGAGCAGCTGCTGCTCGACCCCGCCAACGAGCCGGTCAGCCGGGCGCACCTGGTGTGCGCCGCCGCCGAGCTGCCGCTGGCGCGCGATCGCGACCGCGACTACCTCGAGCGCCAGGCGCCGGTGGTGGGCGAGCTGCTGCGGCAGGGGCGGCTGCTCGAGACCGCCGACGGGGGCGAGCTGCGCACCCCCCGCCGCCGGCCGCAGCGCGAGGTCAACCTGCGCGGTACCGGCGCCACCGCCACCATCCTGCGCGCCGGTGACGGCCGGGTGATCGGTACGGTGGACGGGGTGCGGGTGCTGCACGAGTGCCACACCGGCGCCGTCTACCTGCACGCGGGGCGGCAGTACCTGGTGCGCGAGCTGGATCTGGCCGGTGGCAAGGTGCACGCCGAGCCGGTGCGGCTCGACTACTTCACCTCGCCGCTCACCGAAAAGGAGACCGAGATCCTGGAGCTGCTGGACGAGCGGCGGGACGGCCCGCTGCAGGCCTGGCTCGGGCGGCTGCGGGTCACCGAGCGGGTGGTCGGTTTCGAGCGGCGGCGCATCCGCGGCCGCGAGCTGCTCGACCAGCGCCCGCTCGAGCTGCCGCCGGTGCGGTTCGAGACCGTCGGCCTGTGGTGGGCGGCGCCGGCGGCGATCGAGCACAGTCTGCGCCGGCGGGACGAGGGTTTCATGGGTGCGCTGCACGCCGCCGAGCACGCCGCCATCTCGCTGTTCCCCACCTTCGCGGTCTGCGACCGGGGCGACATCGGCGGCATCTCGCTGCCGCGCCATCCGCAGCTCGGCTGCGGCGCAGTGTTCATCTACGACGGCCACCCCGGGGGAGTCGGCATCGCGGCGCGCGGCTTCCGGCGCCTGCCGGAGCTGCTCGAGCGGGTGCTGGAGCTCGTGTCCGCCTGCCGTTGCGACGAGGGCTGCCCGTCGTGCGTCCAGTCACCCAAGTGCGGCAACGGCAACCGCCCGCTGGACAAGGCAGGGGCCGCCCGCCTGCTGCGCCTGCTGCTCGGCCGCGAGACGCCGGCCACGCCCGCCGACGAGACGGTGGCGATCGAGCTGGCGCCGGCCGAGGCGCCGGTGGAAGCGCCGGTGGAAGCGCCGGCGGAAGCCCGCCCGCCGGCCGCCGCCGGGCCGCCGTCCGCCACCGCCCCCGCGCCGACCGCACCGCCGCCGGCCGCCACCGAGCCGCACCCGGTGGCCCCGCCACGGCGCCGGTGGCGCGAGCCGCCGCTGCCGGCGCGCTCGGAGCACACCGTGCTGTTCGATCTCGAGACCCGGCGCTCGGCGGCGGAGGTCGGCGGCTGGAGCAACAGCCACCGCATGCTGCTGGCCACCGGCGCCGTGCTGGAGCTCGAGGAGGGGCGGATGGAGAGCTTCGACGAGCGGCACGTTCACCAGCTCGTCGCCCGCCTGGAGGATGCCGATCTGGTGGTGGGCTTCAACGTCAAGCGGTTCGACTACCGGGTGCTCCAGGGCTACACCGGCATCGACTACCGCCGCCGGCTGCCGACCCTCGACCTGTTCGAGGAGCTGCGCCGGCGGTTGGGCTTCCGCCTCGGGCTAAACCACCTGGCGTCGGCCACGCTCGGCGAGAGCAAGTCGGCCGACGGCCTGCAGAGCCTGGAGTGGGTGCGCGAGGGGAGGATGGACCTGGTCGAGGCCTACTGCCGCCACGACGTCGAGCTGCTGCGCGACCTGTACCTGTTCGGCCGCCGCATGGGCTACGTGCTGTACCGCGACCGCGAGGGCAACCGCCTGCGGGTGCCGGTGGACTGGTAGCCGCGGCTCAGGCGGTGGTCAGCACCCGCTCGAACCGCTCCAGCGCCCAGTCCAGCTGCTCGCCGGTGATCGTCAGCGGCGGCGCGATGCGGATGACGTGCTCGTGGGTCTCCTTGCACAGGATGCCCTCGGCCTGGAGCGCCTCGCAGAAGCGCCGCGCGCCGCCGGCGGCCGGCTCGAGCTCGATCCCGACCCACAGCCCGCGGCCGCGAATCTCGGCGACGTGTGGCGAGTCGATCGCGCGCAGCCGCTCGATCAGATAGCTGCCCAGCCGGGCCGAGTTCTCGACCATGCCCTCGTCGAGCAGCACGTCGAGCGCTGCTCGCGCCACCGCTGCCGCCACCGGGTTGCCGCCGTAGGTGGAGCCGTGGTCGCCGGGGCCGAAGACCGACATGACCGCGTCGTCGGCGAGCATCGCCGACACCGGGTAGAGGCCGGCGGACAGCGCCTTGCCGAGGATCACGACGTCGGGCCGGATCTCCTCGTGCTGGTAGGCGAACAGGCGGCCGGTGCGACCCAGCCCCGACTGGATCTCGTCGACCATCAGCAGCGCGCGTTGCTCGCTGGTGATCTCGCGCAGCCGCCGCAGGTAGCCGTCGGGGGGCACGATGATGCCGCCCTCGCCCTGGATCGGCTCGACCAGGACGGCCGCCACCCGCGGGCTCATCGCGTCCGCCACCGCCTCGGCGTCGCCGTACGGCAGCAGCCGGAAGCCGGGCGTGAACGGGCCGAACCCGTTGCGGTACTGCGGCTCGCTCGAGAAGCCCACGATGGTGGTGGTGCGGCCGTGGAAGTTGTTGTCGAACACCAGGATCTCGGCTTCGCCGTCGGGCACGCCCTTGACCGTGTAGGCCCACTTGCGGGCCGCCTTGATCGCCGTTTCGACCGCCTCGGCGCCGGTGTTCATCGGCAGCACCTTGTCGAAGCCGGAGAGCTCGGCGAGCCGACGGTAGAACGGTGCCAGCTGGTCGTTGCGGAAAGCGCGCGAGGTGAGCGCCAGCCGCGCGCTCTGCTTGGTGAGAGCGGCCAGCACGCGCGGGTGACAGTGCCCCTGGTTGACCGCCGAGTAGGCCGCCAGGCAGTCCAGGTAGCGCCGGCCCTCGACGTCCCACACCCAGACGCCCTCGCCGCGGCTCAGCACGACGTCGAGGGGGTGGTAGTTGTGCGCGCCGTATCGCTCCTCGAGCGACACCAGCTCGGCGGCCGACAGCGCCGGCTCGCGGTCGATGATCGGGGTGCTCATGGCCGCAGTTTCTACCACATCGGAGGTCCCCGGAGAGCCACGCGGGCTGTGGTAGAAACTCGGGCGGTGGCTGAACCGAGAGACAAGGCGAGCCCCGGCAGCGGGGACGGGCGGCGGGCCTGGGGCAAGGTGCCGCGTCGCCAGGACGAGGGGCGGTTTCTCGCCGGTCCCCAGCGGCGCGGCTCGGAACTGGCGCGCGTCGCCCGCATCGCCCTCGAGTTCGTGCGCGGCTTCCGCAAGCTCCATTTCATCGGCCCTTGCGTGACGGTGTTCGGCTCGGCGCGCTTCCGCCCCGACCACCGCTACTACGAGCTGGCGCGGCAGACCGGCGAGCGGCTGGCGCGTGCCGGCTTCACCGTGATGACCGGCGGCGGTCCCGGCATCATGGAGGCGGCCAACCGCGGGGCCAAGGAGGGCGGCGGTATCTCGGTGGGCTGCAACATCGAGCTGCCGTTCGAGCAGAGCCACAACGACTACCTCGACGTCTGGGTCGACTTCCGCTACTTCTTCGTGCGCAAGGTGATGCTGGTCAAGTACTCCAACGCCTTCGTCATCCTGCCCGGCGGCTTCGGCACCATGGACGAGATCTTCGAGACCGCCACCCTGATCCAGACCAGCAAGATCCGGGACTTCCCGCTGGTCCTGATGGGCGGCGACTACTGGGCGCCGCTGCTCGACTTCCTGCGGCAGACCATGGTGCCGCAGGGCACGATCAGCCCCGAGGATCCGCAGCGGTTCGTGGTCACCGACTCGCCGGCGGAGGCGGTGGAGCACATCCTGGGCGTGGTCACCGACCGCTTCGGGCTCGCATGGCGGCGCTCACCCAGGGCCCGCCGCCTGTTCGGCGAGGGCCGGCCGGCCGCCGCCGGCCGCGACCGGCGCCGGTGAGCCGGTCGGCGCTCGCCGCCCGGCTTCAGGTGCTGGCGGCGGCGGTCCTGTTCTCGACCGGCGGGGCGGCGATCAAGGCCACCGCGCTGTCGGGCTGGCAGGTGGCCGGCCTGCGCTCGGGGGTGGCGGCGCTGCTGCTCGTCGCGCTGGTGCCGGCGGCGCGCCGCATCGCCAGTCCGCGGGTGCTGGCGGTGGGCGTCGCCTACGCCGCGGCGCTGGTCTGCTACGCGCTGGCCAACCGGCTGACCACCGCCGCCAACACCATCTTCCTGCAGTCGACGGCGCCACTCTACATCGCTGTGCTGGCCCCCTGGCTTCTGCGCGAGCGCCTGCGCAGGCGGGACCTGCTGCTGCTGGCGGTGATGGCGGCCGGTCTGGTGCCGTTCTTCCTCGCCGGCGAGCCGGCCAGCCGCACCGCCCCGGACCCGCTGGCCGGCAACCTGCTGGCGGCCGCCGCCGGCATCAGCTGGGCGCTGGTGGTGATCGGCCTGCGGGCGATGGAGCGGCGGCCGGGGCAGGCCGGCTCGGCGATCGCTTCGGTGGTCGCCGGCAACGGCCTGGCTTTCCTGGCGACGCTGCCGTTCGCGCTGCCGCTGCCGGCGGCGGCGCCCGCCGACTGGGCGATCGTGGTCTACCTCGGAGCGGTGCAGATCGGGCTGGCCTACCTGCTGCTGACGGCGGGCCTCGGACGGGTGCCGGCGTTCGAGGCATCGCTGCTGCTGCTCGCCGAGCCGGTGCTCAACCCGCTGTGGGCCTGGCTGGTGCACGGCGAGCGGCCTGCCCGCTGGGCGCTGGTCGGCGGCGCGGTCATCCTGGGCGCCACCGCCGCCCGGCTGCTGGCTCAGCGACGCCCGGCGGGTCGCTCGGCGGCGGCGCCGGACGCCGGCAGCGGGTAGCGGATGCCGGCTGCCTCCTCGAGCGGCCGGCAGTACAGGTCGCGGCGCCGCTCGAGGTCAACGCGCACCCGGCGCTTGAACTCGGCCGCCTTGTCGAGACCGCCGATCGACTCCCGGTACTCCTCGATCGACACCGACTCGAACCGCATGCGCACCGTCTTGAACAGCCGCGGCAGGGTCTGGCCGGGCACCTGCACGTGGTGCAGCCCGCCGCTGTAGGCGAGCAGCATCCGGCCGCCCGGGTGGGTGCGCAGGATGTCGGCGATGCCGCCGCGCACCGTCATCGGCCGGCCGTGTTTGTCGAGCCCGTTGGCGCGCCGCATGCGGCCCTCCGGGAAGATGATGATCATGCAGTCGCTGCCGACGTGCTCGAGCACCTGCGACCAGGTGTGGTCGGCCTCGCGCGTGATCTCCACGGGATGCGGCACGATCAGCCGGAAGAACCGCCCCACCAGCGGCCGGCGGACCGTGGTGTCGGCCACCGGAACCACCGCGTGGGTGGCGATGCGGCGCAGGAACCCGAGCGGTACCGAGCCGGCGAACAGCCACTCCAGCAGGCTGGTGTGGTTGAGGATCGCGACCACCTGGAAGTCCTGCCACGGCTCGTCCGGTACCTCGCCTACCCAGCCGGTGTCGTGGCGGTAGAACAGGCGGGTGAACGCCCGGATGACCAGCAGAATCAGGAAGATGAGGTTCTTGCGCATGACCGGCGACGGGGACCGGCTGGCAGCCGGCGCAACGGTAGGCCAGGGCGGAAAAGTATCTCATAGCCCCCGAGCAGCGCCCCGGTAGGCCGAGTAAGATAGGCCGCCATGGTGAACCTCGACCTGAGCGGCAAACGCTACCTGATCATGGGCGTCACCAACCGGTACAGCCTGGGGTGGGGCATCGCCGAGCAGCTGCACCGGGCCGGCGCCGAGCTGGCCTTCTCGTACCAGGGCGAGCGGTTGAAGGACTCGCTCGAGAAGCTCACCGCCGAGCTGCCCGGCTGCCGCCTGCTGCAGTGCGACGTCACCCGGCCCGACGAGCTGACGGCGCTGTTCGACGATCTCACCGCCGCCTGGGGCAGCCTCGACGGGCTGGTTCACGCGATCGCTTTCGCGCCCCGCGCGGCGCTCGAGGGCCGCTACCTCGACACCAGCCGGGAGGACTGGCTGATCGCGCTCGAGGTGTCGGCCTACTCGCTGGTGGCGGCGGTGCGCGGCGCCGAGCCGCTGTTCAACGACGGCGCGTCGGTGGTGACCCTGACCTACTACGCCGCCGAGAAGGTGGTGCCCAAGTACAACGTCATGGCGATCGCCAAGAGCGCGCTCGAGGCGAGCGTGCGCTACCTGGCGTACGAGCTGGGAGGCGCCGGGGTGCGGGTCAACGCCGTCTCGGCGGGGCCGGTCAAGACCGTAGCGGCACGCAGCATCCCGGGCTTCATGAGCCTTTATCAGAAGTTCTCCGAGGTGGCGCCGCTCGGGCGGCAGATCAGCCAGCAGGACGTCGGCAACCTGGGTCTGTTCCTGCTGTCGCCGCTGGCGGCCGCGATCACCGGCGAGGTGGTCTACGTCGACGCCGGCTACCACGTGATGGGCATGGATCTGAAGCCGTGAGGCCGCCCGGCTAGCCCGCGCGCAGTCCCTCGAGCACCTCGAGCCGCTTCTTGAGCAGGTTGCGCTCCATTGCGAGGCCGACCTGCAGCATCAGCAGCTCGACCTGCTCGCCGGCGACCGTCTCGCCGGTGGGGACGTTGTCGCCGTACAGCAGCAGCAGCACGTTGTCGTTGACCACTAGCGGTATCACCAGCGCCTCCGCCGGCTGGCCGCTGCCGAGCTTCTGGATCAGGTGCCGGTTGGCGGTGGTGTCGGCCAGCGGGCCGCGCAAGGCCGCCTTGCGATCGGCGGCCTCGGCCAGCACCGAAGGCTGGTCCAGGGGCAGCCTCAGCGGCCCCTCGGCCTCCTCGTCCGCCGAGCCGAACCGGCTGACCGCGTAGAAGCCGTCGCGACGCACCACGAAGAGCGCGCCGCGCGCCAGCTCGCGGCGGGCGAAGGCCAGGATCCGTCCGGTGGCTTCGCCGGTGAACTCGGGCGAGCGGATCTCGGCCATGATCGATTTGAGCGAGCCCAGGCTGCCGCCGGCTGTCGGCGGCGGCTCGTCTGCCGGAGGCGCGGCCGGGTCGTCGGCCGAGCCGCGCTGCCGGCGCGCCTCTTCCTCCAGCTCGTCGAGGCGGGTGGTGATGTCGAGCAGCACCTGCTGGGTGCTGAGGCCGTCGCTGTGCAGGAAGTCCTCGGCGTCGACCTCGATCTCGCCCTTGTCCGGCAGCCGCAGCAGGTCGAACTTGAAGAAGCCGCTCGTCCACTGCATGAACTCGGAGACCACGTCTTCGATCTGCTGCACCACCACCTGCTTGAGCGTCTCCTCGCTGATCATGCCGGTTTCGGTGAGGATGGTGCCGAGCCGCTTCTCCTCGGCCGCCTGGTGCTGGATCTCCAGGGCTTTGGCCAGCTGCTCCTCGGTGAGGTGGTTGTGGCACAGCAGCAGGCTGCCGAGGGTCTGGCGAGCCGCGCTCGAGGCGGCGTAGATGATCTTGCCGCCGCGGAAGACGATGACGCCCTGGCTATCGCGCCGGGTGAGACTCAGCTTGCCGGTCTTGCCGGTGGTGGAGACGATCTGCAGCAGGTCCGGCAGCTTGAACTGGTCCAGCTTGCCGACGAAGCTCATGGCGGTGTCTCGGGTGCTGCGGGGGGGCGTGGGCGGTAGTTTCCGGCCTCAGGATACAGCAACGGTGCGGTCGCCCCAAGACCGGCTGAGATAAAGGTTTATTGGCGCCGTGGGGGTGGGGCCGCCTCAGTGGAAGTCGTGGCTGGGAGCGGCGGCGATCTCCGACAGCCGCCAGAAACGCTCCGCCCGGACCGACAGGGTGCCGTCCCGCTTTTGCAACACCCCCTCCACCATCAGGCCCGCCGCACCGACGATCAGCTCGCGGTGGTGCTGCCACAGCTCGGCCGACACGATCGCCTGCGACATCCCGGTCTCGTCCTCCAGGGTGAGGAACAGGATCCCCTTGGCGGTTCCCGGCCGCTGGCGGACGATCACCGCTCCGGCGGTGCGCACCCGCGTGCCGTGCTCGGCGCCCGCGAGCCCGGCCGCCGGCAGCACCCGGCGGCGGTCGAGCGCCGCCCGCATGTGGGCCAGCGGGTGCCTGCCGGTGGTCAGACCGGTGCCAGCATAGTCGGCCAGCGTCGCCTCGTACTCCGACATCTCGCGCAGCGGTGACTGCAGGCGCCGGCGCTCACCGCCGGCGGTGCCCGCGGCCAGCAGCGGCCCGGGGTCTCGCACCGCCCGGGCGACCTGCCATAGCGCCTGCCGCCGGCTGAGCCCGAGCGAGCCCAGCGCGCCGACGGCGGCGAGGGGCTCCAGCTCGGCACGCCGCAGACGGCAGCGGCGCACCAGGTCGTCGACGTCGGCGAACGGCCGGCGGCCCTGCTCGCGCTCGAGGGTCTGGGCGGTGGCGTGGGGCAGACCTCGGACGAACCGCAAGCCGAGCCGGACGGCACCAGCGATCCGGGGCTGCTGGCGCCGTCCGGCCTGGTGCGGGCCGGTGGCAGGCTCGGAGCATGCCGGCCTGCGGCCCGCTGCGGCGTCGCCGCTCTTCGGCGATGACGCCGCATCGTGCGCGTCGCGCTCCTCCCAGCGGCAGCGCCAGCCGGAGTGGTTGACGTCGATCGGGCGCACCTCGACGCCGTGGCGCTGGGCGTCCTTGACCAGCGTGGCGGGGTGGTAGAAGCCCATCGGCCAGGCGTTGAGCAGCGCGATGAGGAAGGCGGTGGGGTGGTGCGCCTTGAGGTAGGCGCTGGCGTAGGCGATCAGCGCGAAGCTGGCGGCGTGCGATTCGGGAAAGCCGTAGAGCGCGAACGAGGTGATGGCGTGGACGATCTGCTGCTGGGCCTCGCCGGTGATGCCGCGCTCCGTCATGCCGCGCCGCAGCTTGCGCTCGAGGGCGGCCATGCGCTCGGCCGAGCGCTTGAACCCCATGGCGCGGCGCAGCTCCTCGGCCTCGCCGCCCGAGAAGCCGGCGGCGGTCATGGCGACGCGCAGGATCTGCTCCTGGAACAGCAGCACGCCCAGGGTGCGCGCCAGGATCGGCTCCAGGCTGGGGTGCGGGTACTCCACCGGCTGCCGCCCCCGGCGGCGCTCGAAGTAGGGGTGGACCATGCCGCCCACGATCGGCCCCGGGCGGATGATCGCCACCTGGATCACCAGGTCGTAGAAGCGGCGCGGCGCGTTGCGCGGCAGCGAGGCCATCTGCGCGCGGCTCTCGACCTGGAACACGCCGACGGTGTCGGCGGCGCGCAGCATGCGGTAGGTCTCGGGGTCGTCGGGCGGGATGTGCGCCAGGTCGAGCGTCACCCCCTCGTGCTCGCGGATCATCGGAACGGCCTCTTCCAGCGCCTGCAGCATGCCGAGTCCCAGCAGGTCGACCTTGATGATCCCCAGGTCGGCGCAGTCGTCCTTGTCCCACTGCACCACCACCCGGTTCTCCATGGCGGCCGGCTCGAGCGGCACCACCTCGTCCAGCCGGCCGGCCGCGATCACCATGCCGCCCGAGTGCTGGCCGAGATGGCGCGGCAGGTTCTGGATGCGCTGCCACATCTCGGCGAACAGCCGGATGCGCGGTGCCTGCGGGTCGAAGCCGGCGGCGGCCAGCTCCTCGGGCATCGACTTGCGGTCGCCACGGCTCGAGTCGTAGTGCCAGTGGCCCAGCCGCCGGGCCAGCTTGTCCACCTGCTCCGGCGTGTAGCCCAGCGCCTTGGCCACCTCGCGCGCGGCGGAGCGGTCGCGGTAGGTGATGACGTTGGCGGTCATCGCCGCGCCGTGCGGTCCGTAGCGCCGGTAGACGTACTGGATCACCTCCTCGCGCCGCTCTCCCGACGGCAGGTCGAGATCGATGTCGGGCCACTCGCCGCGCTCCTCGGACAGGAAGCGCTCGAACAGCAGCTCCATCCTGACCGGGTCGACGGCGGTGATCGACAGCGCGTAGCAGACCGCGCTGTTGGCGGCCGAGCCGCGGCCCTGGGCCAGGATGCCGCGCCGCTGGCAGAAGCGGATGATGTCCCAGACGATCAGGAAGTAGCCCGCCAGATCGAGCTTGTCGATCATCGCCAGCTCGCGCTCGAGCTGGCCCTGGGCGCGGGCGGTGAGCGGCCGGAACCGCCCGGGAGCGGCGTTCCAGACCACCTGGCGCAGGTAGGAGATCGGCGTTTCGCCCGGCGGCAGAGGATAGTCGGGAAACCGGTAGCCGAGATCGGCGAGGGTGAAGTCGAGGCGCTCGGCCAGCTCGCGGGTGCCCGCCAGGACGGCGGGCAGGTCGGCGAACAGCGCGGCCATCTCGCCGCCGCTCTTCAGGTGGCGCTCGCGCTGGCCGGCCAGCAGGCGGCCGGCGGCGTCGAGGCGGGTGTGCTCGCGGATGCAGGTCAGGACGTCGTACAGCGGCTTGTCGCCGGGGCGCGCGTAGCGCACCCCGTTGGTGGCCACCAGCGGCAGCCGCAGCCGCCGTGCCAGCTCCACCAGGGCGCGGTTGCGGTGCTCCTCGTCGCGCTGCCGGTGGCGCTGGATCTCGACCGCGAGCCGGCCTTCGAAGGCGTGCGCCAGCCGCTCGAGCGTCGCCCGCGCGGCGTCCAGACCGGCGGTCTCGAGCGCCCGCGCAACGGGCCCTTCGTGGCCGCCGGTGAGGCACCAGAGGCCGGCGGCGTGCGCGTCGAGCAGCGACCCCTCGGCGCGCGCCTCACCCTTGGGCCGGCCGTGGGCGGCGGCGCTCAGCAGGCGGCACAGGTTGCGGTAGCCGCGGCGCTCGGCTACCAGCAGCGACAGCCGCGGCCGGGACAGCGGGGAGCCGGCGGACGGGCCGGCGGGGTCGCCGGCGAGCGAGACCTCGGCGCCGACCACGGCCCGGATGCCGGCGCGCCGCGCCGCCTGGTGGAAGCGCGGCGCACCGTAGACGCCGTTGCGGTCGAGCAGGGCGACCGCCGGGATCTCCAGCTCGGCGGCGCGCTCGGCCAGGTCCTCGGGCAGCGAGGCGCCGTCGAGAAAGGAGAACGCCGAGGCGGCGTGGAGCTCCGGCAGCCCGCCGCCCGGCCGCCGACTCGCCGCGACTCGCGGGCGGCGCCGCAGCCGCTCCTTACGCGCGCCGGCGGAGAGGTAGCCCGGTGCCGGCTCTCCGGCCAGGGGCCGGAAATCGACCGCCGGCGCGGCGGCGGGCCGCGAGCGCGAGCCCGGCCAGCGCTCGCCCTCCGGCTCCGCCGCGGCCGGCGGTGGGGGAGGCGACTGCGGCTCCGCCGGCGGTCGAGCGGCGCGCTGGCGCAGCCGCTCTTTGCGGGCGCCGGGCGAGGTTCGCAGCCAGCTCAGGCTGTAGCCGAAATCACGCGCCGGCGGCCCCGGCGTACCGGGCTTGCGGCGGTCCATGGCGACAGAATAGCGTAAACAAGGCGTAAGTCAAGGCCGCCGCTGGCGGCCGGCCCCGGCGCCGCCCACTGCCGGGGCGGCTACTCCTGCCGGCGCAGCAGGTCGCGGACGCGGCCGGAATCGAGCGGCCGGTGGAACAGGAACCCCTGGACGTACCGGCAGTCGAGCTGCCGCAGCCTGTCGCGCTGCGCGTCGGTCTCGACGCCCTCCGCCACCACCTCGATGTCCAGATCGCCCGCCATCTTGATGATGTTCTGCACCAGCTCGGTCTGCCGTCCCTGATGCGGGATCTTGCTGACGAACGAGCGGTCGATCTTGAGCGCGTCGATCGGGAAGCGGTGGAGGTAGCTGAGCGACGAGTAGCCGGTGCCGAAGTCGTCGACGCACACCTGGATGCCCATGCCGCGCAGCTCGCCGATCATCTGGATCGCGGCCTCCGGGCTCTCGATGAAGGCGCTCTCGGTGATCTCGAGCACCAGCAGGCGGGGGGCGAGGCCGGTCTCGTCGAGCACCTGCCGGACCTGTTTCACCAGATCGGGGTGGTTGAACTGTTTGGGCGAGAGGTTGACGCTCATCGTCAGCTCGGCGGAAGCGGGGAACTCCTGCTGCCAGGAGCGCTGCTGCCGGCAGGCCTCGCGCAGCACCCAGTCGCCGATCTGCAGGATGAGACCGGTCTCCTCGGCGACCGCGATGAACTCGAGCGGCATGATCAGGCCGCGCTCCGGGTGGTGCCAGCGGGTGAGCGCCTCGAAGCCGATGATGCGGTCGGAAGCGAGCGACAGGATCGGCTGGTAGTAGACCACCAGCTCACGCCGTTCGAGCGCTCGTCTCAGGTCGGTCTCGATCTGCAGCTGCGCGACCGCTCGCTCGCGCATGTCCTGGTCGAACAGCTGGTGCCGGCCGCGGCCGAGCGACTTGGCGCGGTACATGGCGGTGTCGGCGTCGCGCAGCAGGTTCTCGGGCCGCTCCTGCCCGTCGCTGCTCAGAGCGATGCCGATCGAGGCGGTGGTGTACATCTCCTGGTCGCCCAGCCGGTAGGGCTCTTCCAGCCGAGCGTGCACCCGCTCGGCTACCGCCAGCGCCTCCTCGGGCCCGTGGATCTCCTCGAGCAGGATGGTGAACTCGTCGCCGCCGAGCCGCGCCACCGTGTCCCCCGGCCGCAGGCAGCCCTCGAGGGTCGCCGCCACCCGCTTGAGCAGCTGATCGCCCACCAGGTGGCCGAGGCTGTCGTTGACCACCTTGAACCGGTCGAGGTCGAGGAACAGCACGCCGGTGACCGCGCCGATCTTGCGCCGGGCCCGGCCCAGCGCGCTGGCCAGGCGGTCGAGGAACAGCGCCCGGTTGGGCAGCCCGGTGAGCGGATCGAGCACCTGGCGGTCGGTGATGTCGGTCTGCGAGCCGGCGATGCGCCGCGCCTCGCCGTGCGCGTCACGCTCCGCCAGCCCGCGGCTCAACATCCAGCGGAACGAGCCGTCGGCGTGGGCGATCCGGTACTCGGCCTGGAAGTGGTCGGAGTCGCCGGCCAGGTGGGCGTCGAGGCTTTCGCGGGTGCGCGCCAGGTCCTCGGGGTGGATCTTGCGCCACCACTCCTCGGGAGTCGCGTCGATCTCTTCTTCGCGGTGGCCGAGCATCGCCTTCCAGCGCGGCGAGAAGTAGATCTCGCCGGTCTCGAGGTTCCAGTCCCAGATGCCGTCGTTGGCGCCGCGCACCGCCAGCGCATACCGCTCCTCACTCTCGCGCAGGGCGCTCTCGGCCTGCCGGCGGTCGGTGATGTCCTGGCAGATGCTGACCAGTCCCAGCGGCTCACCGCTCCGGTCGGTGACCACGTCCGACAGGATCTCGACCGGGAAGCGCGAGCCGTCCTTCCTCTGGTTGAGGCTCTCCCGGCGCCAGCTCCTGACCTCGCGCAGCCGCGGCCGGCCGATCGGTTGGCGGCGCAGCTCGGGCGGCGCGAAGATGCTGGCGGGCTGGCCTGTCAGCTCCTCCCGGCGGTAGCCGTGCATGGCGGCTTCGGCCGGGTTGACGTAGACGATCCGACCGTCGAGGTCGGTGATGGTGACGCCGACCTGCATCGTCTCGACCGCCTTCTCGAGCTGACGCAGGCGCGAGCGGATGGTGGGCTCCGCGTCCGCCGCCGCCGGCCGCGGGCCGGGCTGGTCAGCCATCGCCAGTCGGGCCGGCGGGCACCGGCGGAAGCCGGCCGGGGTCTGGCGGTGCCCTCACGCCGGCAAGGTATCACAGGGCCGGGCAGTGGCCGGCGGTTGCGGGAGGGGTCTGGCGCGCGTCTCTCAGTCGTAGATGCCGTCGACGAACCAGTCGCCCGAACGCCGGTCGCGGTAGAGCCGGTACAGACCGCCGCCGGCGAGCTCGACGTCCCAGTAGTCGCGCTCCACCGGCCGCCGCGACCACCACTCCTCTTCCAGCAGCCACGGCCCGGAGGCCACCTGCACCCGGCCGCCGATGCGCGGCCGCCGCTCGGTCTGCGCGCTGCTGACCGGCAGGACCTCGAGCAGCTCGGACGGCTGCCCGGCGGCTTCACCGGTGCTGCTCACCACCTCCACCGGCAGCGGCGGCCGCAGCGCCCGGACGGCCATCAGGCCGCGTCCCCGGGGGGCCTCGGACGTTTCCCGCGGCGGTGCCGGCGGCTCGAACTCGACCAGCGACAGCGCTTCCGGCCGGTGGGCATCGGCGGGCCGGGGCGAGCCGATGCGGCCGGGCCCCAGCACGGTGAACAGCCGCGCCAGGGTGGTGGCGAGGCGGTCGGGGGAGAGCGCGGCGGGACCGAACAGCGACAGCTGCGCGCTGCGTGGGCGGTCGGGGAAGCCGCGCAGGCGGAAGGCGGTCAGCGGTGCGCCGGGCGGCTCGCGCTCGAGCTCCAGCCGCAGCAGGGTGAGCAGCGTCCTGGCCTGCACGGTGGGCGCCGGCAGGCGCAGCAGGCGCTCGATCCAGGCCCCGGGATCGAGCCGCAGCGACAGCCCCAGGCGGCTGCAGGCGAGACCCCGTGCGGTCATGCGCCGGCACAACCGGTCGATGGCGGTGCGGGCGACGAACAGCAACGGCTCGAGCGAGACCAGCGGCCAGTCGAGCTCCAGCCCCTCCTCGAACACCGGCGGCGGCTGATAGGGGACGAGCGGCCGCGGGTCCAGGCCGCGCGCCTGCTGGTGCAGCTGTTGCCCGGCGATCCCGAGCCGGCTGCTCACCTCGTTGGCCGGCAGGCGGGCGAGCTCGCCGAGGCTGTGTACGCCCCAGCGCTGCAGGGTGGCCAGCACCTCGATCTCGGGCGACAGCCGCTCGAGCGGCAGAGGGGCGAGGAACTCCGCCTCACCCCCCTCCGTGACCAGGGTGGGCGAGCCGGGCTGCTCGGCCGCCACCCGCGCCGCCAGCTTGCTGCCGGCGACGCCGACCCAGGCGGTCAGCCCTGCCTTGTCCGCGGCGGTGGCCAGGGCGTGACCGAGCTCCTGCTCCGGCGTGGAACCGGGGAAGTGCCGTTCGAGCCCCGCGATCTCGAGGTAGACCACGCCCTCGCCCGAGTCTTCGATACGTGGCGAGAAGCTCTCCGCGATCTCCAGCAGCGCCTGCTGTGCGGCGCGCTCGCAGATCGCGTCGCGGCCGCGAGCGGTGAGCTTGGGGAGCACGGCGCGCGCCTGGCTGGGCGACATACCGGCTCGGATGCCGGCCTGCCGGGCGCGGCGGCTGGCGGCCACGACGCGGGCGGCGCTGCCGTTGCCGTGGAAGACGGCGACCGCCTCGCCGGCCAGCTCGGGCTCGCTGCGCAGGCGGGCGGCGAGCGGGAACAGCGGTACGAACAGGCAGGCCAGGCGGCTCATGCGGCGCCCGCGGCGCGCCCGCCGCGCGCCGGCATGCCGGGCAGCCGACCGTCGATCAGCTGCTGTGCTCGCACCGTCAGCAGAGCGCGCCCAGGCGGTCGCCCGCCGCCGCGCTGCTTGTCGAGCGCCAGCTGCGAGTGGAAGCCGGTCAGCAGCCGCGGCGCGCCGCCGCTGCCGCTCCACGCCGGCCGCGTGCGGCTGCTCAGCACCACCGCGGCGGCCGCAGTGCCGCTCGCCCGGTAGGGTGCCGAGACCAGCAGCGCCGCGCCGTGGCTGGCCGCCGCGCGCGCCAGGCGCAGCCAGACCGCCTGCGGACCGCGGCCGCCGGCAACCGGCGGCTGGCCGAGATCCAGCACCACCAGCGGGAACCCGGCGTTGAGCAGCATCTCCGAGCTGAGCGCCGCCTGTTTGAGGTTGCGGGGTCGGACCCACAGCAGCCGCTCGAGCACCGCGCCGGCGGCAGCGGCCGCCGCCGGCTCCAGACCTTCGCCCAGGTCGACCAGGGCTGTCGTCTCGCCGCCCGCGGTCGCCGCCGCGATGGCGGCCATCCCGGCGGCGAAGCGGCCGCTCGAGTGCAGCCCCACGAGCTCCACCAGCCGGCCCCTGGGCAGACCGCCTCCGAGCAGCCGGTCGAGCGGCTCGAGGCCGGTGGCGAGCGGCTCGGGCGCGGCGCCATCGGCGCGCCGCCGCGTCAGCTCGCGGCCGCTGGTCAGCCGCGCCGCGGGGTCGGCGCGCAGCGCCGCGAGAGCGGCGCCGCGCGCAACGGATCGCGGCGGGTGGATGGCTGGCGACGAGAGCATCTTCGACCCCTCGACCGGTCGCCGGGCGCAGGGCTTTCGGGGTTCAGAATCTTAGGCGTAAACAAGACGTAAGTCAAGCCTCTGATCGGCCCCGTCCTGCACCGCTCACCCAACAAGAAAGCCGCCCCTCGGGGCGGCTTTCGGACTTCTGGACGACCGGCGAGGAGCCGGCCTTGGCTCTCGGCGACTAGTTGCCGCCGCCGCCCCCGCCCTCGACGGCCTCTTCGACCTTCTCACCGGCTTCCTCCATCTTCTCGCCGGCCTCTTCCATCATCTCGTCGGCCTTGTCCTTGGCCTCGTCCATCGCCTCGCCCATCTCCTCGACCGCCTCGTCCATCGCTTCGCCCATCTCCTCGGCCGCCTCCTGCATTTCCTCGGCGGCGCCCGACTCTTCGGCCTGCTGGCAGCCGACCAGCGGCACCACGAGCACGAAGGTCAAGGCGAGAAGGCACAGATAGCTGGTTCGCTTGCTCATGAGTTGCTCCTTTTCTGTCCTCTGGGAACGACGTCTTTGCTTTTGGATCCGACCCCGACACGTTGCCCGGCCACGACGCCGCTGGGGGCGCCTCGAAGCCGGCTGCGAAACGGTGCCGCAAAGAGTATGAAAGTTTCGGGCCGGAATCAAGTTGCGCCGGCGTGGCGGCCGCCGGAACCTCCGGGAGCCGGTCCCGCGTGCCGTATAATTCCTCTCGTCGGGCTTCGACACACCGTGCAAGGCAACGAACGGACCCGGTTCGCTGGGTGCTGCTTCGCCTGCAGCCATGCGCAACCGCAACCTGGTTTCCGGAGGAAAGAGTCATGGCAAATCTGAGCAGCAACTTGCGTGTGATCTGGGACGGCTTCGTGACCGACGTCAGCGGCTACCTGCCCAATCTGGCCGCGGCGCTGCTGGTGCTGGTGCTCGGCTGGCTGGCGGCGTTGCTGCTGTCGAAGCTGGTGCAGGCGGGACTGCGCAAGACTACGATCGACAACAAGATCGCCGGCTGGGTCAAGGGCGAAGGCGAGGTCGCCCCGGACATCGAGCCGGCGATCGGCAGGGCGGTCTTCTGGCTGGTGATGATCTTCGTGCTGGTGGGCTTTTTCCAGACCCTGCAGCTGACCGCCATCACCGGGCCGCTCAACAGCTTCCTCAACCAGATCTTCGAGTACGCGCCGCGGCTGCTGAGCGCCGGTCTGTTGCTGCTGGTCGCCTGGCTGGTGGCCACCGGCGTGCGGCTGGTGCTGCGCACCGCGCTGCGTGGCATCCGGCTCGACGAGCGGGTCGGCAGCGAGGTCGGCGCCGGCGAAGCGCCTAAGGCGTCGCTCAGCGGCATGCTGTCGGAGACCGTCTACTGGCTGGTGTTCCTGCTCTTCCTGCCGGCGGTGCTGGACGCGCTGGCGCTCGAGGGTCTGCTGCTGCCGGTGCGCTCGATGGTGGAGAAGGTGCTCGGCTTCCTGCCCAACCTGTTCGCCGCCGCGCTCATCTTCCTGGTGGGTTGGTTCCTGGCGCGCATCATCCAGCGCATCGTGAGCAACCTGTTGGCGGCGGTCGGCGTCGACGGAGTCGGCGAGCGCATCGGGGTCGACAAGGTGCTAGGCAAGCAGCGGCTGTCGGGACTGATCGGACTGCTGGTCTACACGCTGATCCTGATCCCGGTGCTGATCTCGGCGCTCAACGCGCTGCAGCTCGACGCCATCACGCGGCCGGCGAGTGCCATGCTCGATCAGATTCTGCAGGCGTTGCCGTCGCTGTTCGGCGCCGCGCTGCTGCTGGTCATCGCCTACATCATCGCCAAGGTGGTGGCCGGTCTGGTCAGCAACCTGCTGCAGGCCGCCGGCTTCGGCCAGTTCCTCGGGCGCATCGGCATCCGCTGGGACGCCAAGAGCGGAGGCGGGCGGGCGTCCGAGATGGCCGGTCACCTGGTGGTGGTGGTGATCATGCTGTTCGCCGCCGTCGAGGCGCTCGGGCTGCTGGGCTTCGATCAGCTCGCCGCCCTGGTGTCCGCCTTCATCCTGTTCCTCGGCAACGTCATCCTGGCGCTGGTGATCTTCGGCCTCGGTCTGTACCTGGCGAACCTGGCGGCTACCGCCATCAAGGCCTCGAGCAGCAAGCAGTCGGGGGTGCTGGCGACCGCCGCGCGCGCCGCCATCCTGGTGCTCGCCGGCGCCATGGCGCTGCGCCAGATGAACGTCGCCGAGGACATCATCAACCTGTCGTTCGGCATGCTGCTGGGCGCGGTGGCGGTCGCCGCCGCCGTCGCTTTCGGAATCGGCGGCCGCGATCTGGCGCGCCAGCAGCTCGAGCGGTGGAGTGGCCGCATCGAGCAGGGCGGCGACGACTAGCGCTCGGCGGCTGCGCCGGGCCCCGGCTCGCAGGTGCGCGGTAGCCCGCGATGTGCTAAATTCGAACTAGTTTCAGGATAGATCCAGTTTCGTGCCGCGGCAGGATCAAGCCCGGCCTCGTTTCCGAAACGGCGAAAGGAGCTGAGGACATGAGAGTGTGGACAAAGATCGGCGCATTGGCCGCGGTGATCCTGCTGGGTGCGTCCCTCGCGTCGGCGGAGGAAGCGCTCAGCTCCCAGTACGAGGGGGATCCCGACGAGTACGTCCGCCATGACGCGCGGGACTGGGAGGACGAAGCTCGTTACGCCTTTGGCATCGGTCTCGGCCTGATCAGCCTCGACGAGCCGGGGCTGGTGGACGACGTCGAGCCCTACCTGGCAGCGAGTCTGCGCATCGCGATTGGTCCGCACCACCGCGGCAACCGCGACGCCTGGCGCGGCTACCTCGAGCCCGAGCTGGGCTACTGGGAGTCGAGCGCCGCGGGCCCCGTTCCCAGCTTCAACAACATCAGCAGCGCCCAGGTCGTCCAGACGACCGGCCGCACCGATCTGCTTCTCGGCTTGAACATCGTCGGCGTCATGCCGTGGCGCGGCGTGGACTTCTTCATCGGCGCCGGCGCCGGCATCCACTTCATCGACTTCGACCAGCGGGTGTTCACGGTGGTGAACCAGGTCGCCGTGTCGCAGCGTGACGAGTCGGTGAGCGACGAGGCGCTCGGCGTCAACGCTCACTTCGGGGTCGACGTCTCCATCTCGCGACGCGCCAGCTTCTTCGGGGTGGGCCGCTTCGACATCGTCGACGACGGCAGCAACGCGCTCGATGCCAAGGCCTACGTCGGCTTGCGCTTCCGCTTCGGCGGCCACCGTGCGCGCCGCTGGTCGCCGGACGACGAATAGCCGCGGCTCGGCTGCGGGTTCGAAACGGGCGGCCTAGCGGCCGCTTGTTTCTTTTGTGCCCGCCCCGGCGGCGACCGGCCGGCGCTGGTCGCCGGCCGGCTCGAGCTCGGCCCAGCTCTCCACCGGATCGCAGGTGCAGACCAGGTTGCGGTCGCCCCAGGCGTTGTCGATGCGCGCCACCGGCGGCCAGAACTTGCTCTCCTCCACCCACGGTGCCGGAAACACCGCATGGCGGCGACCGTAGGGCCGCTCCCAACCGTCGGCGGTCAGCGCCCTGGCGGTGTGCGGGGCGTGCTTCAGCGGGCTGTCGGCGCCGTTCACCTCACCGCTCTCGATGGCGGTGATCTCGCCGCGGATCGCGATCATCGCGTCGCAGAACCGGTCGAGCTCGGCGCGCGACTCGCTTTCGGTGGGTTCGATCATCATGGTGCCCGCCACCGGCCACGACATGGTGGGCGCGTGGAACCCGTAGTCCATGAGCCGCTTGGCAACGTCGTCGACGGTGATGCCCGCGCCGTCGCGGAACGGCCGCAGATCGACGATGAACTCGTGCGCCACCAGGCCGCGGCGGCCGGAGTAGAGGATCGGATAGTGCTCGGCGAGCCGGGCCGCCATGTAGTTGGCGTTGAGGATCGCCACCTGGCTGGCCCGGGTCAGCCCCTCGGCGCCCATCATGGCGATGTACATCCACGAGATCGGCAGGATGCTGGGGCTACCCCACGGCGCAGCCGCCACCGGTCCGATTGCGCGCTCGCCGCCGCACGGCACCACCGGATGGCCTGGCAGGAACGGCGCCAGGTGCGAGTGAACGCAGATCGGCCCCATCCCCGGGCCGCCGCCGCCGTGCGGGATGCAGAAGGTCTTGTGCAAGTTGAGGTGGCAGACGTCCGCTCCGTAGTCGCCGGGCCGGCACAGACCCACCTGCGCGTTCATGTTGGCGCCGTCGAGATACACCTGGCCGCCGTGGTCGTGAACCACCCGGCAGATCTCGCGCACCTCGCTCTCGAAGACGCCGTGGGTCGAGGGGTAGGTGAGCATCAGCGCCGCCAGCCGTTCAGCGTGGCTGGCGGCCTTGTCGCGCAGGTCTTCGAGGTCCACGTTGCCCTCGGCGTCGCACGCCACCGCCACCACGCGGTAGCCGGCCATCACCGCGCTCGCCGGGTTGGTGCCGTGGGCCGAGGTCGGGATCAGGCAGACATCCCGCTCGCCGTCGCCGCGGTCCTCGTGGTAGGCGCGGATCACCAACAGCCCGCACAGCTCGCCCTGCGAGCCGGCGTTGGGCTGGAGCGATACGCGGGCGAAGCCGGTGATCTCGGCCAGCCACCGCTCGAGCTGGTCGAACAGCCGGGAGTAGCCGGCGGTTTGCTCGGGCGGCGCGAACGGGTGCAGGGCGGCGAACTCCGGCCAGCTCACTGGCAGCATCTCGGCGCTGGCGTTGAGCTTCATGGTGCACGAGCCGAGCGGGATCATCGAGTGCGTGAGCGACAGGTCGCGGCGCTCGAGCCGTCGCAGGTAGCGCAGCATCTCGTGCTCGGTGCGGTAGCGGTTGAAGACCTCCTGGGTGAGGAACGGCGTCGACCGCGCCACCTCCGGCGGCAGCCCGTCAGCCGCCGAGCTCGCCGCCGGCTCGCCGCCGGCGCCTGCCGGATGGCCGTGGGAGAACAGCGTCAGCAGCTCGTCGACGTCGGCCTCGCCGGTGGTCTCGTCGAGCGCTATCCCGAGCGAGCCGTCGGGGTACTGGCGCAGGTTGATGCGGCGGCTGTGGGCGGCGGCCAGGATCTCGGCGTCGCGGCCGCGGGGCAGCCGGATCCGCAGGGTATCGAACCACGGTCCGTCGCCCACCGCGTAGCCGAGCCGTTCCAGACCGGCGGCCAGCCGGGCGGTCAGGCGCTGCACTCGGCGGGCGATGCGCTGGATACCTAGCGGCCCGTGGTAGACGGCGTACAGCCCGGCCATCACCGCCAGCAGAACCTGCGCGGTGCAGATGTTGCTGGTCGCCTTCTCGCGCCGGATGTGCTGCTCGCGGGTCTGGCGCGCCAACCGGAAGGCGGGTCGGCCCTCGGCATCGCGCGACAGCCCGACGATGCGCCCGGGCAGGTGGCGCTCGAACTCGCGGCGGGCCGCGAGGAAGGCGGCGTGCGGTCCGCCGAAGCCCATCGGCACGCCGAACCGCTGGCTGGAGCCGACCGCGATGTCGGCGCCGAACTCCCCCGGCGGGCGCAGCAGCGCCAGCGCCAGCAGGTCGCACGCCACCACCGTGCGGGCGCCGGCTGCGGAGACGCGCGCGATCAGCTCGTCGTAGCGCTCGATGCGGCCGTCGGTGGTGGGGTACTGCAACAGCAGGCCGAACAGCTCGCCGGCCGCCTCGGCGGCCGCCGCGAGCGGGCCGCTCACCACCTCGATGCCCAGCGGCCGCGCGCGCGTCTCGACCACCGCCACCGTCTGCGGATGGCAGTCCTCGGCGACGAAGAAGCGCCGCCGCTCGCCGCCCGCCACCGCCCGGCAGATCGCCATCGCCTCGGCCGCGGCCGTGGCCTCGTCGAGCAGCGAGGCGTTGGCCAGCGGCAGGCCGGTCATCTCGCTCACCATCGTCTGGAAGCTCATCAGGGCCTCGAGACGTCCCTGCGCGATCTCCGCCTGGTAGGGCGTGTACTGCGTGTACCAGCCCGGGTTCTCGAAGACGTTGCGCCGGATCACCGCCGGCACGTGACAGCCGGAGTACCCCATGCCGATGAAGCTGCGCCAGACCTGGTTGCCGCGGGCGATGCCGGCCAGCTGTGCGAGGGTCTCCGCCTCACCCTGCGGCGGTCCGAGCGCGAGCGGCCGGCGCTGCCGGATCTTGCCGGGGATGACCGCGTCCACCAGCGCCTCCAGGGAGTCGAAGCCGAGCAGCTCGAGCATGCCGGCGCGCTCCTCGGCGGTCGGCCCCAGGTGCCGGTCGACGAACAGCTGCCGGTCGTCCGACGGGCGGCGGTCGGCGGAGCTCTCGCCGTGCTGGTCGAGTGGGGGCTGGTTCATCGGGGCTCCGGGCGGCGGCGTGGAGGGCATAGGATACTATCCATCGGGTCCGTTCACCGACACCCACGAGGAGAGTCCCAATGATCCCCAGACTCGGCGGTCGCGGGCTGCGCTTCGCCCTGTCCCTGCTGCTGATGGCGGGTGGGGCGAGCGCCCAGCAGGCCGCGCCGACCGGCTCCGAGCCCTACGACCGCGGCTGGCACATCGTGCGGCCGGGCGAGACCCTGCACAGCATCACCGCCAAGTACCTGGGCGATGCGTTGCAGTGGCGCCAGAACTGGCGCCTCAACCCCACCATCGAGGACCCCGACGTGCTGGCGCCGGGCCAGCGCATCCAGGTGCTGGTGGCGCGCCGGGTTGCGGTGCCCACGGCCCTGCTGCGCACCGTCGCCGGTCCGGTCGAGGAGCGGCCGGCACCGATCGCGTGGAACCCGGCGCTCGAACAGGACCTGCTGCTCGAGGAGGACGGGCTGCGCACCGGCATCCGGGGCTCGACCGAGATCGCCTTCCAGGACGGCACCAGTGTCACGCTGACCGAGGAGTCGCTGGTGTTCCTGCGCCGCGCCGGCCGGCGGCTGATCGGGGTGCCGCCGCGCGCGGTCGAGATCGTCGAGGGGCAGGCCGAGTTGGCGGCAAGCCTGCCGCCGGGCGCCACCACCGACATCCAGATCCTGGTCGGCGGCACTCTGGCCCGCCCGCAGGTGGACGAAGCCGGCGTCTCGCAAACGCGCGCGCGCCGGGCGGCCGACGGCGCCAAGGTAATGGTCTACGAGGGCGCCGGCGAGGTCGAGGCCGGAGGCGCCAAGGTGGCCGTCGGTCGCGGCATGGGGACCGCAGTCGCCGAGGGGCAGGCGCCGAGCCCACCGGAGAAGCTGCTGCCGGCGCCGACGCTGGTGTCGCCCCCCGCCGGCGCGCGGCTGGACTTCGTCAACGTCGAGCTGGCGTGGCAGCCTGTGGAGGGGGCGGCGAGCTACACCTACGAGCTGTGCCTCGATCCGCAGTGCGCGCGGCTGGTGGACCGGGCGGTCGGCCTCACGGTCGCGGCGCACCGGCCGCCGCTGCGGCGCGGCGACTACTTCTGGCGCATCACCGCGGTGAGTGCCTCGGGTCTCGACGGCTATCCGAGCGCCGGCACGCCGCTCGGCATCCTCGGTGACGGGACCGATCGCACCCCGCCCACCGGCAGCCTGTCGGTGGTCGGCCGCCAGCTGCACGTCGACGAGCGGCTGTACGTCGACGAGAGTGTGCGGATCGAGCCGGCGCTCGAGGACCATCAGAGCGGCGTTGCCGGCTGGCGGCCGGTGATCAACGGTGAGGAGGTGGATCGCGCCCGCTGGCAAGGCAGCTGGCCCGACGGCGGCTACTCGGCCACCGTGGTGGCGGTCGATCGCGCCGGCAACGAGGGCAGGCTGCCGCCGGTCGAGTTCCTGGTCGATGCCTTGCCTCCCGATCTGGCCGGCGACGGCGGCTCCGGCCTGGCGGTCGACGACCGGCTGCCGCCGCGGCTGCGCCGCCGCTGGCTGCGCCGTGGTCCGGCGTGGCTGGAGGTGTCGGTGGACGGCGGCCGGTGGCTGCCGCTGGTGGAGACCGGCTCGCGGCTGGCGCGGGCTCTGGAGCGCCGGCGCGTTCCCTGGCTGGATCGCCGCCAGCCGCTGGTGGTGCGCGGCGACGCGCCGCAGCTGCTGGTGCGCTCGGCCGACGCCGCGCCACTCGCTCTGCCCCTGCCGGGGGCGGCACCGGTGAGCGTGGTGCGTGTCTGGGCGGTGGACGTCGGCGTCGGCGTGGCGCAGCTGGAGCTGGCGCTGGAGTTCGACGAGCAGGGTGGCGTGGCGGCAACGGCGTCGGCGGTCGACGACCTGGGCCACCGGCGTGTTCTCGGCTGGCGGCTGCGCCCCTAGAGCGATGTCCTCGCCCGCTGCCGGCTGCGCGGCCGGCAGCCGGCCTCAGCCGGCGTCGGCCGAGCCTTCGAGCCGGGTCGTCGGAATCCACTGCGATGCGGCCTGCTCGTCCGCCGGCGGGGGCTCGGCGGCGGCGACCGCCGGTGGCCGCCAGACGTAGCCGTGACGGCGGGCCATCTCGTCGAAGGCCTCCGCCACCTCGGCGGCGTCGCCGGGGCGTTTGCCGCGCTCCCGGCTGAGCAGGCTCATGACCAGCTCGTCGAGCTCCGGCGGCACGCCGGGCACGCTCCGCCCCGGCGGTTCGATGACGCCGAACAGGGTGCGGCGGACGACCTCCCTGACCGACCGCCCGTCGAACGGCGGCCGGCCGGTCAGGCAGGCGTAGAGCACCGCGCCCATGGCGAACAGATCGCCGGACTTGTCGTACTCCTCGCCCCTGAGCGTCTCCGGCGGTACGAAGCCCGGGGTACCGAAGACCACGTCGCCGGTCGGTGCCATCGCCGACATCAGCTCCGAGATGCCGAAGTCGGTCACCTTGATCGAGCCGTCGCCGCCGAGCAGCACGTTGGCTGGCTTGACGTCGCGGTGGATCACGCCCAGGCGGTGCGCCGTCGCCAGGCCGCGGGCGATTGCCGCACCCAGCGGCACCACCTGGTCCGCAGGCAGCTGGCCCTGCTGCCAGATGAAGTACTCGAGGCTGTTGCCGTCGACCAGCTCCATCGCCACGTAGGCGCCCTCGGGATGGTCCTCGATGTCGAACACCGAGACGATGTTCGGGTCGTTGAAGCGGGCCACCGTGACCGCTTCGCTGAGCAGCCGCTCGACCAGCTCGCGGCGCCGCCCGTCGGCGAGCTTGCGGTCGAGCCGGACGGTCTTGAGCGCCACCGGCCGCTGCAGCTTGGGATCCCAGCCGCGGAACACGGTGCCCATCGCCCCCGAGCCCAGGACGTCGGTGACCTGGTAGCGGCCGAGGAACACCTCGTCCAGCTTCTCCTGCTCCGTGAGCCGCTTCTCGAGCGCCTCGAACGCAGCCTTGAGCTGGCCGATCTCGCTGCCTCCGGCGGCGCCCGGCAGCCCAGCCAGGCGGCGCTGCGCGGCGGCGAGCTGGCGGATCGGGCGGATGACCGACGCCCACGCGGCACCCGACAGCAGCACGATCAGCACCGCGGCACCGCCCACCGCCCAGCGCGATTGGTTCTGCATGCGCCGCGCGACCTGCTGCGCGACCGCCAGCGGCTGGCGCGACAGCACCGCCCAGCGCGCCAGCGGCACCGGCGCCCAGGCGCCGATGAACCGCTCGCCGGTGCGCGGCGAGACGAAGTCGGGCTCGGTGCCCGAGAGCCAGTTGGAGAGCGCGTACTCGAGCACCCGCGGCGGGAAGTCGTCCGCCATCTCCTGGCGGCCGGCCAGCGCCCGGCGCTCGGCATCGACCAGCATCAGCTCGGCGTCCGCGCCGAGCTCGTAGGTGTCGAGCGCGTTGTCGATCTCGCGACCGTCACAGACCAGCCAGACCCGGGCGCCGTTGGCGGCCAGCGGCGCCTCCAGCCGCAGCGTCCAGCGCTCGCCCTCCACCAGAGGCTCGACCACCGGCCCGGGCGGTCGGGCCAGCGCCGCTTCGACCCGACGGCGTGGCTCGGGCTCGGCGAGCTGGGCGCGCAGCGCCTCGCGGCCGGCGGCGTCGACGATGGCCAGCCCCAGCACGCCGAGTCCGTCCCAGGCCGCCAGCGACCGGCGTAGCAGCTCGCGCGCCGCCGGCGAGCCCGCGTCGGCGAGTGCCGGGTCGGCGGCCAGGCCGGCGGCGAGCGCCAGACGGCTATCCAGAAACTGCCCGATCTGCTCGGCGGTGGTGCGCGCCGCCAGCGAATGGGTGTTCTGGACCTGTTCGGTCATCGCACTCTCGTTGATGCCGATCAGCCGGCGGCTGGCGAACGCCACCGGCAGCAGCCCCACCAGCGCCAGCGCCACCGCCAGCCGCGGCAGCAGTCCCGGCTGCCAGCCGAAGGGCCAGAGCCTCGCCATCAGCTCTGCGGCTCGGCCAGCGTCGCGGCCGGTGCCGGCACGCCGAACAGGAAGCCCTGCCCGAGGGTGAAGCCGAGCTCGGCACAGACCGCCGCCTCCTCGTCCTGCTCCAACCCCTCGGCCACGGCGGCGATGCCGAGGTCGGTGGCCATCGCCACCAGCGCGGCGAGCACCCGCTGCCGGTTGGCCGGTGGCTGATCGATTCCGGCGACCATGCTGCGATCGAACTTGAGGTAGTCGGGCGGCGCCGCCGACAGCTCCGCCAGCCGTGCCTGACCGGAGCCGAAGTCGTCGTAGGCCAGCCCGATGCGGAGCGAGCGCAGCCCCGCCCGCAGCTGACTCATGTCGGCGGGATCCGTGATCGCGGCCTCGTGGATCTCGAGCACCAGCCGCAGGTCGGGATGCTCGGCGCGCAGCGCTTCGAGCGAGTCGAACAGGCCCCTCTCACGCATCTCGGCGGGATGAGTGTTGACGAAGTACAGCAGGTCGTTGGGCAGGGCGCGGCACGCCTCGGCGCCGAGCCGCCGGAACAGCCGGCTGAGCCGTGCCTCGGCGCCGACCACCGCCGCCAGCTCGAAGAGCTCGAACGAGCTCAGCGGCAGGCTGTCGAGCGCGCTGCGGCCCAGGATCTCGTGTCCGATGGCGGTGCGGTCGGCCAGCGACACGATCGGCTGGAACCAGGCCTCGACCCGCTCGCCCTCCAGCAGCTCGCGGAACCTGAGGGTGCGCGCCACCAGCAGCTCGGGCAGCGCCGTGCCGATCTCGGTGGTGGCTCCCAGCAGCGCTTCGGTGCGTCCCGGTTCGAGGACGCCGACGCGGAACTCGAAGGTGGCGAACTGCACGATGTCGCCCTCCTCGAGCCGGTGCGGTGCGGTCACCGGCTGGCCGTTGAGCAGAGTGCCGTTGGTGCTCTCGAGATCGACGATCTCGAGGCCGCGGCCGTGCGGGCGGATCTCCGCGTGGCGTGACGACACCAGGTTGGAGGCGAGGGTCAGGTCCTGGTCCGAGCGCCGTCCGATCTTGAACGGCAGCCTCAGCACCGGCACGCGGTGCAGCCGGCGGCTGCCGTCGGGGAACCCCTCGAGGTACCACAGCCCACCGGCAGGGGAGTAGACCGCTCGCGTAGGCAACAGTTGAACCAGACCCCGGCGGTCAGTCGCCGGGGCTCGGCGCGCCGTAGAACGTGCGCCGGCTTTCCGGCCGGTAGCCCTGCTCCAGCAGCCGCTCGATCTGGTCGCGCGCTACCGGCCGGCTGAAGTGGTGCCCCTGGAACAGCTCGCAGCCCTCGGCGCGCAGGAACTCGGCCTGCTCTCCGGTCTCGACGCCCTCCGCCACCAGCTGCAGACCCATGTAGCGGGACAGCGCGATCACCGCCTTGACGATGGCTCGGTTCTCCTTGCTCTCGGGCAGGTCCATGACGAACGAGCGGTCGATCTTGAGCGTATGGATGGGAAACCGCTTGAGGTAGGCGAGCGACGAGTAGCCGGTGCCGAAGTCGTCGATCGAGATCGACAGTCCGAGATCACGCAGCGCTTCGAGACGCGCCATGGTCTTCTCGACGTCGGTCATGGCGACCGTCTCGGTGATCTCGAGCTCGAGCGCCTCGGGCGCCAGGGCGGTGGCGGCCAGCACCGTCGACACGGTGTCCTTGAACGACGGCTCGCGGAACTGCAGCGCCGAGATGTTGACCGCCATCGTCAGGTGCTCGTAACCGGCCCGCCGCCAAGCCTGGGCCTGCGCGCAGGCGGTGCGCAGCACCCACTCGCCGATCGACATGATCAGCCCGGTCTCCTCGGCCAGCGGGATGAACTTGCCGGGCGCCAGCAGGCCCTGGCTGGGATGGTTCCAGTAGACCAGCGCCTCGGCGCCGGTGATCTCCAGGGTGTCGCTGCGCAGCTTGGGCTGGTAGAACAGCTGCAGCTCGCCGTTCTCGGCGGCGTAGCCCAGGGCCAGCTTGAGCTGCAGCTTCTCGAAGCCGCTGACGCCGAGCGTCGGCGCGTACAGCCGCACGCGGTTGCGGCCCTGCCGCTTGGCGGCGTGCAGCGCGTTCTCGGCGTTGCGCAACAACGTCTGCGCGTCCTCCCCGTCCCACGGGTAGACGCTGGCGCCGAGGCTGGCCGACACCGCCAGCTCCTCGCCTCCGAAGTCGTACGGCCGCGACAGCTCGGCGAGGATCTGCTCGGCGATCTGGCGCACGTCGGCGTCGTCGCCCAGCTCGGTCACCAGGAAGATGAACTCGTCGTCGCCAAAGCGCGCCACCAGATCGGTGCCGCGGCGACGCTCGACCAGCCGCTCGCTGACGCTGCGCAGCAGGAAGTCGCCGACCGCGTAGCCGAAGGTCTCGTTGACCTCCTTGAAGTGGTCCAGGTCGAGCCGCAGCAGGGCCAGCTTGTTCTGATGGGGGCTCAGCCCGGTCAGCGCCTCCTTGAACTGGTCGAAGAACAGCTTGCGGTTGGGCAGGCCGGTGAGCTCGTCGTACAGCCGGTGCTCGCCGACCTTCTGCTGGGTGCGCGCGGCGTTGATCGCCAGCCCGGCGAGGGCGCAGGTGATGTCCAGCAGCTTCAGCTCCTGGGCGTCGGGCTGGCACGGCTGCTCGAAGTAGAGCGCCACCGTGCCCACCACTCGCAGCTCGTCGTCCTGCCCCGGAACCTCGGCCAGCTGCAGGCTGCGGATCGGTGCCGACCAGCTGGCCCGCAGCCCGCCGGCGAGGGCCGGCTCGCGCAGCCCCTCCCACAGCGGGTCGCTGGCGAGGTCGCGGCACACCACCACCTCGTTGCGCTGCACCGCGGCGCTACAGCTGCCGGGGGACAGGCCGGCGGTGATGCCGTCGAGAGAGTGTCGCAGCTCGCCCGGCAGGTTGGGGCCGGCGCCGACCTGCAGCAGCTGTTCGATCGGGTTGTACAGCATGACGCAGCTCACCGCACCCGACAGCGAGCCGTCGAGGGTCTGGCAGAACCGCTCGAGACGGCTGCCCAGGTGGTCTCCCTCGCCGAGGCCGTCGAGCAGCTCGCGGTGCGCCGAGAGCAGCTGCGTCGCTAGCTCACCGGGCTCGACTGCTGGCGGCGTGGGTGTCGAATCTACGGGCATCGAGGCAGCGTCGAGTATAGACCAGCTACCCTCGGGCGAGGCGCCTCCGGTGGTCGGCTGCATGGTAGGTTGACCGCGGGATGGTCTCGCGAGATCCAGCTACGGCGGCGGCCGGTCTGCCCCGGGAGCTGCCGGCGTTTCCACTCACCGCCGCCCTGCTGCTACCGGGCAACTACCTGCCGCTCAACGTCTTCGAGCCGCGCTACCGCAACCTGGTGGAGGACGTGGCGGCGGCGGAGCTCCACGTCGCGATGGTGCAGCCGCGCACGCCCGGGCTCGACGGCTTCGGGCTGGGGCCCGACAACCCCGGGCTGTACACCGTCGGCTGCGCCGGCCTGCTGGAGAGCCTCGAGCGTCAGGCCGACGGGCGGTACCTGGTGGTGCTGCGCGGCATCGCGCGGTTCGAGATCGATCGCGAGCTCGAGCCGCGACGCGGCTACCGCCGCCTGCAGGTCGATTACCGCCGCTTCGCCGCCGACTTCGAGGAGGACGCGAGCGCCGTCGATGCGACGCCCCTGCTGGCCGCAGTCGACCGCTACGCCCGGCGGCAGGGTCTCGAGTTCGACCTCGATCTGCTGGCGTCGCTCGACGGCCTGCGGCTGCTCAACGCGCTCTGCGCCGCGCTACCGTTCGCCGCCGCCGAGCAGCAGGCGTTGCTCGAGGCCGCCACTGCCGGCGAGCGCCAGCGGCTGCTGCTCGAGCTGATGGAGCTCGGTGGCGAGGCGCCGGCCGGCGAGCCGTACGTCCAGCCGACGGTCCACTGAAGCGAGCCCGCCGCTCAGCCCGGCGGCCGCGCTCCATCGCCGGCGCGGTACAGCTCGCGCACCCACGCGGCGTCGCTCGCGCCGAGCGGCTGGCCGATGCCGGCGGCGGCCTCGGCGTGCCGTCCGCGGCGCATGCCCAGCAGCACGCAGCCGGTCGGGGCGTCGCTCAGCAGCGCGCCGGTGAGGGCGTGCAGCACCGGCTCGGGGTGGCCGGCGAACCGCCGCTCGACGGCGGCCCGGCAGCGCCGCAGGCGGTCGAGCTCGCGCTGGTCGCGGAAGGCGGCGATGCGGTTGCGGTGATCGCCGGCCGGGAACTCGACCGGCCGCCGGTAGCTGCCCAGCAGCAGGCCGTGACGCAGCGGCGAGAAGAAGGCCACGCCGGCCCCGCTCGACTCCACCCAGGCCTTGAGGCCGCTCGCCTCCCAACGGTCGTCGACTACGTTGCGGTAGGGCTGGACGACGTCGGGCTCGACCCGCGGCGCGTAGCGCGCCACCTTCTCCGAGCTCCAGTCGGACAGCCCGAGGAAGCGCACCTTGCCCTGTTGCCGGGCGCGCTCGATCTGCTCGACCGCGCCGTCCAGGAAGCGGTCGTCCGGGCCGAAGTCGCAGTGGTGCAGGTAGTAGAGATCGATGCGGTCGGTGCGCAGGTTGGCCAGTGAGCGGTCGATGCGCTCGGCGACCAGGCGCGGATGGTAGAAGTGCTCGTAGCCGCCGGGGTCCCAACCGACCTTGGAAGCCAGGAAGATCTCGTCGCGCGGTAGCTCGCCCCACAACCCGCCGATCAGCCGCTCGGAGTGGCCGTCGCCGTAGACGTCCGCCGTGTCCCAGTGGTCGATGCCGGCGCGGTGGGCGGCCAGCAGGGCACGCCGCGCGGCGTCGTCGTCCTGACCCGACCAGCCGACCTCGGCGCCGCCCACGCGCTTCGGCCCACCGTGTCCCCAGGTGCCACACGCGATGGCCGACAGCTCAACGCCGGTGCTGCCGAGGACGATTCGACGCATGGCGCCAATCTAGCACCCGGGAGGGGAGTACACTGGGCAGGTGATGGAGCCGGTCGACGAGTTCGCGCCCGAGCCGCGGCCGCCGGCGGACGGGCGGCGGCAGAAGCCGCTGTGGCCGTTTGCCGTGGCGCTGGCGGCGATCGTGCTGGCGGTGATCGCGTACTTCGTGCTGCGGCGTGACGGCCCAGCGCCACCGGCCGAGCCGGCCGCCGACCCGCCGCCGGCGGCCGAGCAGCCGGCCGCCGAGCAGCCGGGCCGGCTGCCGCCGCCGCCGGGGCAGCTCGACGGCAGCGACGACTGGGTGAGGCGGGCCGTTGCGGCGCTGTCGAGCCATCCGGCGCTGGCCCGCTGGCTGGTCACCGACGACCTGGTGCGCCGTTTCACGGCGGCGGTCGACAACGTGGCCGCCGGACAGAGCCCGCGCCCCCACCTTGGCTTCCTCGGTCCGGCCGGGCGCTTCGCGGTCGCCGAAAGCGGGGGTGAGGAGTACATCGACCCGGCCAGCTTCGCGCGTTACGACCGGATCGCCCAGGTCGTCGACTCTCTGGACGAGGCCGGAACGGTGCAGTTGTACCGGCAGCTCCGACCGCTGATCAGGCAGGCGTATGCCGACCTCGGCTACCCCGACGCCGACTTCGACCGCACGCTGCGCCGCGCCGTCGAGCACCTGCTGGCGGCGCCGGTGCCGCGGGCTCCCATCGAGCTGGAGCCGGAGGTCGCAGGCTACCGGTTCGCGGACCCGGCACTCGAAAGCCTGAGCGCCGCGCAGAAGCACCTGCTGCGGATGGGGCCGGCCAACGCGCGCCTGGTGCAGGCCAAGCTGCGCGCCCTGCTGGCCGAGCTGGACGCCGGCTAGCCTGAGCTTCTCACCCAACCCCTGCTGCGCGGGGCGCTGGCAGAGCGGCTCGGTGACAAGCTCAGGCTAGACCCCCGCGGCTCCGGCGTTCGCCGCCCGGGGGCGGCAGCACGGGGCGCCCGGCGCGCCGAATCCAGACCCACAGCAGGGCTTGGGTGGGCAGGTAGAGCAGCAGCGGGTAGGCCAGCATGCAGACGCCGAGAAAGGCGATCGGCGGCATCCAGGTCTGTTCGATACCGAACGGCGCCCACAGCCAGTTGAGGTTGTCCTCGGGCCGGCCGAGCCAGAAGCTGAGCGGCAGCACCAGCCAGGTGATCGCCGTCTGCAGCTGCCAGCCGCGGCGGTCGAGACCGAGCCGCCAGACCGCCCACAACAGCAGCACCGGCATGAACACGTGGAACAGCGACAGCACCCGCACCACGGTCGGGGTCGCCGGGTCGAACATGTACTCGGTGCCGCCGATCGGGTGGAAGCCGGCGACCGCCCGGGTGGCGACGTCGACCATCCAGGCCAGCTGGATGAGCAGCACCGACACGGCCTGCGAGCTGAACAACAGCGGGCTCCCGAGCCACAGCGCGGCGGCCACCAGGATGTTGGCCACGTCGCACAGCCAGAGAAAATTGGCCGGCCCGTTGTGGATCCAGTAGGCTGGAACCCAGACCAGGAACCAGGCCATGTAAGCCAGCTTGACGGCCGGCGGCAGCGGTCTGCGGTCGGCTTCCACTGTGGTCGCAAGCCTAACCCGAACCCCCGGTGTCTGCGCGCTTCGCCAACTCCGACCCCGCCCACGGCTTTCACGACGCGGCGGCCATCTGGCGCTGGGGCGTCGTCGACCGGCTGACCGGCCGCCGGCGAGCGGCGCCGCCGGGGCCGCCGGCGCCGCGCGTCGAGCCGGATCTGGTCGCGATCGCCGCCGGCGACGGCGCGCCGCGGATGACCTGGATAGGCCACGCCTCTTTCCTGCTGTCGCTGGCCGGCGCCGCCGTCGCCGTCGATCCCGTCTTCTCGCGGCGCGTCGGCTGGCTGTACCGTCGCTACGACGGGCCCGGGCTGCTGCCCGACCAGCTGCCGCCACTGGCCGCGGTGCTGATCAGCCACAACCACTACGACCACCTCGACCGACGCTCCCTCGCCGCCGTTCCGGCGCGGGTGCCGGCGGTCGTGCCGCGCGGTCTGGGGCGGTGGTTCCGGCGGCGCAACCGGCGGCCGGTGACCGAGCTGGCGTGGTGGCAGACGGTGTCGCTGGGCGGGCTCGAGATCACCCTGGTGCCGGCCCGCCACTGGTCGCGGCGCGGCGTCGCCGACTTCAACCAGAGCCTGTGGGGGGGCTTCGTGGTGCGGGCGGGTGAGGTCGCCGTCTACTTTGCCGGTGACAGCGCGTACTTCGACGGCTTCGCCGAGATCGGCCGCCGCTTTCCCGGCCTGGCGGCGGCGGTGCTGCCGATCGGCGCCTACAGCCCGGCCTGGTTCATGGAGCGCCAGCACATGAGCCCGGAGCAGGCCGGGCAGGCGTACGTCGATCTCGGGGCCGAGCGGCTGGTGCCTGCCCACTGGGGGGCCTTCCAGCTCACCGACGAGCCGCTGTCGGAGCCGATCGAGCGGCTGCGGGCCTGGTGGCGCCGCCGCCGCCCGGCAGGCCGGTTGTGCGAGCTGGCGGTGGGGGAGACGGCGGCGCTCGAGCCGCTCACCGCCCGCGCCGCGGACGGCCGGAGCACCGGGGCAGGGTGAATCCGTTGCGGCTCGACGTCGACCGGATCGTGGCCGACGCGCGGCGGCTGGCGTTTCCGCGCTACCCCGGCACGGCCGGCGGCGAGCGGGCGATGAAGCTGGTCGAGAGCGCGCTGGCCGAGAGCGGGCTCGAGGTGCGGCGCGAGGAGTTCTCCTACGACGTGCGGCCGGCTTTCCGCGCCCTGCGCGCGCTGCTGCTCGCCGCCGCCGCGCTGGTGGCGGCCGCCGGCTGGCTGGCCGAGCCGGCGCCGGGCATCGCCGCCGTGCTGCTGGTCACGGCACTGGCCGGCGGCGGGCTGCTGGTCGGCTGGGCGCCGTGGCTGGAGCGCATCTACCGGCGCCCCGGTCCGACCCGCACCGCCAACCTGTACGCCCGGCGGCCGGCGGCCACGCCGCGGCTCTCGCTGGTGCTGCTGGCGCACCACGACAGCAAGTCGCAGAACCTCACCCTGCCGGTGCGCGCCGTCTGCACCCTGCTGGCGCTCGGCGGCGCGCTGGCGCTCGCTGGCCTGCTGGCGGCGGAGCTGGTGGCGGATGCCGGGCCGGCGGTCGCGGCCCGCTGGAGCGCGGCGCTGTCGGCGGCTGCGCTGGCGGTGCTGTCGACGCTGCGCTCGGGCAACCGCTCGCCCGGCGGGGTCGACAACGCCGGCTCGCTGGCGATCGTGCTCGAGCTGGCGCGCCGGCTGCCGGACGAGCTGCCGCCCGACGTCGACCTGTGGCTGCTCGCGCCGGGCGCCGAGGAGGACCACATGGTGGGAGCGATGCGCTGGCTCGACCGCCACCTGGGCGAGCTGGCGCAGCGGCCGGTGTGGGCGATCAACCTGGACGGCGCCGGCATCCCGGGGCGCGTTTCGCTGCTCGAGCGCTACGGCTTCGGGCAGCGGTTCTCGCCGCGGCTGTCGCGGCTGGCGCGGCGGGTGGCGGCGGGGCTCGGCATCGCGGTGCGCGGTGTGCTGCTGCCGCCCGCCATGGGGGTGGACGCCATCCCGTTCGCCCACCGCGGGGTGCCGTGCCTGACCCTGGCCTCGGGGTCGCTGGGCCGCGCAGTGCTGGCGGTCCACTCGGCGGGCGACACGGCCGACAACCTGGACCGTGTCGCGCTCGAGCAGGCGGCGCGCCTGGCGGCCGGCATGGCGCTCGAGCTGGCGCAAGAAAAAGCGCCGGGGCGTTGACGCCCCGGCGCCGGATAACGCGTTGCCGCGTCGGGGCGGCTAGAAGCGCACCAGCAGCTGGCCGACGATCTTGCGCTCGATCAGGTCGCCGAAGACGTGCTGCAGGACGTCCTCGTCGAAGACGTTCTGGGCGTTGACCGAGAGCGTCGTCCGGTCCTGGTTGAAGCGCACGCCGACGCCCACGTTGACTTGGGTGAACGAGTCGGTCGGACCCCAGAAGCGGGCGTCCAGGACGTCGGTCCAGAACGCCTCGTCCTGGTAGTTGGCGTTGGCGTTGAAGTAGTACCTGCCGTTGTCCCAAGCCATGCCGGCGTTGATCCGGTTCTCCGGCGGCGAGTTGATGGCGTTGCGGACGGTGCCGTCGGCCAGCGTCACGCGGTCGACGCCGACGGTCTCCGGCTCGTCCTGCCAGGAGTAGTTGAAGAACCACGACCAGTTGCCCCCGGGGCGCACGTCCACCGCCAGCTCGACGCCGCGGTTGGTGATCTCACCGATGTTGCGGTAGGTGAAGCTTGACGGCAGGGTGTCCGCGGGCACCGTGCCCACCAGGACGAAGCCGGGCGGGAACGGCACCGGGAACGGGATGAGCAGCGGCAGCGGCCAGCCCGGCGGCGGGTTGGTGGTGCTGTTGTAGAAGGTGTTGGCAAAGAAGTCGACGGCGTCGGTCTCCTCGTTCTCGTACGCCGCCACGGTGATGGTGGTGCCGCCGATGGTGCCGACGTAGCCGACCTCGAAAGCGTCCATCTGCTCTTCCTGCAGCAGCGGGTTGCCGAGGATGCGGGTGGGGAAGACGTAGGGGATGGGCACCGGCAGCAGCGGCGGCACCGGCGGGATCGTGATCCGGTTGACGATGGTGGTGTCGAGGAAGTTGTTGATCATCGACGGCGCGCGGAAGGCGCGGTTGAACGACAGCCGGAACGAGTGCCGGGCGTTGGGCGCGATGATCAGGCTGGTGCGAGGCGAGAAGACGTCGCCGATCGGATCGATGTCGTCGTAGCGCGCGCCGATCAGCCAGCGCACCTTGTCGCCGATCAGGATCTCGTCCTGGACGAACACGCCGAACTCCTCGCGCTTGTCGCCGCGCGGCGCGATCGACAGGTCGAACTCGTTGCGCCGCGCCGTGGCGCCGTAGGTGAAGATGTTGTTGGCGCCCACCACCGAGGTGTTGCTGATGTCGAAGTTGTAGGTGTCGCTCTGGAAGACGAACTGGAGCGGCAGGCCGGTCGGGCCGCGCGACAGCAGGTTGGAGGCGTCGCCGTCGAGCTGGTTGACGAAGAAGGTGGCGCGCGCCGCCCGCCGCATCCAGTCGACCTTGGCGAAGTTCATCGCCGAGCCCTTGGTGATGTCGAACGGCCCGATGCCCGAGTGCATGATGCCGTCGGTTTCGGCGATCCCCAGGGCGAAGCTCCAGGTGACCTCGGGAGTGCTGTCGTAGTCGAAGCGCAGGTTGAACTTGGGCTGCTCGGTGCCTTCGTTGCGGAACGGCGGATACGGAGTGCTGGTGCCCGGAATCAGCCCGGTCGGCCGGTTGAGCGGATCCTGCTCGTAGTAGGCGGCCGAGATCTTGTAGCCCAGCTTCTCGCTGGCGCCGGCGTGGGTGACGCTGCCGTAGAGGGTGCCGAAGTCGCCGCCGCCGAGGGTCACGCTGGTGCCCTGCATCTCGCGCGGGCGCTTGGTGATCAGGTTGATCACGCCGGTCATCGCGTTGGCGCCCCACACCGCGCTGCCGGGGCCGCGCACCACCTCGATCTGCTTGATCTCTTTGGGATCGAGCGGCACGAAATCCCACATCACGAAGCCGAAGAAGTCCAGGTACAGCGTCCGGTTGTCCATCAGGACGAGCTGGCTGGTTGACAGGCTGCCGGTCGCCGAGCGGCCGGTGATCTGGATGTCGCGGGCGCTGATCTGCGACACGTTGAGGCCCGGGACGTTGCGCAGATAGTCACCGTAGTCGTCGGCGGGTATCGCCGCCAGCGCCTTCTCGTCGAGCACCGAGATCGCCGCCGGTACCTCGTGCAGCCGCTGCTCGGTACGCGAAGCGGTCACCACGATGACCTCGTCGACCTCCGTCATGTCTTCCTGGTCGTCGGCGGCCGCCTCGCCCTCCTGCGCCGCGAGCGGCAGGGCGATGAGCAGGGCGACGAGCACGAAGCCAAAAAGTCTTGAGCTCTTCAACATGTCCGATCCTCCCGAGGAAGGTCCAATGGCTTGGCCGAGATCGAATCTCGCTGGCGCAAAACTGACGAATCCTACCAGCGTCCGCCGATCAGCGGCAAGGCTCGCGCCGGCGGCGCGCGGGCGCTCACTGAGTCGGATCGCGGCTCTCGAGGCCGGCGGTCGCGCGCGCCACCGCCGACAGCTTCTCGAGCTGGCCGAGCCGGAAGCCCGAGTGCACCGCCACCGCCAGGGCGGCGAGCGTGAAAGCGGTCGCCTCGCCGGGACCGAGGCTGAGAAAGGCGGCGCCGCGGTCGTTTGCAACCAGCAGCACCGCCAGCGCCACCCAGTCGAGGGCGACCACCAGCCGAGCGCGCCGCCGCGCCCTTTCCAGCCGGCTGTTGGCCTCCGCCGGAGCCTCCTCGCCCTCGGCCGGCCGCGGCAGGCCGGCCACTTCCTCGTGAAGCAGGCTCAGAACAGCTTTCGTACGCCACATCTCCAGACTCCCGGGTCAGCCGGACACTCCCGCGGCGGTCAGCCGCAGGACGGTCGGCAGTAGCGGTTCGGACGGCGGCTCGAGCGCGGCCAACGCGGCCTCGAGCCGCTCGCGTGCGCCCGCGACCACGAGCAGCGCGGGCTCCGGCGCGGCGGCGAACAGCTGTTCGCCGGCCGACAGGTGCTCGGCCACGAGCAGCAGCCGGGAGCCGCCGCAGCCGTCTTCGGAGGCGATGCTGACCAGCTCGCCGGCGCGCGCCGCCGCGACCGCGCCGGCGAGGTCGGAGCGCTGCCGGAGCACCGCCAGCGCGACGCCGTGGAGGTCTCGCTGATCGATGCCGGCGGCCGCCAGGTGGTGCTCTGCCACCAGCGTCAGGCCGGGCTCGCCGAGCAGCTGGTAGACGACGCGCGGTCCTTCGCCGGCCAGCGGGTCGCCGGTCACCGGTGCCAGCGCGGCCGTCACCACCAGCAGACCCTCGGACGCCAGGCGGGGAACCGTGAGCACGCCGTGCCGCTTGAGGGCGTACGGTCCGGGCAGCGCGGCCGGCCGCTGGCCGGCGGCGGCGGCGACGGTGCGCAGGACGCGCCGGCGCTGATCGGCGGGCGCCCGGGTGAGCGCCCGCTCGAGACGGTCGAGGTCGACGGCCGCCAGCAGCTCGTCTCGCTGCACGATCTCGACCGTGCGCGGGCCGGCGGGGCGTGCCTGCCAGCCGTCTCGCTCCAGGCTGGCCAGCAGCTCACCGGCGGCGCGCCGCCAGGCGGCGCGCCGTGCGCGCCTTCTCCACAGCCAGCCGCCGGCGGCCAGCAAGACGAGCACCGCTGCGAGCCACGCATCCACGGCAGGGTGAATCTACCGCGAGGCGCCTGCTAGGCTCGCGGCGTGCGTGTCGCCGTCGCCGTCCTCGCCGTGAGCTGCACGCTGGGCTCGGCGGCTCCGGCAGCGGGAACCGCGCCGGCGCGGGCGGTGGCGCCTGGCGGAATGGTCGTCTGGCAGGGCGCCGGCACCACCCGCTGCGGCCAGGGCGGTGCGACCTGGGAGCCGCTCGGCGACCGCTGCTGGTATCCGATCGATCTGCTGGCGCCGGCCGGCGGGCTCGAGCTGGCACGCTGGCGCGGCGGCCGGCGCGATACCGCCCGGGTCGAGGTCACCGACTACCCGTACGACGTCCAGCACATCCGGCTGGACGACGACTCGCGGGTCCACCTGTCGCCGTCCGACCTGGCGCGCTCACGGCGCGAGGCGGCGCGCGTGCGGCAGCTGTGGGCGCGGCGCGGCGCCCGCCGTTTCGAGCTGCCGCTGTCGCCGCCGCTGGCCGAGCTGCCGGCCGGCGGCCGGTTCGGCTCGCGCCGCTTCTTCAACGATCAGCCGCGCAGCCCGCACTCCGGCGCCGACTTCGCGGCTGCGGAGGGTACGCCGGTGCTGGCGGCGGCCGACGGCGTGGTGGCGCTCGCCGACGACCTGTTCTTCTCCGGCAAGAGCGTGTTTCTGGACCACGGCGACGGCCTGGTGACGATGTACTTCCACCTCAGCGAGCTGGCGGTCGAGCCGGGGGCCGAAGTGGCGCGCGGCCAGCGCATCGGGCGCGTCGGTCAGACCGGCCGGGCCACCGGACCGCACCTCCACTTCGGGGCGCGCTGGCGCGGTGCGCGCATCGACCCGGCGCAGCTGCTGGGCCGTACACCGCCGCTCCGGCTGCCGTGAGCCGGCGCCGGCGTCAGGGCAGCAGCACCTCCTCCTCGCCCTGCTCGGCCACCAGCTGACGGGCCCGCTCGAGGATGACGTCGCGCCGCACCAGCAGCGCCTGGCGCTGGCTCTTGGTCAGCCAGCGGCCCATCGTCTGTTCGAGCACCTGAGCGTCGAGCTCGGCCAGCCGGTCGAGCGTGCGGCGCGAGAACCGCACCAGATCGCCGGCTGCCAGCAGCGAGCGGCGGGTCTTGAAGGCGCGCGAGAAGTCGATCGCCCAGATGCGGAAGCCAGGCGCGACCAGCATGTTGCCGATGTTGTTGAAGTCGATGTCGTGGGTCAGCTGGCGCAGCAGCCGGACGTGGTGGATCTGCCGGTTCCACTCCGCCACGTCGGGCGCGTGCAGATCGCGCTCGATGCGCTCCATCTCCATCATCGCGTCCTCGATCCACAACTGGAGCGAGCCCCGGTCGCCCACGATGCGCCGCTCGACGGTCGGCGGCACCAGCTCGAGCCCCAGCAGCTTGTCGAGCTCGTAGGCCGCGACCTCGTGCTTCCAGCTGTCGCGAAAACCGATCTCGGGCGGCCGGCCGTCCCGGAAATCCATCACCGGGCGATAGATGTCGACCGTCTTCCAGGTGCCGTGGGCGGTGCGGCCGTCCAGCTCCAGGGTCAGCCGCTGGGGCCGGGTGACCCCGATCTCGATGGCCTTCTTGCCGACCACCCTGGCGTCGCTCAGGAACCGCTCCGCCTCGTCGCCGGTGAGCTGGGCGGCGGGCTGGGCGGTCGGCTGGGCGGTGGCCACCGACGCCGCGATCAGGGCGGTGGCGGCGAGACACAGTCGCGTGAGGAGCCTGACTCCGGTGCTCATGCGGGACCTCCTCCGTGCTCCGTCTGCAAGGCCAGCTGATTACTAAGGCTATCACACGCCGGGAGCTGCGGCCGGACGGCGCGGGCGGCGCCGGGGCCACCCCCGAGGTGGTGAGCGAGGAAGCGTTGCCGGGCTCAGTGCACCCAGCCGTGCCGACGCGCCAGCTCCTCGAGCCAGGCGCGCGCCGAGGGGTGGATGGTGTCGCCACCCTCCTTCTCGAAGAAGAACTGCCGGCGCTCGACGGCGTCGGGAGCCAGCTGGTTCATCGTCGCCGCGTCGTACAGCCGGCCGTTGAGCACCGTGTAGACGACCTTCTCGGACTGCCTCAGCTCCTCCAGCGGGTTGCCGTCGACCACCATTAGATCGGCCAGCTTGCCGGCCTCGATCGAGCCGATGTCGCCGTCCAGCCCGAGGTACCAGGCACCGGCCAGAGTGCCGCCGCGCAGCGCCTCCCACGGCGTGAAGCCGCCCTGCTCCATGATCCACATCTCCCAGTGCGCGGCGAGGCCCTCGCGCTGGCCGTGGGCGCCGATCAGCACCGCCACGCCGCGCTCGTTGAGCGCCTTGGCGGTGCGCGCCACGAAGACGTGATTGTAGTGGTCCTCCGGCGCCTTCGGCCGCCGCATGGCGCGCGGCTCGACGATGAATCGCGGCACGAAGCTCATCAGCCGCTCGTTGCGCCACACGTCGTCGTGCTCGTAGAACCACAGCTCACCCGACAGTCCGCCGTAGGACACCACGAAGGTGGGGCTGTAGCCGACCTCGGTCTGGCTCCACAGCTGCAGCACGTCGTCGTAGGCGGTCTTGATCGGTAGCGAATGCTCGATGCCGGTGTGACCGTCGACGATCTCGTTCATGTTGTGCTGGAACTTCATGCCGCCTTCGGGCACCACCATCATGCCGAGCTCGCGGGCCGCGGCGATGATCTGCTGCCGCTGGTCGCGCCGCGGCTGCTGGTAGCTCTTGACCGAGATGGCGCCGACCTCCTTGAGCCGCTGGACGTGGAACTTCGCGTCGTCCAGGCTGTCGACCTCGGCCTTGAAGCCGGGCACGTGGGCGCCGTACAGGATGGTGCCGGTCGAGAAGATGCGGGGCGCGACGATGCGCCCGGCGCGCTGCAGCTCGGCGGCGGAGAAGATCGACGAGGTGTCGTTGGACGGGTCGTGGACGGTGGTCACGCCGAACGACAGCGATGAGTACTGCTGCCAGTTCTGCAGCGGGTTCATCTCCTCGCGGGCCGCGCCGCCGTGGGCGTGGACGTCCACCAGCCCCGGCAGCACGGTCTTGCCGGTGACGTCGAACACCCTCGCGTCGGCGGGAACCGCGACCTGGTCGGCGGGGCCGACGGCCGCGATCCGGTTGCCCTCCACCAGCACCACGCCGTCCTCGATCACCTCGCGGGTGCCGGCGAGGGCGTCGCGCATGGTCACCAGCCGCCCGCCGACCAGGGCGATGCGCCCAGCGGGTCTGTCGGCGGTCGCCTGGAAGCCGATCTCGAAGCCCTCGGCCACCGGCTCGGGCAGCTCGTCGGGTGCGCCCTCGAGGAAGGCGAAGGCGTCCTTCAGGTCGCGCGAGTACAGGGTGGCGCCGTGCGCCCAGTGCAGCTTGTCGCTGCCGGCCGACCAGTGGAGGAACTCGCCGGAGCGCTTGGAGACCTGCTTGACCGGGATCGAGCTCGCCGACTTGCCGAGGTCGACGGTCTTGCCGGTGCGCGGCAGCGGAGCGACGTAGGCGTTGTACTGCTCGGTGAACGCCACCCAGCGGCCGTCCGGCGAGACCGAGAACTCGGTCGCCTTGGCGGAATGCAGCAGCGTGCGCTCCTCGAAGCCGTCGAGGTTGACGATCTTGAGCTCCAGCTCGGTGCCCGACTCGCCGGCGCTGTCGGAGAACAGGACGCGCTCGCCGGTGGCGCCGAAGTGCGGGTTGAAGCCCGTCTTGGAGACCCGCCGGGCCTCGCCGCCGGTCGCCGGCACGACGTACAAGCCGGGGTTCTCCGACCACAGCGGTGACAGCAGGAAGCCGCCGCCGAACTTGCGGTAGACGATGGTCTCGCCGTCGGGCGAGAAGCGCGGCTCGACGTAGTGGCCGGGCTCCGCGGTCACCTTGCGGCCCTCGCCTCCGCTCACCGGCACCACCCGCACCGCGCCCAGCTCGTCGTCGTGCCAGCTGACGTAGACCACCGAGCGGCCGTCGCGCGAGAAGCTGGGCCAGAACTCGAAGTGGTCGCTCTGGCGGGTGAGCCGCCGCTGCCGCCCGCTGGCCAGCTCCTCGACGTACAGGTGGCCGAGAGCCTGGAACACCACCTTGCTGCCGTCGGGCGAGTACTGTGCCCAGCGCGGCATGCGCACCGGGAAGCTGTCGGGCGCCACCTCGACCGGGAAGCGCAGCGCCGGGTGGACCCGCTTCTCGACCCGCACGTGCATCGGGATGGGCGTCACCTGGCGGCTGTCGATGCCCACCCGCCACAGCTTGCCGGCGGTCCAGAACACGATCGAGCCGCCGTCCGGCGTCCAGGCGATGGCGGGGGAGTTGCCCTGGCTACCGCTGGTCTCCTGGTGGTCGCGCTCGAAGCCGTCGAACACCGGCCACTCCTTGCCCGAGGCCAGGTCCTTCAGGTAGATGGCGCTGGTCAACCCGGGCAGCCGCTTGATGAAGGCCAGCCGCTCGCCGTCGGGCGACGGCGTCGGGCGCACCGCTCCGCCGGGGCCGGAGACCACCACCTCGGTCTCCCCCTTGTCGAGCTCCAACCGCTTGATGACGAAGATCTGGCCGGTGGAGTCCTTGTTGTACTGCCAGACGCGGCCGCTGGTGGAGTCCTGCGAGTAGTACAGATAGCGGCCGTCGGGGGAGTAGGCGGGCTCGGCCATGTTCTTCTGGTCGCGCTTGCCGAACGGCCGCTCGGTGACCTGCAGGCCGCCGCCGCCGCCTACGTGGAAGAGCCAGATCTCGCCCGCCGGAATCGAGCGCGTCGAGGTGAACCCCTTCTTGGCGGCGAGGTAGTCGCCGTCCGGGCTCCAGTACGGGTTGTGGACCAGGTGCTCCTTCTCCTCGCTCACCGCCCGAGGCTCGCTGCCGTCGGCGTTCATGATCCACAGGTTGTCGGCGCCGCCGCGGTCGCTGATGAAGGCGATGTGCGAGCCGTCGGGGCTGTAGCGCGGCTGGAAGTTCCAAGCGATGCCCGAGGTGAGGGCGGTGGCCTCCCCGCCGCCGATCGGCACGGCGTAGATGTCACCCAGCATGTCGAACGCCACCGTGGTGCCATCGGGCGACACGTCGACGTTGGACCAGGTGGTCTCCTCGGTGTCGATGACCACCGTCTGCCACTCGCCGGGCGGCTCGGAGACGTCCCACTTGTCGTCGTCCTCCGGCTCGGCCTCCTCGTCCGGCTGCTCGTCGGTCGGCTGGTCGGTGGCGGCTGGCTCCTCGTCGTCCTGGACGAGCGGGGCGGCGGCGGCCGGCGGCGGCGAGACGACGGCGATGAGGGGTGCGATGATCAGCAGGCCGGCCAGCACCAGCAGGCGGGAATGTGCCATGGAGAGCCTCCTTCCAAGAGCGTGCGGGTCAGGGTGGATCGCCGCGGAGCGCGCGGCGCAGGTGCCGACCCTATCGCAGGGTGGCGGCTGGCCGGTCAGCGGAGGTCGACGATCCACGCCTCCGGCACCGCCGCCTCGACGACGTAGCGGGCCAGGTTGAGCCAGTGGCCGCAGCGGTCGAGGATGCCGCTGTCGGCGGTGGCGACGACGTGCGGCGAGGCGGCCAGATGCTGGTCGGTGCGGTCGGTCAGCTCCACCCGCCAGTCGGCCTCGCAGTCGGCCACCTCCTCGGCGATCAGCCGCGACAGCCGGCCGCTGTTGGAGACCGGGCGGTCGAGATGCCAGTGGACGCGGCCGCAGCCGCCGCTGTCGAGGAAACCGGCCACCAGCCGCACCGCCTGGCGGGTGACCTCCACCCGCCGGTAGTGGTTGCTCATCGCCGCCAGGTCGCGCAGGGCACCGTCGCGGCCGAGCAGCAACACGCCGCCCGACAGCGCCGCCTCGAGGGTCAGCAGCACGTTGTAGCCGTCGACCGCCAGCTCGCGGCCGGCGAGCTCGCCGGCCGGCAGCGAGCGCGCCTGGCGGTCGGCGCACTCCCGCCGGCCGGCGGCACACCGCCGCAGCGCCTTGCGCTGGCGGTCTCTGAGCGCGTACCGGTCCCCCACCAGCTTGAGCGACGCCTTGGCGGGGTAGCCGCGGTCGGCCAGCCAAGACAGGTCGGCCACCGCCCGGCGCAGCGGCGCGAGCGCCGCCGGCGCGAAGCAGTCGTGGTCGCGGGGGTGCGGTCCGCGCCGGGTGCGGGTGTCGGGCACCCGGCGATCTTGCCACGCCCGCCGCGGCTCACGTCTGGCGGGGCGAGACCGCCAGCGTGGCGGCTGCGGCCGCCGCCAGCAGGGCGGCGAGCAGGAACGGCCACGCCGGCGCCAGGTCGTACAGCCCGCCGGCCACCAGCGGACCGGCGGCGCGGGCGCCGGCGGCCAGCGACTGGCCCAGCCCGAGAGTGCTGCCCTGGCGCCGGGCGGCGCCCAGCCGGGAGAGCAGCGCGGACAGCGTCGGCAGGCTCAGGGCGCGGCCGGCGGCGGCGGCGGCGAGCGCCACCGCCGCGCTGGCGAAGCCGTGGCACAGCGGCAGCAGCGCCAGTGCGGCGGCCATCGCCAGCGAGCCCCAGACCGCCAGCCGACGCTCGCCGAACCGGTTGCTGAGGCGCCCGACCAGCGCCCCCTGGACCACCACGATGACCACCCCGGCCAGCACCAGCAGCAGCCCGAAGCCGCGCTCGTCGAGGCCGAAGTTGCGCTTGCCGAGATAGGCCAGCGCGGTCTCCATCGCCACGAAGGCGAACGCGGTGAGGAAGGTGGCGGCCAGTACCGCCCGCAGTCCGGGACGGCGCCAGGCGGCGCCCATCTGCGCCAGCGGCAGGGCGGCGCGAGCGGCGGCGCCGGGGCGCAGCGACTCCTCGAGCCGCAGCGCGGCCAGCACCAGGTTGAACGCCGCCAGGCCGGCGGCGGTGAAGGCGGCGGCGGCGAACCCCCAGCGGCTGAGCAGCGCGCCGAGCGCCGGACCGAGCACGAAGCCGAGGCCGGTGGCGGCGCCCAGATAGCCCATGTAGCGGGCGCGCTCGCCGGGCCGGGTGACGTCGGCGATATAGGCCTGGGCGGCGGCGATGCTGCCGCCGAACAGACCCGCCAGGGCGCGTGCCGCGACCAGCGCGGCGAGCGTCGACGCCAGACCGGTGAGCGCCAGGGATACCGCCGAGCCGGCGAGGCTGAGCAGGATCAGAGGTCGTCTGCCGAAACGGTCGGAGAGCCGGCCCAGCACGACCGCGCCGGCCAGCTGGGCGAACGAGTAGGCGGTCAGGATGACGCCGAGCCACAGCCCGCCGGCGCCCAGCCGCTCGGCGTAGTACGGCAGCGCGGGCAGAATGATGCCGAAGCCCAGCAGGTCGACGAAGACGGTGCCGTAGACCACCCCCAGCGCGGCGCGGCGGGGCTGGCGGGGTGGGGTCATCGGCGAGGGGTCAGCCGCGCCGCCAGCGGCGCGTCAGCCACCAGCCGACCACCGCCAGCGCCATCTCGATGCCGCCGCAGACCGCGAAGGCGGTGCCGAAGCCCCACGCCTCGTAGAGCGCGGCGCCGAGCAGCGGACCGAGCGCGAAGCCGGCCGAGCCGGCGAGGTTGAAGCCGCCCATGGCACTGCCTCGGGTGAGCGGATCGCTGAGCTGCGACGTCAACAGGATGGCCGGTGGGAACATCACCGCCGCGAACAGGCCGAGGCCGATCATCACCGGCCACAGCATGAACAGCCCGGAGTAGCCGACCGCGGTGAGCAGCAGGCCGTACACGAACGAGCCGGCGAGCAGTGGCGGCAGCGGCCCGGTGCGCTCGGACAGCCGGCCGGTGAAGTACTGCAGGATGGCGAACGGCAGCAGGAACAGCGCCAGGTAGCGTCCCCGCACCGCCGGGTCGCTGGCGCCGAGCGAGTCGACGTAGAGCGGGAAGACCACCACGAACAGGCCGACCGCCAGCCGGTCGACGAAGTGGAAGGCCATCGGCAGGGCGAGACGGGGCCGTGAGCGCATCGCGGCGAGGATCTCGCGTAGCTGCGGGTTGCGGCTGTGGCGAGGCGGCTCGCGCAGCAGGAGGGCGCTGGCGGCCAGGATCACGAACAGCACCGCGGCGGCGGCGAGCGGCGCCCGCGCGCCGTGCCAGCGGCTGATGTAGCCGCCGATCGGCGCGCCCAGCGCGACGCCGAAGATCAGCGACGCCCCCATCAGCCCCATGGTGCGCCCGCGCCGGTCGCCGACCGGCTGGTCGAGCACCGACGCCATCACCAGCGACCAGCCCATCACGCTGGCGGCGCCCTGGGCGAAGCGCAGGGCGAGCAGCGGCCCGACGGAGTCGACCGCGAGGTAGCTGGCGTACAGCAGAGCCGACAGCAGGAAACCGGCGACGATGAACGGCCGGCGCCGACCCAGCCGGTCGCTGAGCAGCCCCCACAACGGTGCGAACAGGATGTAGGCGAACGTCTCGACCGAGAAGAACAGGGTGGCGTCGGTGATGCTGCCGCCGAGCTCCTCGATGATGAACTCCTTGAGCCCGGCTACCACCAGGGTGAGGTTGAACATCGCGCCCAGCAGCAGGAGACAGGGCAGCAGGATGCCCCGAGCGCCGGGGGCGTGGGGTGCGGGCGGCGGGGAGGGAGGCGGTGGGCCGGTCATGGCGGGGCCGGAGCGGCGGGCTCCGGGCGCCGATGGTACGTCAGCTCCGCCGCCAGCGAAACCGCCGGCCGCCGGCGACGGTGCGCGGCCGGCTGCGCCGGCGGCCCGCGGCGGAGCGGGGGGGTGGAGGTCTCCGGCCGCCGGACCGCGGGCCGCCGCCCGGCGCTACTCGCCGGGCGCCCGGAAGCCGGGCAGGGTCGCGCAGTCGGTGGTCTCGCCGTTGACCACGCAGCTGCATTCGCCGTCGTCGCCGCACTGCACCTCGACCCGGCAGTCGGCGGCGCCGCCGCAGTCGAACTCGGACGCCTGGCCGTGGCTGCCGGCGACGTGGATCTCGTCGCACTCCTCGCCGTCCCGGCATCTGACCATGATGCGGTGCACCTCCTTGCCGCCGCCGGTCCCGAGGTGGAGTTGCTCGCACTCCTCGCCCTCGGGGCAGCGCACGATCATCCGGCGGGCATGCCGCTCGGGGACCTCGCGCCGACCGATGGTGGCCGAGACGGTCTCGAGCTTGCCGTCGCGCCACAGCTCCAGGTCGACGGCGGTGTCCGGCTCGCGGCGGCGGATCTGGCGTACCAGATCGCCCGCCGAGCGCACCGGCTCGCCGGCCACCGCGCTGATGACGTCGCCGACCAGCACGCCGGCCCTGGCCGCCGGGCTGTCGTCCTCGACTCGCGACACCATCACGCCGGCGTCCTCGGCGACGCCGAAGTGACGCCGGAGCTCGGGAGTCAGGTCGGTGATCGCGACGCCCAGGAACCCGCTGCCGTGAGCCATGTGCGGGCCGTGCGCCCACACCATCTTGTCGCCCTCGAGGACTCGCGTCGTGCCGTCGTCGCCGACGAACACCACCCGGTGCTCGCCCTCGGGACAGTCGTCGCCTTCGCACTGGCGCACGATCTTGCGGATCTTCACGGTCTCGCCGTCGTCCTGACCGGCCCAGGCCGGGGTGGCCGCCGTCAGTAGCAGCAGCGCCGCGGCCAGCGCCAGCAGCGACAGGGTGAATCGGGGTTTCGACATATCTGCTTCCTCCTCGAGTTGGCGGAGATTCCGTCTGTTCACACTTCAACAACGCCGCCAGCGGCGGAAAGTTCCCACCGGCGCGGCGTCTCTAGAGCTCGATGCCGTACGACTTGATCTTGTTGCTGAGGGTCTTGACGTCGATCCGCAGCAGGCGGGCGGCGGGAGCCTTCTTGCCGCCGGTGTAGTCGAGGGCGCGGATGATGTGCAGCCGCTCCATCTCGACCAGCGGCAGCGGCACGTCGATGGCCCTCGACTCGAAGCTGATCGCCGGCTGCAGGTTGGGGGGCAGGTCCTGGGGCAGGATGGTGCCGCCCGGGCTCAACAGGCTGACGCTCTCGATCGTGTTGGCCAGCTCGCGGACGTTGCCGGGCCAGTGGTACTCGAGCAGCAGCGACAGCGCGCGGCGCGAGATCTGCTTGACCGGCTGGCCGGCGGCGCGGAAGCGCTCGAGAAACAGCTCGACCAGCCGCGGCATGTCCTCCTTGCGGTCGCGCAGCGGCGGCACCGTGACGTGCACCACGTTGAGCCGGAAGAACAGGTCCTGGCGGAACGAGCCGTCGCGCACCGCCTTCTTGAGGCTCTTGTTGGTGGCCGCCAGCACGCGCGCATCGACCTTCCTCATGCGGGTGCCGCCGACGCGCCGCAGCTCGCCACTGTCGAGGACCTGCAGCAGCTTGGCCTGCATCGCCGCGGTCAGCTCGGCAATCTCGTCCAGGAACAGCGTACCGCCGTGGGCGACCTCGAACAGGCCCGGCTTGACGCGGCCGGCGCCGGTGAAGGCACCCTTCTCGTGGCCGAACAGCTCGCTCTCGAGCAGCTCCTCCTGCAGCGCGCCGCAGTTGAGATGCACGAACGGCTGCTCGTGGCGCGGGCTCGCCTCATGGATGGCGCGCGCCACCAGCCCCTTGCCGGCGCCGGTTTCGCCGTAGATCAGCACCGACGCGGCGGCAGGTGCGATGCGCTCGACCTTCTCCATCACCTCGCGCATGGCGGCGCTGTCGGCGACAATGGCCGGTCGCGAATCGGTCTGCTGCATGATGCGCCGCAGCGCCGAGTTCTCGCGCCGCAGCCGGCGCCCCTCGCCGGCGCGGGTGGCCACCTGCTGCAGCAGCTCGGGCTCGACGCCGGCGTCGAGGTAGTTGAACGCGCCGCGGCGGACCGCCTCTACCGCCTCCTCGACGGTCGGCGAGGCGGTGAGCATGACGACCTCGGGCGGTCCGTCGAGCCGACGCGCCGCGTCGAGCGCGGCGAAAGGCTCCTCCTCCAGCCGGTCGCAGTGGAGCACCACGACGTCGATCTCCTGCCGCTGGGCCTGCTCGACGGCCGACGGCCAGTCCTCGGCGTGGATCAGCTCGAGCTCCACGCCGCGCAGCCCGGCCGCCAAGGCGCTCTCCCGGTCGTCCACCAGCAGGACCTGCAGTCTCTCGCTCATCGGCGGGGCTTCTGGCGTAAGCGTAACCCGAGTCGTAACTCCGGCGCCAGTCTCGCGCTGCGGCCGGTCGAGGCTAGTCGATGGTCCGTTCTTCGGCGATTCTCCAGCGGCCGTCCTGCCACTCGAGGACCAGGGTCTTCCGCACCCGGTCGGCGTAGTTGTCGCTGCGGTACGACTGATCGAAGCTCAGGCTGGCCCGGCCGGGGCCGAGCTCCACCAGCCGTAGGTTGTCGAGCTCGACCGCGATCGAGCGCGGCCGGCCGATCCGCTCGCGGCGCTGATCCTCCCAGGCCTGCCGGGTCATGCCGTCGGGCGGCTCGAAGGCCGGCCCGTAGTGCGACAGGTAGTCGTCCACGCGCTGGTCGGACCAGGCGGCGGCCCAGGCGCGGACCGCCGGCGCGACCTCCGCCGGATCCGGCAGCGGCTGGGCGGGGGGGCGTGCCGCCGCCGGCTCGGTAGGTGGGGCGGCCGGTCCGGTCGTCGTTGCCGGCGGTGGGGCCTCGCCCTGGTCGTCCGGCAGCGCCGCCGCCCCAGGGTTGGCGGCGGCCGCGCCGGCGGAGCTCACCGGCTCGATCTCGGCGGGCGCCGCGCCGGTGGCGGCGACCGGCGGCGGACGGTCGCCGGGCCCGACAGCCGGCGCCAGCCAGACCGCCGCGGCGCCGGCGAGCCCGCCCGCCAGCACCAGACCGGCAGCGGCCAGCCGCCGGGGCCTGGGAGCGGGCTGGGCGACGGCATCGGCTCCCAGCCGGGCGTTCTCCAGCTCGGCTCGCAGGCCGGCCTCGCGCTCCCGCCAGCGAGCCCGCGCCTGCCGTGCCTCCTGGCGCGACTGCTCGAGCTCGGCCTCGAGCTCCTGCCGCAGCTGCTCGCTGCGCCCGACCCCGGCGTCGTCGTCCTCGCGCCGCGTCTCGCGATCGGCGCTCGCGGTAGCCGCGGCGGCGGTGCTGGCCGCCAGCTCCTGGCGCAGCAGATCGCCGGCGGAGCGCGCCTCGGCGAGCTGCTCCGCCAACTCGCCGCGCTCGTCCTCGAGAACGGAGACGCGGTCGGCGGCCTGCCGCTCGAGCTCGTCGATCCGCGCACGCGCCTGCTGCTCGGCGGCGGCCAGCTGCGCGCTCAGATCATCGCGCTCGGCGCGCAGCCTGTCGCTGTCCCGCCGCGTCGACTCCAGGGCCTCGGCGGCCTGCTCGGCCTCCTGCAGGCGGCTGCTGAGCGACTCGATCTCCTGCCGCGCCTGGTCCAGCTTGTCGCGCTCGGTGACCAGCTCGGCGGCCTGCTCGTCGAGCTCGCGCCGGCTGGCGGCGAGCTGCTCGGCGATCGCTTCGTGCTCGGTGTGCTGCTGCTCGCCGCTTTGCCGCAGCTCGTCGCGCTCGGTCTCGATCGACGCCAGACCGCTCTCCAGCTCGACGACGCGCTGCTCGAGGCTCTCGACCTGGCGGCGGGCGGCCTCGCGCTCGTCGCGCGCCTCGGCCAGCGGCTGCTCGAGCTGTTCGACACGGGTGGCCAGCTCGCCGGCGCTCTGGCGTGCCTGGTCGCGCTCGGCTTCGGTTTCGGCGAGGCGTCGCTCGAGGTCGGGCCGCGCCGCCTCCAGCTCCTCGACCTGGCGGCGTGCCTGGTCGCGCTCGGCTTCGGTCTCGGCGAGGTGTCGCTCGAGGTCGGGCC
>JBFGNS010000007.1:0-55007 GCA_041574955.1 Thermoanaerobaculia bacterium | reverse complement strand
CTCTTCGCGCGGCGGCCGGCGTCCTGCCCGCCTGGCCGCGCCCAGAATCGGCCCGCAGGGCCGAACGGGCGCGGCGGTGCCGCGGGCAACGAGCCGCCCTGCGCGCCGACCACTCTGCGTCTTCCCCCACCGCCGAATGCGGGCTCAAAGCGCCGGCCGCCGCGGGAAGAGCCCCGCGCGGCCTGACACCGGCGCCCAGCCTCCCACTTCACCCCCTCCTCGCCCGGCCCCTCGCCTCCTGGCCCCAGCCTCCTCAGGCAAACAACGTCGGGACATCCGGCTCCGGCGGCGGCGCCTCCTCCCCCACCACCTTGCCGTTGGGCAGCCGGAACCGCCGCCGCCCCAGGTGCAGCAGGCAGCGGTCCCGCCCCCGCCGCTTGGCCTCGTACAGCGCCTCGTCGGCGAGCAGCAGCAGCTCCTTGCCCGACTCCACGTGCAGCGCCGGATACGACGCCACCCCGGCGCTCACCCGCAGCCGGATGCGGCGCCCCTCGTGCACGTAGACCGTCGTCCCAACCGCTTGGCGGATGCGCTCGGACACCGACAGCGCGGTCTCGCCGTCGCCGCGGTCGAGCACCACCGCGAACTCCTCGCCGCCGTAGCGCGCGCACAGGTCCGAGTCGCGCCGGCAGGCCTCGAGCACCTCGGCCACCTTGAGCAGCGCGCCGTCGCCGGCGGCGTGGCCGTAGGTGTCGTTGATCCGCTTGAACCGGTCGATGTCGCACATGATGACCGCCATCGACGAGCCCTCGCCACGGCAGCGGCGGAACGCCTCCTCCAGCCGGCCTTCGAGCACCCGGCGGTCGGGCAGGTTGGTCAGCGGATCGCGCTTGGCCTGCCGCTCGATCAGCGCCTGGCGCACCGAGATCGCGATCTGCGGCAGCAGCGCGTCGAGCAGCTCCACCGAGGTCGGTTCCAGCCGCCGCGGGTCGCACCAGAACCTGAGCCGCGCGATCATCCGCTCGTCGTCGGACAGCTCGCGCACCAGGATCCGCCAGCCGGTGCGCCGGTGGATGCCGGGCAGCGCCGGTGGCGCCCGCGGCGGCTCGGGCTCGCCCTCCTCGATGCCGCCACGCTCTGGCGCCCGCCAGCTGCGCGGCTCGCCGCCCTCGTAGAGCTGGAACTGGAACCAGGCGAACGGCAGCACCCGGCGGCACTCGGCGAACACCTGGCCGGCCACCGAGGTCAGATCGCCGGTGCCGTCACCGATCCGCTGGCCGGCCAGCGAGACCTCGTGCAGATCCCGGATGCGCGCCACCGCCAGACGGCGGCGGTGGGAGTTGCGCGCCAGCTCGGCGGCCAGCACCGCTACCCCGGCAAACGGCAGCAGCCCGGCCAACCAGCCGACCGCGGCGACGGCGGCGGCCGCCGCCGAGCCCAGCGCCCAGCCGGCGGCGTCCAGGCCCAGCCGCGGCAGCAGCACGTCGAGCGGCCGGCGGGGCGGCGGTCCCCACACGGCGGCGCTGGCGGTGAGGGCGGCGAGCACCGCCAGGTAGGCACCGGCGCCGGCCAGCTGGGCGACCGCTCCGCCGGCGGGCGCCGCCGCCAACGCCGCGAGACCGGCGGCGATGCCGGCCACCGCCAGCCGTCCGGCGGTCGCCGCCAGACGGGCCACGGTGGTGCGCTCGAGCGGCGGCAGCTCGCCCGGCAGCAGCAGCCGGCGCGCCGCCTCGCGCAACAGCAGAACGGCGGCAGCGAACAGCCCGCCGGCCACCGGGCCGAGCTGGACGAGCGCCGGCGGCAGCGCCGCCGCGCCGAGACCGAGCGAGCCCGAGCCGAACGGCAGGTAGCTGCCGGCGGCGGCGCCGCAGGCCGCCAGCAGCAGCAGCATCGGCAGCGGCGGCGGCGTCTCCACCGGCTGGCCGGCGCTCCACCAGGGAGCGGCCAGCAGCAGCACCGCCAACGCCAACGCCGGCCAGGCGATGACCGCCACTCCCCGCACCGTATAGGGTCTGACCATCCGGACGCGGCGATGGTACGCCCGCGGCCGCCTGCCCGCAATGCAACCCGCCGCATCCCGCCGCCCGCTGCCGGAGCTGATGGACCGGCCCGACCTCGATTGGCGGCAGACCGTCCGCGCCCTCGGCGACCTCGAGCGGGTGACCCGCTGGGCCGGCGGGTTGCTGGTCGCGCGGCGCACGCTGGTGCCCCGGATCGCCGGCGGCGCCCGCCGACAGAGCCTGCTCGATCTGGGCACCGGCAGCGGTCAGGTGCCGGCGGCGATCGCCCGTGTTGCGGCCCGCCGCGGCGTCACGCTGCGGCTGGTGGGCTGCGACCGCAAGCTCTCGCACCTGCTGTACGGACGCCGGCGCGGACACCGCCAGCTGCGCGTGGTGGCGGCGGTGGAGGCGCTGCCGTTCGCCGACGGCGCCTTCGACTGGTCGCTGTCGACCCTGCTCCTGCATCATTTCGACCACGCCACCAACGGCCGGGTGCTGGCCGAGATGCGCCGCGTCGCCCGCCGCGGGGCGGTGGTGGTGGACCTGCGCCGCTCCCGCCTGGCGGCGACCCTGTTCCGGCCGCTCGCCCGGCTGCTGGCGATGGGTCCGGTGGCACGTTACGACGGCCGGGTGTCGCTCACCCAGGCGTGGACCACCGCCGAGGTCGGCGAGCTGTGTGCCGGCTTGCCGGTGCGCGAGCTCAGGCGGCGCTTCCCGTTCCGCTTCAGCCTGGTGCTCGACCCGCCGACCGGCGAACCCGCTCGAGCAGGCGGCTGAGCCGCTCGAGCTGGCGCGGCGCCAGCCGTCCGAGCTGCTCGTCGAGCCAGGCGGCCAGCGGCCGTTCGATCCTCGCCAGCAGCTCGCGGCCGGCCCGGGTGATGCCGACCCTCACCACCCGGCGGTCGCGCGTCGCCCGCCGGCGCTCGATCAGGCCCTTGGCCGCCAGCCGGTCGAGCAGTCGGGTGACGTCCGGAACGGGCGTCACCAGCCGCTCGCCCACCGTGCCGCAGGCCAGCGGCTCGGGGTGGCTGCCGCGCAGGATGCGCAGCGCGTTGTACTGGGTGGCGGTGATACCGAACGGCCGGAAGAACGCCGCCTGCTGGCGCTCGAGCAGCGAGGCCGTGCGCAGCAGGTTGAGAAACGCCTCCTGCGCCGGCGAGTCGAAGCCGCGCGACTGGGCGATCTCGCGCTCGAGACCGGTCACGGCTAGCCGGCTCCCGGGGCGGTGCCGGCGGCGGCCCGGTCGAGCAGCTGCCGCAGCTCGTCGAGCTGCTGGCGGCCGACGGCGTGGGGCTGCCCGGGATACCGCCGCAGAGTGACCACGGCGTCCATCGCGGTCAGCGCCTCGGCGCTCTCCTCGACCCGCTGCCACGGCACGTGCGGGTCCGGATCGCCGGCTCCCAGATAGACCGGCGTGCCGGCCAGCGAGCCGGGGTAGTCACGCGGCGTGCCCGGCGGACCGATCAGCCCACCGGTGAGCGCGGCCACGCCGGCGAAGCGGCGCGCATGCCGGGCGGCGTACTCGAGCGCCAGGCAGGCGCCTTGCGAGAAGCCGGCCACCACCACCCGCTCGGCGCCCACGCCGGCGGCGGCCAGCGCCCCGAGCAGCCCGTCGACCGACGCCAGCGCCGAGTCGAGATGCGGCTGGTTGCGCTCGAGCGGCGCCAGGAAACCGTTCGGGTACCAGCTGCCGGCGGCCGCCTGCGGCGCCAACCAGGCCAGCTCCGGCCGGGCAACCTCGGGCACCAGCGTCAGGATGTCGCCCGCCGAGGCGCCGCGGCCGTGCAGCAGGACCACCGTCACCGGCGCCTCGGCCGGCGGCGGTCCCACGGCCAGGACCGGCTGGCCGGCGTGGGGCTGCGAGCGGCTCACGCCGTCTCCGAGCCGACCACGGCGGCGGCCCCGAGCGGCGGCAGCCGCGCTTCGATCCGCTGGCGATGCGGCTCGAGCCAGGCCGGCAGCCTGAGCGAGCTGCCCAGCTCGTCGCGCGACTCGTCGAGGGTGAAGCCGGGCGGGTCGGTGGCGATCTCGTACAGCACACCGCCGGGCTCGCGGAAGTAGATCGAGCGGAAGTAGGTGCGATCCAGAACCTGGGTGACGTGCAGACCGCGCGCCGCGATCCGCTCGCGCCAGGCCTCCTGCTCGGCGCCGCCGGCGACCCGCCAGGCGACGTGATGGACCGTGCCCGCCGCGACGTGACCGGCCGGCTCCGCCGGGCGCGGCAGCAGGTCGACGCGCGTTCCGGCGGCCACCGGGTCGCCGATCTCGAGCCGGATGCGGTCGCGGCCCTCGTCGGCCAGCCCGAAGCCCATGCCGTCGGTCAAAAGGGCCAGGCTGGCCTCCGCCGAGCGCACCGTCAACGCCACCGAGTGGAAGCCGCGCAGCGCATGGCGCTCGGGCACAGGTCCGCCGGCCCAGGGCTGCCGCTCGGCGGCGCCGGCATGCGCCACCAGCTCGAGCTTGAGGCCGTCGGGGTCGAGCAGCGTGACGAGCTCCTCTTCGAACCTCTGGCGCGGCGGCTCGGTGACGATCCCCAGCCCGCTCAGCCGCTCCTGCCAGAAGCCCAGCGAGCCTTCCGGCACCGAGTAGGCGGTGGTGGTGGCCTGGCCGGTGCCGCGGCTGCCGCGGCGCGCCATCGGCCACGGGAAGAAGGTCAGGATGGTCCCCGGGCTGCCGCTCTCGTCGCCGTAGTAGAGGTGGTAGGTACCGGGGTCGTCGAAGTTCACTGTCTTCTTGACCAGCCGCAGCCCGAGGACCTCGCTGTAGAAGTCGAGGTTGCGGCGTGGATCGGTGGCGATCGCGGTGACGTGGTGGATGCCGAGGATGTCGGGGGTGTTGGGGGTGTTGGGGGTGTTGGGAGTCATGGCGGCTCTCGAGTCAGGGGCGCTTCGCGCCGGATTCCTTGTTATAACAGACATTCTGCCCCGGTCATTCCCAACTGCTGTGACGGCGCCGGATCGTGGAACGGGCCGCGGGGGCTACCGCAGGTCGCGGACCGCCGGCAGGAGGCCGAAGCCGTCGGCCTCGGTGACGGCGCGGACCACCGCCAGCTCGACGGCTCGCGCCGCCAGCACGCCGACGGTGTGGACGTGGGCCGCGACCCGGCCGGTGGCCAGGGTGACCACCAGGTCGCCGTCGTACAGCGACACCGCCGGCAGCAGCGACCTGTAGAGACCGCCGAACGCCATCTCGGCCGTCTTTCGCGCCTCGTTCTTGGCCAGCCGCGCATCGGTCACAACCACCGCCAGGGTGGTGTTGCCCTCCCACGGATGCCGGCTGCCGGGAGCCAGCGCCGCCATCACGCGGTCGGCTCCGACCAGCTCGCCGCCCTGCCGGCAGCCGGCCACGATCCGCCCGGTGTCGGGATCGCGCACGTCGCCAAAGGCGTTCACCGCCACCGCCGCCGCCACCGTCACGCCGGTGGGGCCGCGCAGGCTGACGAAGCCGAATCCGCCCTTCATCGCCGATTCGCGCCCCAGTGCCTTGCCGACCGTGGCGCCGGTGCCGGCGCCGACGCTGCCGCTCGCGACCTCTCCGCGGCCGGCGGCGTCGACCGCGGCCGCCGCCAGCTCGCGGCTGGGCGCCGCCCGCGGATCGCCGAAGCCGAGGTCGAACAGGATGGCGGTGGGCACCACCGGAACCCGCCGGGTGCCGGTGTCGAGGCCGTGACCGCGCCGCTCGAGCCAATCCGCCACCGCGTCGGCGCAGCCCAGACCGTAGCCGCTGCCGCCAGCCAGCACCACGGCATGCGCCCTGGCGCCCAGGTGGTGGGCACGCACCAGCGAGTCGAACTGCCGGGTGCTGGTGGCCGTGCCCCGCACCTCGGCGGCGGCGGTGGCACCCTCCGGACAGACGATGACGGTCACCCCGGTCATGCCGTTCTGGTCGGTGCCGTGGCCGATCGCCACGCCGTCCAGGGTGAGCTCGTAGGTGGGCGCGGGGAGCTGGGGCGGGGCCGGCATCGGGAGCGCCCGGCCAGCGCTACTTCTTGAGCGCCAGGCTGATCACGTCGAGCAGCACCGCCATGCTGTCGAAGCCCATCGGCTTGACGATGTAGGCGCTGATCTGGTTCCTGTAAGCCTCGAGACGGTCGTTGTCGGCGTCGGAGGTGGTGAGGATCACCACCGGCAGATCCCTGAGCTCGTCGCTGGCCCGCATCTCAGCCAGCACGTCGATCCCGTCCATGCCCGGCATCCTGAGATCGAGCAGCACCACGTCCGGCCGCGGGCAGTCGTCGGCCTCGGCGTAGGCGCCACGCTGCAGCAGGTAGTCGAGCGCTTCGGCGCCGCTCGCCACGTGCCGGATCTCGTGCGGCAGCCGGTGGCCACGAAAGCCCTCGCGCACCAGCTCGGCGTGCGCCGGATCGTCTTCGACGTGGAGGATGATCAGCGGATCACTCATGCCCGCGGCCGGCCCGCCGCCCCGTCGCGCCGGCGGCGGCATCCTAGCAGCCATCACCCACCGCCGCGGATGGCGGAACGGCTCAGCCGGCGAAGGTGTCGCAGGCGTCCGGGTCGCCCGACTCGAGGCCGCGCCGCAGCCAGGCCACCCGCTGCTCGGAGGAGCCGTGGGTCCACGACTCCGGCTGGACGGTGCCGGTGGCGCGCCGCTGCATCTGGTCGTCGCCGATGGCGGCGGCGGCGCGCAGCCCTTCCTCGACGTCGCCCGGCTCGAGCATCTGGCGCTGGCGGTTGGCGTGGTGGCCCCACACCCCGGCCAGGCAGTCGGCCTGCAGCTCGAGCCGCACCGACAGCTGGTTCCCCTCCGCCCGCGACCTCCGCTCCTGCGCTTCGCGCACCTTGCCGCTCACCCCCAGCAGGTTCTGCACGTGGTGGCCGATCTCGTGCGCGATCACGTAGGCCTGGGCGAAGTCGCCCGGCGCATCGAAACGGCGGGCGAGCTGGTCGAAGAAGCTCAGGTCGAGGTAGACCTTGCCGTCGGCCGGGCAGTAGAACGGCCCGACCTGCGCCGAGGCGAAGCCGCAGCCCGAGCGCACCGCACCGCTGAACAGCACCAGGTTCGGCTCGCGGTAGCTCAGACCAGCCTGGCTGAACAGCAGGTTCCAGGTGTCCTCGGTGTCGGCCAGCACGGTAGCGGCGAACTGGCCCAGCTCGTCGCTCGGCGGACCGGCCGGCCCACCGTCGCCGGGCAGCGAGGCCGAGGGACCGCCCACCGGGGCCTGCTGGATGACCTCCATGACCTCCTGCGGATCGCGCCCCGTGAGCACCACGAACAGCAGCACCAGCAGCAGCCCGCCGCCGCCGATGCCGACACCCTTACCCACCGCGGAGCGCCCGCGGCGGTCCTCGACCCGGCTGCTCTGTCTCCTGCCGCGCCAGCGCATGGCGGCATTCTAACGTCGGCCGGCGCGGCGAGCGCCCTCCCTCCGCGGCGACAGCAGACGGCGGCGTAGACTGCGCGCATGGAGCACGACAGCCCGCCCGACAGCCTGTCCGACGGCGCCCGCCGGCCGGCAGCCGGCGCCAACCCCGGCCGATGAGCGCCGCCGAGCCTCTCGTCGCGGTCGTCGACCAGGGCTCGACCGCCACCAAGGGTGCGGTGGTTGCGGCGGACGGAGCGGTGCTGGCCGAGGCCGCCCGGCCGGTGGCCCGCACCGCCGACGGCGCCCGGGTCGAGCACGACCCCGAGGAGCTCGTCGCCAGCGTCGAGGAGGTGCTGGCCCGGCTCACTCGCACCGCCGCGCCGGCCGCCATCGGCGTCACCTGCCAGCGCTCGACCTGCCTGGTTTGGGAGCGCGCCGACGGCGCGCCGTTGACCCGGGCGCTCTCCTGGCAGGACCGGCGGGAGTCGGCGCGCGTGGCGGTGCTCGCCGGCCACGCCGCCGCGGTGGCCGAGCGCACCGGCCTGCGGCTGTCGCCCTACTACGCGGCTCCCAAGCTGGCCGGCCTGCTGGCCGGGCTGCCCGACGGTGCGGCGCGGGCCGGCAGCGGCGAGCTCGTGGCGGGCACGCTCGACGCCTTTCTGCTCCAGCGGCTGACCGGCCGGGCCTCCACCGAGCCGGGCCACGCCGGACGGATGCTGCTGTACGGGCTCGCCGCCGGCGAGTGGGATCCCTGGCTGTGCGAGCTGTTCGCGGTGCCGGCGGCGGCGTTGCCGCCGGTGCTGCCGAGCGCCGCCGAGCGCGGCCGCTGGAACGGTGTCCCGATCACCGCCGCCGCAGGCGACCAGCAGGCCGCCCTGCTCGGCCACGGCGGCTGGCAGAGTGGCGTGGCCGCTACCCACTTCGGCACCGGCGCCTTCGTGCTGGCCGCCTGCGGCGAGCGGCCGCAACGCGGCGACGGGCTGCTGAGCGCGGTGCTCGCCTCGACGCCCGCCGGTCGGAGGTTCCAGCTCGAGGGCTCGGTCAACAGCGCCGGCAGCGCCGTCGACTGGGCCTGCCGGCTGACCGGCGAACGGCTGGAGGCGTGGCGCGAGCAACCGCTCGACCCGCGCCGTCTACCGCGTGTGCTGCCGGCGTTCGCCGGCCTGGCGGCGCCGTGGTGGCGACCCGCGGCCCGCGCCGCGATCGAGGGGCTGACGCCCGAGCACGGCCCGCGCGAGCTGGTGGCGGGAGTGCTGGCCGGCGTCGCCCAACGGGTGGTCGACTGCGCCGAGGCGATCCGGGCGGCGGGGGTCGAGATCGCGGCGCTGCGAGTGAGCGGCAAGCTGACCCGGCTGGCCGGCCTCACCGCGCTGGTCGCCGACCTGGCGCAGCTGCCGGTCGAGGTGTCGGCACAGGAGGAGACCGGCCTCGCCGGCATCGCCAGGCTGGCGCGCGCCGGGCTCACCGGCGACCCGGCACCGCTCGCCGAGCCGGCGGCCCGTCGCGCCCTTGTCGAGCCGCGGTGGAGCGCGGCAGAGGCGGGGGAGGAGAGGGAGGCGTGGAGGGCGTTTGTGGAGCGGGTGACTTAGCAGCGGTTGAGCTGCTGGCCCGGCCGGCTCGGAGTCGAGGGGACAGGGTCCCAGGGTACCGGCTGGCGCGCAGTCGGACTTTGAAGTGGGGCGCTCGCCTGCACTCGGTTTGCAGGCGTCGGTGTCGGACTCCAAGCGGTGTTGCGCTGCGCTGGCCGAGAGCTACCTGGGACCCTCTCCCCTCGACTCTGACGCCGGTCTCCGGTGGGGATCGGCCGCGGCGCCCGAGGCGTTCTGGACGCGGAGTCATCCTGTTCGCGGTGCTTGCGGATCCGTGCCCGGCGGCTCCCCGGGGTCGGGATCCTCCGGTGTCGACAGGCCCGGTGGTCGAGCCTTCGAGTCCAAGGCCCGAGGGTCTGGCGCCTATTCGAGCACCAGGTCGGCGGCTTCGGGGTGGCGCCAGGTGTGGGGGGAGCGGGGGTCGGGGGCGAGGCCGGCGGCGGCGAGGTGGCGGTCGAGCTCGGCGAGCAGGCGGTGGCGGCCGCGGATGACGCCGAGGTTGAGGAACAGCGGGCGGGCGCGGCCGCTGGGCTTGCGCACCACGAGCTGGAGCGACTGGGTGCCGGCGCGCGGACCCGAGGCCAGGATGGTGCCGTAGGGGATGCGGCGAGGACGGAAGGTGTGGAGCGGCTGGTAGGCGACACCCTCGCCGTCGACCGACACCGCCGGGCGGCCGGCCGTCCACCACACCTTGAGCAGGGTGAGCCAGAACAGCAGCCCGTAGCCGGCGAGCACGCCGAACGCCCGCCCGAGCGGCGCGCTGCCCGGGGTCCGGAGCAGCCAGGCGACCCCGCCCAGCAGCGCCACCACGCCGACTCCCCACACCATCGCCCGGCGGCAGGTGGAGCGCACCCACGGCCGGAACGGGTAGTGGCCGGCAGCAGCAGCCGCGGCGCCGCCGGCGGGGGGCGAGGCCGCGGGCTGCTGGCTGGACGGTGACCGGGTGGGTGGCGCCATGTCTGCCGCGCTCCGCCGCCTGGGGCACGCCGCGCTGCGCCGATCCTCTCACGCGCCGGGCGCGCGGCATTGAACCCGCGCCGCCGGGAGCGCTAGCATCGAGCCGCTTTCTACCCGGCCGCGACGAGCGGCCCTCCTGGCGCGATGAACGCACCGCTCGCCACAGCCGCCGCCGTCGGCCTCGCCGCCGCCCTCATCGGGCTGGTGACGCTGCTCAAGCGTCGCTTCCGGCTGGTCGCGCGGCTGGCGTTCCCGCTCCACGTGGCTGCGCTGGCCGCCGGGCTCAAGCTGTTCACCCTGTTCGACGTCGGCCGGGTCGACCAGCTGGACCGGTTCGTCACCTGGACGCTGCTGTTCGTCCTCACCATCCTGGTGCTACGGGTCGCCGGGCTGTACTTCTTCGACGTCCACCTGCACACCCACCGCGGCCTGCGGCTGCCACCGATGCTGCCGCTGGTGACCATGGGAGCGGTCTACCTGGTGGCGGCGCTGATCACGCTCAAGCTGGTCTTTCCGGAGCTCGAGATGACCGCGCTGGTGGCGACCAGCGCGGTGACCTCGCTGGTGCTCGGCCTGGCGCTGCAGCCGATCCTGGGCAACTTCTTCGCCGGCATCGTGATCAGTCTCGACCGGCCGTTCCGCATCAACGACTGGATCCGCTTCGGCGACGTCGAGGGCCGGGTGGTGGACATCACCTGGCGCACCACCCATCTCAGGACGCGCGACAACGACAACCTGGTGATCCCAAACGGCAGGATCGCCGACGAGCAGATTCTCAACTACTTCTACCCCCACCCGCTGCACCTCGAGCGGGTCTACGTCGGCGTGCACTACCGGACACCGCCCTACCGGGTGAAGCAGGCGCTGCTCGACGTCGCCGAGCGCGTCGACACGGTGCTCGAGAAGCCGTCACCGGCGGTCTTCCTGCACGACTTCGGCGACAGCGCGATCGTCTACGAGCTGCGCATCTGGATCGACGACATTGCGCACAAGCCGCGCATCCTGAGCCACGTGCGGAGCGAGATCTGGGAGGAGTTCCGCCGCCGCGACATCACCATCCCGTTCCCCATCCGCACCCTCGAGGTGGAGCCGCGAGCCAGCACCGTGCAGCTGGCGCGCGCGCCGCGCGCGGGCGAGCGCAGGGACGAAGACGCGCCGTATCCGGCGCGGCTGTACGTGGCGCGCGGCCAGGATCGCGGGCGCTCGTGCCGCGTCTTCGGCGAGCCGGTCACCGCCGGCCGCTCGGGTGCCTGCGACCTGAGCCTGACCGAGCTGCAGGCGAGCAAGGAGCACTTCAAGATCGAGTGGGCCGACGGCGCCTACGTGCTGTCCGACCTCGACAGCCACAACGGCACCCGGGTCAACGGTGAGCCGGTCACCAGCCGTGTGCTGCGCGACTTCGACCGCATCGAGGTGGGTGATACGGTCATCGCCTTCGAAATCGATGACCGCTGACCACCCGCGCACGATCGGCCCCTACGAAGTGCTCGGCGTCCTCGGCCAGGGCGCCATGGGACAGGTCTACAAGGCGGTCGAGCCGGCGGCCAACAGGCTGGTGGCGATCAAGGTGCTGCCGCGCCGCTTTGCCGAGGACGCCACCCGGGTCGAGCGGTTCGAGCGCGAGGTCAAGGCGGTGTCGCTGCTCGACCACCGCAACGTGGTCAAGATCCTCGGCCAGGGAAGCGAGAACGAGCTGCCCTACTTCGTCATGGAGTACGTGCCCGGCACCTCGCTCGACGCCGTCATGCGCCAGCGGCGGCTGTCGCTGCACGAGGTGTTCTCGGTGGCGCGCGGCATCTGCCGCGGGCTGGAGGCGGCGCACCGCCAGAACATCGTCCACCGCGATCTCAACCCGCGCAACGTGCTGGTGTCCGAGGACCTGTCGGTGGTCAAGCTGGCGGACTTCGGGATCAGCCGGGTGGAGACCATCTCGCGCCAGCAGGGGACGCTGTCGACCGCCGAGCTGTCGCTCGGCACACTGCACTACATGGCCCCCGAGCAGGCCGCCGACATGGCCGGCGCCGACCACCGCGCCGACATCTACGCGGTCGGGGTGACGCTGTACGAGATGCTCACCGGGCGGGTGCCGGTCGGCCGCTTCAGCCTGCCCAGCCAGCTCAACAGCGAGATACCGCCCGACATCGACCCGGTGGTGCTCCGGTGTCTCGAGACCGACCCGGCCGCCCGCTACCCGACGGTCGGCCGCCTGCTCGCCGACCTCGACCGGCTGGAGGACCGGCTGCGGCTCGGGCTGGTCGACGAGCTGCGCGGGATCTCGCGCGGCACCTCCAAGATCCTGCTGCACTCGACGCGCTCGGTGCTGCGCGGCCGCAAGCGGCGGCTGGTGCTGGCCGCCGTGGCGGTGCTGGTGGTGCTGGGAGCCGGCGCCGCCTACCTGGTGCTCGGGCGCGACGCGCCGTCGACCGCCGCGCCTCGCGCCGGCGAAACCGAGATCGCCGCCCTCGAACCGGCGGCCGGCCGCGAGGAGCCGGCGCCGGAACCCGCAGCCGCGGAGGCCGCAGAAGAGCAAGAGCCCGCGCCGGCGCCGCCCCCGGCCGCCGCCACCCCGCGCCAGCCGCCGGCACGGCCGGCGCCGGCGGCCGCCAGGCCGGCGGCCACCCCGGAGCCTGCCGTCGCCGAGGTCGAGCGCGAAGACCTCCGGGTCGCGAGCGACAAGTTCGCCGCCGGGCTGTTCGGGCCGGCGCTCGCCGACCTCGAGCGGTTCGTCGCCGACCACCCCGACAGCAACCTGCTGCCCGAGGCCTACTGGCTGACCGCGCTGGTGCATCGCGAGGAGGGGCGTACCGAGCAGGCGCTGGCCACGCTGGTCGAGATCGGCAGCCGCTTCCCCGACAGCCCGCGCGCCGCCGAAGCGGCGTTCGAGCACGCCCGGCTGGTGCACGCCGCGGGCGACCGCGACTCGCTGACGGCGGCGCGCGACCTGTACCAGGCAGTGGCCGACGGCTTCCCGGCCTCCAACCAGGCGCCGGCGGCGCTGGCCGCCAGGGCGGAGATCGAGCTGGAGCTCAAGTCGACCGCCACCGACCCGCAGCTCGGACGGGTACCGGCAGCGCTCCTCACCTACCGCGATCTGACCGCTCGCTACCCGCGAGCCGCCCAGTCCGAGCGCGCGCTGTGGGAGCTGGGCACGCTGTGCGAGGAGGAGAAGGCTTTCGAGCTGGCGGCCGCCGCCTTCTCCCAGCTCGGCGAGCGGTTCCCGAGAACCGGCTACGACGCCTGGTGGAAGGCCGGCCAGATCCTGGACCGCAAGCTCGACCGCAAGGACGAGGCCGTCCTGGCCTACCAGAAAGTGCCCGACTCGTCGCGCCACTTCGACGACGCCAAGCGCCGCATCAACCGCCTGACGCGCTAGCTCAGTTGAAGGTGCGGGCGATCCACGCACCGACGAAGTGGGTGATCGCCACGATGGCCGCCCCGACCGTCAGGTGCTCGACGATCGCCTTCCACGGCCGTTCGCCCTGGCTCACCGCCAGCCGGTAGCTGAGCCAGGCCAGCAGGGCGAAGCCCCATGCCGCCGAGGCCAGGATCGCGGTCGGCAGCTCGAGCAGGAACAGCGGCACCAGGAAGCTCAGACTGGTCACCAGCTTGGCGACGAAGGTGGCGCCCGAGGCGGTCCAGATCTGCGCCGGCGTGTGCTGGTTTTCCGCCTCCTCGTGGACGTGCATGCCGAGGGCGTCGGACAGCGCGTCGGCGACGGCGATGGTGAAGATGCCGCCGATCACCGCCAGCCGGGAGCGGGTACCGGCGTACAGACCTACGATCAGGCCGAGCGTGGTGAGCACGCCCGAGGTGAGGCCGAAGCTGACGCCGGTGCGGATCGCTTCTCTCATGGTGCCCTCCTCAGTCGGGGCCCGAGGTCGACGCCGTCGAGACCTTCCGGCGGCGCCAGCCCGAGCAGCGCCGCCACGGTCGGCGCCAGGTCGACGGTCGCCGCGGGCGCGCCGTCGCGCCTCGGCGTGAGGCCCGGCGCCAGAAAGACGAGCGGCACGTGGGAGTCGTACGGATAGGCGCTGCCGTGGGTCGCCGCGGACGACACGGTGGGCGTGAAGTACGGCTCGAACTGCGGCTCGAGATCGGGGCTGCGCGCCGGGTGGAAGTTCCAGTAGAACGCCTCGCCGGCGCCCGGCGGCGGCTCCGCCGCCGTCAGCTCGCCGCGGCGCCAGATCCGCTCGACCCCGGGGCAGGCGGCCAGCAGCCCGGCGGCGGCCCGCTCCGCTATCTCACGCTCGACGCCGGTGGCGGCGAGAGCCGCCGGGTTGACGAACGGTCCGTCGAGCAGCCACTGCGCCTCGCCGAGCTCCTCGGCCAGCCGGCGGTTGGCGGTCTGGAAGCACAACGCGTCCTCGGCGGTCATCCGCCGCCCGCCGTGCCCCAGCTCGGGCACCGGAGCGACGCCGTGGTCCGCGCTGAGCGCCACCACCACCTTGCCCGGTCCGAGCCGGCGCTCGACGAAGCCCAGCAGCTCGCCGAGCCGGGCGTCCAGCTCGAGCACCATCTCCATCACCTCGCGGCTGTGCGGGCCGTAGCGGTGCCCGACGTAGTCGAGCGCCGAGTAGCCGAGCGCCAGCAGGTCCGGCCAGCGGTCGAGACCGAGGCCCTCCTCGACGATCAGCCGCTCGGCCAGCCGGGTCATCGACTCGTCCATCCAGGGCGAGTAGGGGAGCTGGTCGAAGAAACCCTCGTCGGCGGTCACCGAGAACCCACCGAAGACCAGCGGCAGGCCCGGCCGGTGAGGACCGAGGTCGACCTCCTCGACGCCGGCCGCGGCCACCGCCTCGGGCGGCAACGGCCGCGGCCGCCAGGCGGTGGCGAAGCGGTCGGCGAGAGCGCCCTCGCCGTTGAACTCGTCGAGCCACCCCGGCCGGCGGCGGCGGTAGTACGACGAGCTCTCCCACTCGCCGCCGTCGTACCAGTAGGCACCGTCGGCCGCGAAGCCGCCGAGCAGCACCGCCGAGCGGTCCTTGCCGCTCAGCGCGAAGACCTTCGAGCGCCGCCCGCGCTCCTCGAGCCAGTCGCCGAGCGTCGGCACCAGCAGCCGCGCCGGCGAGACGCCGTGGCGCCGGTCGCCCACCGAGTAGACCCGCCGCCGCTCGCCGGGGTCGATCCAGTAGTTGGAGATGATGCCGTGGCGCCGAGGGTGGCAGCCGGTCACCAGGCTGGCGTGGCCGGGCGCGGTGTGGGTCACCGCGTGGCGGTGGTGGGCGTCGGTGAACACCGCGCCTTCGTCGACGAGCCGGCGCAGGCCGCCGGTGAACAGCGCGTCGAACCGCTCGAGGTAGTCGGCCCGGAACTGGTCGACGACGATCACCAGCGCCAGGGTCGGTTCGCCGTCCGGGACCGGCGGCGCGGGCTGGCAGCCGAGCAAAGCAGCCACCAGCACCCCGCCGGCCAGCCGCGCCGCGCGGCTCACCGGGCGGCGCTCGGATCGGCAGAGACGGGTCGGCGGCACGGTGGGGGCGAGAGCTGAGGGGCCGATCGGGGGAGCCCGCCCGGGGCGGGCGGCTCGGGGCGAAGGCTACTTGAAAGTGATGAAGCGCGGATCGTCGTCGCGAATCCGTCCCACGGCTTCGTCGCCCGCGGGCTCGCGCCGTGGAGGCGGCTCGAGCTCGGCGATCCGTCGGCGGGCGGCATCGAGATCCTGCTCGGCCTCTTGCCGGGCGGCGCGCTCGGCTTCCAGCCGGCCTTCGAGCTCACGCGCCGCTTCGGCGCCGCGCTCACGGACGGCCTCGAGCTCGGCCTCGAGCTCGACCAGCCGGGCGGCGAGCTCCTCGCGCTCGGCGGTCAGCCGCGCCTGGAGCTGCTCCGAGGAGCGGCGGGAGGAGGCGAGCTCCTGCTCGAGCTCGGCACGGCGAGCGGCTGCCGCCTCGAGCTCGCTGTCGCGCTCGGCCAGCCGGGCGTCGCGCTTCTCGAGCGCGCGGCGCTGCTCGCCGGCGTGGCTGTCCGCCGCCGCCAGGCGCTGCTCGAGCTCGCAGTTCTGGTCGGCGGCCGCGGCGAGCTCGGCGCGCGCCTGGTCGAGCTCGGCGCGCGCCCGCTCGAGGTCGGCGACCCCTGTCTCGAGCCGCGCGTCGCGCTCCTCGAGCTGCGCGGCCAGCTCGTCGTGCCGGCGGTGCTCCTCTTCGCGCGCGGCCATCTCGCTTTCCAGCGTGGCTTCCAGCTCGCGCCGGGCCGCGGCCTGCTCGTCGCGCGCGGCCGCTGCGCGATCGTGCTCCCGACGCAGCGATTCCAGCTCCTCGCCGAGCGAGCTCTCGGCCTCGCGCGAGCCGGCCAGCTCGCCGGCGAGCTCCTCCGCCCGGCGACCGGCGGCGGCCAGCTCCTCGGCCCGCTCGTCGGCCAGCCGCGCGGCGGCGGCCAGCTCTTCCCGCAGGCCGGCCAGCTCCTCGCCAGCCTCCTCGAGGTCCCGCCGGGCCGCGTCGCGCTCACCGGCGAGCTCCTCGACTCGGCGACGTTCGCCGTCGAGCGCGGCCTCGAGCTCCTCGCTCTGCCGGCGCCCCGCGTCGAGTTCGGAGCCGAGCGCCTCCGCCCGCTCGCCGGCCTCGGCCAGCTCCGACTCGAGCCGCTCGCGCCGGGCACTCTCCTCCTCGAGCTCGCGCTCGAGTCCGTCGGCACGCGCCGCCCGCGCGTCGCGGTCGCCCTCGGCCCGCTCGAGCTCGCCCGCCAGCCGCTCGCACTCGGCCTCGGCGCCGCTCGCCCGGACGCCGGCCTCCTGCAGCCGCACCTCGCGAGCGGCCACCTCCTCCTTGAGCCGCACCAGCTTCTCCTGCAGCTCGCCGGCGGCCAGCCGCTCGGCCTCCAGCCGCTCCTCGAGCTGGCGCTCGCCGGCGCGGAGCTCTTCCTCCAGCCGGCGCCGCGCGCGGCCGGCGCCCAGCCAGGACAGACCGGCGCCCGCCGCCAGGCCGGCCGTCGCCGCCAGGCCGGCGACCCAGAGCACATGCGGGTCCCACGGCACCCCTCAACCCCCCTCGGGCCGCCGCCACACGGTGGTGCGCCCGAGCAGCGAGATGCCGACGTAGCCCCGCACCTTGAGCCGGCCGTCCGGCGTCAGCTCGATCTTCGAGCGGTAGGTCTTGCCGCTCTCGGGGTCGTAGACCCGCCCTCCTTTCCACTGCCCGTCGCCGGCGTACTCGAAGCCGTCGAGCAGCGGCAGCCCGAGGACCGGACGGCCGCGCTCGGCCGGGTCCGGGTTGAGCAGATCCAGCTTCGGCTGCCCGGCGCGCTCGTGGCTGGGCGGAAAATCGGGCTCCGACAGCCAGACGATGCGGCCGGAGTAGACGCCGTCCCGCTCGCTGATCTCGACGTGCGCGTAGCCCTGGTCGGTGGGCTCGGTGCTCCACAGCCCGAGGATCGCATCGGCCGACGACGAGCCGAGCAGCGGGGTGGCGAGCAGGAGTGCGGTTGCGGTAGCGAGAAGCCTCATGGGCCCAACGGGGCCTCCAGGGGAGCTCGAAAGGATAACAAAGGGAGCGCGCCCGGCCGGCTGCGTTCTCGACGCCCCCAAGCCCTACTGACGGTGGGAGGCGTGGCAGCTACGTTGGCGGCAGGGCCCGGTCGCGTGGCCAGCCGGGGCCCCCGCCGGCTCGGCGCTCCCTCCCGGCGAGCTGCTCCAAGCCCCCAAGCCCTCAGTCCTCAAGCCCCCGAGCCCCCAAGCCCTCAAGCTACGATCGGACCATGCTCCGCCCGGTGGCCCTTGGAGGCGTTCTGCTGCTGGCCGTGACGGCCGCCCTCGCCGCCCCCGTTCCGGTGCTCGAGTTCGAAGCGCCGGCTGAGCTGGCGGCGGTGGCCGCTCGGCTGGAGCGGATCGAGCCGTACCGTCTGGAGGCCGCCATGCGACTCGCCGGAATGATCACTCCCGGGCCGCCGGTGCGGGTGGTGCTGGCGCCCGAAGGCTCGCCGGCGGCGGACGCCGCGCCGCCGTGGGTGTCGGGCTACGCCTACGGCGCGCTCGGCCGCGTCGTGCTGCTGCCCGAGCGCACGCCGCGCTATCCGGACAGCTCGCTCGAGGAGTTGCTGGTGCACGAGGTCAGCCACGTGCTGGTGGCGCGCGCCAGCGCCGGGCGGCCGGTGCCGCGCTGGTTCAACGAGGGGCTGGCGATGCTCGCCGGCAGCTCCTGGAACCTCGAGGACCGGGCGCGACTGACCCTGGTGCTGCTGCGCCGCGCCGAGCTGCCGCTGGCCGAGGTGGAGCGGATGTTCGCCGGCGGCCCGCTCGAGGTGACCCGCGCCTACGCCGTCGCGGGTGCGCTGATGCGCTACCTGGTGCAGCGCTACGGCCGCCGCGCCCCGGCCAGGATCCTGGACGGCCTGGCTGCTGGCCTCGAGTTCGACGAGGCGTTCTTCCGCGCCACCGGCAGCGAGCTGGAGCGCGCGCTCGAGGCGTTCTGGCGGCGCCATTCGTTCTGGTACCGGTGGTTTCCGATCCTGAGCAGCTCGGCCACCCTGTGGCTGGTGGTGCTGGCGGTCGCCGCCGCCGCCTACCAACGCAAGCGCCGCCGCGCGGCGGCCCTCGAGGAGGCCTGGGAGCTGGAGGAGACCCACCTGCCGCCGCCCGACGCTCCGCAGCCGCCGCCCAACTGACGGCCGCCGTACCGGGCGCGCGGCGCGGCGGTAGACTGCGGCTCGCCCGCGACCCGACCGCCATGGCCGACACCATCCACCGCATCGCCATCTCGACCGGCGGCGGCGACGCCCCGGGGCTCAACGCGGTGATCCGCGCGGTGACCCTGGGCGCGCTGAGTCGCGGCTGGGAGGTGCTGGGCATCCGCCGCGGCTACGAGGGCCTGCTCGACACCCGCGACATCGTCCGGCTCGACCGCGACGCGGTGCGCGGCATCAGCCACCAGGGCGGCACCATCATCGGCACCACCAACCGCGGCCACCCGTTCGCCTACCCGCAAAAGCAGGCAGACGGCTCGCTGGTCGAGGTCGACCGCTCGGACGAGCTGGTGGCGAACTTCCACGCCCTGGGGCTCGACGCGCTCATCGCGGTGGGCGGCGACGGCTCGATGCAGATCGCCCACCGGCTGGCCCGCAAGGGGCTGCCGATCATCGGGGTGCCCAAGACGATCGACAACGACCTCGACGGCACGGTGGTGACCTTCGGATTCCAGACGGCGGTGGCGGTGGCCACCGACGCGGTCGACCGGCTGCACTCGACCGCCGAGGCGCACGAGCGCGTATTCGTGGTGGAGGTGATGGGGCGCTACGCCGGGTGGATCGCGCTCCACGCCGCCGTCGGCGGCGGCGCCGACGTGGCGCTCATCCCCGAGATCCCGTTCGACATCGAGGCGGTGTGCGACAAGGTCCGCTCGCGCGAGGCGCGCGGTCGCCGGTTCAGCATCGTGGTGGTGGCCGAGGGCGCCACGCCGGCCGGCGGCGAGAGGGTGACGCGCGGCGAGGCGCCGGTGGGCGGCAACGAGCGACTGGGCGGCATTGCCGAGCAGGTGGCGGCCGCCATCGCCGAGCGCACCGGCAAGGACACCCGCGCGCTGGTGCTGGGCCACCTGCAGCGCGGTGGCTCCCCGGTGGCCTACGACCGGCTGCTGGCGCTGAGGTTCGGGGCGGCGGCGGTGCGGGTGGCGGCGGCGGGCACGTTCTCGGTGATGGTCGCGCTCGATCCGCCGGACGTCAAGACGGTGCCGCTGTCGTCGACCATCGGGCGGATGAAGACCGTGCCGCTCGACGGCGACACGGTGCAGACGGCCCGCGACCTGGGCATCAGCCTGGGGGACCGCCGCGAGTGAAGCCTCGCCGGCGGTGGGGCGTGCCCTTCGCCGCGCTGGCGCTCGGCGTCCTCACAGCCGCCCTGGCGCAGCCGCCCTCGAGCGCACCGGACACCGGCGAGGGGCCGGTGCGCACGCTGCGCCTGGTCTCGGACGACGCCGGCCGCGCCGACTGGTCGCGCCAGGGCGACCGCATCGCTTTCGACCGCGTCGACCGCGAAGGCTACGCGCGCCTCTACGTCGCCCGCCCCGACGGCCGCGAGGCGCGCTGCCTGACCTGCGACCCGCTGACCTTCCGCAAGCGGCACACCGGCAACCCGGTCTGGCACCCTTCGGGCCGCTACCTGGCGTTCGAGGTCGCGAAGCCGTTCCGCCGAGCCGGCTCGAACGAGCCGTTCCTCCAGGTGCCCGGGCGCAACCTGGGCAACGACATCTGGCTGATCAGCGACGACGGCCGCGCCTTCTACAACCTCACCGGCCTCGTCGAGCGCGGCACGGGCGGCCGGGTGCACGCGCCGGCCTTCTCGCGCGAGGGCGACCGGCTGGCGTGGGCGGAGCGGGTGGCGGCGGGCGGCGGCGCCTGGGGGCAGTGGGCGCTCAGGGTGGCCGAGCTCAGCCTGCGCCGCGGCGTGCCGCGGCTGCGGCGGGCACGCGGCCACGAGCTCCGCGCCGGGCAGACCTTCTACGAGCCGTCCGACTTTACGCCCGACGACCGCGGCCTGGTGCTGGCCGCCGACCGCCCGGGGCAGGGCCCGGAAGCCGCCACTGACGTCTACGAGCTGCGGCTCGACGGCGGCGAGGCGCGCGTCCTGACCGGCGGCGAGGCCGCATTCAACCGCCACCCCGCCCTGGCCCCGAACGGCGACTGGATCGTCTGGGCCTCGAACCGCGACGTCCTCGCCCGGCCGGGCCCGGCCGGACCGCCGCTCGACCTGTGGATGATGCGCCTCGACGGCGGCAGCCCGCAGCGGCTGACCCGGTTCAACGACGTCTTCTCCGACGACTATTCGGGCGCCGTCGCCGTCCGCTCGGCCAGCTGGAGCCCCGACGGCGACCGCCTGCTGATCACCGTCGAGCCGCTCTCCGGCGGCACGGCCAGCCTCTACATCTTGGAGCTCGACCGGCCCTACGGCAGATAGGCCGGTCTTCGAAGCGAGAGAAGAGCGAGAGCCGGAACGGGAGGGTGCGTCGAGCCGGGTGGGGCCCGGGGCGGAGCGACATCACCCTCGCCTTTGGAGCGCAGCCCCGGGGCCCGCACGGCCGAGCAACCGGGCCGAAGCCGCAGTGCTGTAACTGCGGACCTGCTGCGAGCCGGTGATGGCCTGCCGGAGACGGTGCTGAGGTCCTTCGCTGCGCTCAGGACAGGGCCGCAAGATCCGGGTTGCCGCCTGTTGCGAGCACCGGTAGCTTGGCGGCATCATGATTGCCGAGCCGATGAGTTCCGAAGCCACTTCCGCCGACTACCGGCGCGTCGAGCGCGCCGTGCTGTTCCTCGAACAGCACGGCGACCGGCAGCCCTCGCTCGACGAGGTCGCCGAGGTCATGGGGCTGAGCCCCCACCACTGCCACCGCCTGTTCGCGCGCTGGGCCGGCACCACGCCCAAGCGGTTCCTGCAGTTCTTGACCGCAGAGCACGCCAAGCGGGCGCTGCGCGAGTCGCGCTCGGTGCTCGACGCCGCCTTCGAGGCCGGGCTGTCGAGCCCCGGCCGGCTGCACGACCTGATGGTCACCCTCGAGGCGGTGTCGCCCGGCGAGTTCCGCACCGGCGGCGCCGGGCTGGTGATCCGCTGGGGGGTGCACGAGACGCCGTTCGGCGACTGCCTCGTGGCGGCCACCGCGCGCGGCATCTGCGCTCTCGAGTTCCTCGCCGGCCGTCCGGCCGCGGAGGCCGTCGAGGAGCTGGCCGCCAATTGGCCGGCCGCCGAGCTCCAGCGCCAGCCGGCCGCGACCGAGCCGCTCGTCGGGCGGATCTTCCCCGCCGGTGCCGCCTCGCCCTCCGGCGCCTTCCACCTGCTGGTGCGCGGCACGAACTTTCAGCTGCGCGTCTGGCAGGCGCTGCTGCGGATTCCGGCGGGCGCGGTGACCAGCTACGGCGACCTGGCCCGGCGGCTGGGCAAGCCGGGCGCGGCGCGCGCCGTCGGCGGAGCGGTGGGCCGCAACCCGGTGAGCTACCTGATCCCGTGCCACCGCGTGGTGCGCGAGGCCACCGGTCTCGGCCACTACCGCTGGGGCGCCGCCCGCAAGCACGCCCTGCTGGCGTGGGAGGCGGCGCGCGCCGCCGGCGCGGCCGCGGCCGCGTCCTGAGCCGGGCGCACAGCCGGGCGGCGGTGGGATAGCCTGCGGCCACACCTGCCCGGCCGCGCGGACGGACCGGCCCCGCGCGCCCGGGCCCGAAACTCGGCAGACGATCGCTTGCGCTGGCTCCGGACAACCGCGGTGGCCGTCGCGCTCGCGGCAGCGGCGCTCTTCGCGCTCCACCTCTACCTCGGGCACCGCCGCGCCGCCGGCTTCGACCCGGCGGCGTTTCGCGCCGCCGCCGCCGGCTACCGCGCCGAGATCGTGCGCGACCGGTGGGGGGTGCCGCACATCTTCGGTGAGCGGGATGCCGACGTCGCCTTCGGCCTGGCCTACGCGCACGCCGAGGACGACGTCGAGAGCTACGAGGCGCTGCTGCCGCTCTACCGCGCCCGGCAGGGTCGCGAGCGGGGGCTCGAGGGCGTGAGGGGTGACTATCTGATCCAGCTCCTCGGCGTGCAGGAGTGGGTCGAGCGCGGCTACGACAGCCAGCTCGCCGCCGACACCCGGGCGCTTCTCGCCGGCTACGCCGCGGGGCTCAACTACTTCGCCGCCCAGCACCCGGAGCGGGTCGAGCGGTTCCTCTACCCGGTGCGGCCGCACGACCTGGTGGTCGGCTTCGCCTTCCAGCACCTGTTCTTCTACGGCTTCCAGGACCACCTGGAGAGGCTGCTGGCGCCCGGCGCGGTGCCGGCAGGCCGGCGCCGGGTGAGCAACGTCTTCGGGCTGGCCGCCGCCGTGCTGCCGGCGGGCTCGAACGCCATCGCGGTGGCGCCGGGGCGCTCGGCCGACGGCGCCACCCGCGTGGTGCTCAACTCGCACCAGCCACTCAGCGGGCCGGTGGCCTGGTACGAGGCCCACCTGGTGAGCGGCGAGGGCTGGAACGCGCTCGGCGGGCTGTTCCCGGGGATGCCGCTGGTGGCGGTCGGCGCCACGCCGGACACCGCCTGGAGCGCCACGGTCAACAAGCCCGACCTGGTCGACCTCTACCGGCTGGAGCTCGACCCCGAGGACCCGTACCGCTACCGGCTCGACGGCGAGTGGCGGCGGCTCGAGCGGCGCACCGCGCGGCTCGAGCTGGGGCTCCTCGGCAACCTCTACTGGCCGCTCGAGCGCGAGCTGCTCTACTCGGTGCACGGCCCGGTGCTGCGCACCGACGCGGGCAGCTTCGCCCTGCGCTTCGCCGGCGACGGCGAGATCCGCCAGGTCGAGCAGTGGTACCGGCTCAACCGGGCGCGCGACCTGGCGGGCTGGAAGCAGGCGATGCGGCTCGAGGCGCTGGCGTCGCTCAACTTCGTCTACGGCGACCGCACCGGCAACATCTTCTTCGTCCACAACTCGGCCTCGCCGTTGAGACCCGCCGGGCCCGACTGGAGCGGGGTCGTGCCAGGCGACGACTCGCGCCTCGTCTGGCACGAGCGGCTGGCGTTCGACCAGATGCCGCAGGTCGAGAACCCGTCCGCCGGCTTCCTGGTGAGCGCCAACCAGACGCCGTTCCGGGTGACCGCCGAGCCCGACAACCCGGACCCCGCGGCCTTCCCGCCGGAGCTCGGGCTACCCACGCGCATGACCAACCGCGCCTGGCGCGGCCTCGATCTGCTGGGAGCCGACCCGGCGGTCGACCGCGCCGAGCTCGAGGCGGTCAAGTTCGATCACGTCTACGCGCCCGAGTCGCGCGCCTACCGCTACCTGTCGGCGGTCTTCCTCGACGAGGCCGGCAGCGAAGATGAGCCGGCCGCGCTGGCCGAGGGCCGGCGGCTGCTGGCGGGATGGGACCGCCGCGCCGCGCTCGACTCGACCGCCGCGCCGCTCGCCGTCTGCGTGCTGACCGAGGAGTGGGTGGCCGAGCAGAAGGGCGTTCGGCCGGCGCCGGCCGAGGAGGTCTTCCGCGACTGCATCGCCGACTTCGAGCGCTGGTTCGGCCGGCTCGAGCTGCCGTGGGGCGAGGTCAACCGGCTCGAGCGCGGCGGCGAGAGCTGGCCGCTGGCCGGCGGCCCCGACACGCTGCGCGCGGTCTACGGTCTCGACCCCGACGACGACGGGGTGCTGACCGCGGGCGCCGGCGACGGCCTGTTCACCTTCGTCGCCTGGCACCCCGACGGCTCCCAGCGCATACGCTCGATCCACCAGTACGGCAGCGCCACCTCCCGCCCCGACTCGCCGCACTACGCCGACCAGGCGCCGCTGTTCGCCGCCCAGCGGCTCAAGGAGATGACCCTCGACGAGGCCGCGGTGCGGGCCGACGCCCGCCGCGTCTACACCGTGCCCTGAGCGCCCCACCGCGCCGCTTATACTCTCCCCCCGTGGCCAGCAAGGTCCTCGTCGTCGACGACGACGCCGGCATGCGCGAGGCGCTGGCGCTGAGGCTCGCCGACTGGGGCTACCGGGTGGTGCTGGCGGCGAACGCCGAGGAGGCGCTCCGGCAGGTGCGCGCCGAGCGGCCCGACGTGGTCATCTCGGACGTGGTCATGCCCGGCACCTCGGGACACGAGCTGATGCGCAGCCTGCTGGCCGGCGACGCCGACCGGCCGGTGGTGCTGATCACCGCCCACGGCACCGTCGAGATGGCGGTCGAGGCGATGAAGGACGGCGCCTACGACTTCCTCGAGAAGCCGCTCGACCACGACCGCCTGCGCGCCACCCTCGCGGCGGCCGAGCGCGACGGGCGCGACCGGCAGAGCGCCAAGAGCCTGGAGCACCGCGACGGCGGCGCCTCGGGCTTCGAAGGCTTCATCGGCGACAGCCCGGCGATGCGCAAGCTGTTCGACCTGATCCGCGAGGTGGCGGCGACCGACGCCACGGTGCTGATCACCGGCGAGAGCGGCACCGGCAAGGAGCTGACGGCGCGCGCCATCCAGCGCTCGAGCCGGCGCGCCGACGGCCCGTACGTTGCGATCAACGCCGCCGCCGTGCCACCCGAGCTGATGGAAAGCGAGATCTTCGGCCACGAGCGCGGCGCCTTCACCGGCGCCACCGGCCAGCGCCGCGGCTGCTTCGAGCTGGCGCACCAGGGAACGCTGTTCCTCGACGAGATCTCGGAGATGCCGGTCGCGCTCCAGGCCAAGCTGCTGCGGGTGCTCGAGGACGGCAGACTCCGCCGGCTAGGCAGCGACAGGGAGATCGCCGTCGACGTCAGGGTTGTGGCCGCCACCAACCGGCCACCCGACCGCGCCGTCGAGGACGGCCGGCTGCGCCAGGACCTCTACTACCGTTTGAACGTCTTCGCCCTCGAGCTGCCGCCGCTGCGCCAGCGCAAGTCGGACATCCCGCTGCTCGTCGAGCACTTTCTCGAGCAGTGCAACCGGCGCCACGGCACCAGCGTCGAGCGGCTGGCCGACGGTGCGCTCGATCTGCTGATGGCCTACCGCTGGCCGGGCAACGTGCGCGAGCTGCGCAACGTCGTCGAGCGCGCGGTGATCGTCACCAAGTCCGGCGAGATCGAGGCCGGGGCGCTGCCGTCGTTTCTCGGCGCCGAGCCAGCGCAGCGCCGCGAGGTCGTGCTGCCGGTCGGCACCACCGTCGCCGAGGCCGAGCGCGAGCTGATCTTGAAGACCCTGGAGCAGACCGGCGGCAACAAGGCGGCAGCGGCCCGCCGGCTGGGAATCGACGTCAAGACCATCCGCAACAAGCTCAAGGCCTGGGACGAGTCGTGAAGCTGGCCGGCCGGCTCGCCTGGGGATACCTGCTGCTGGTCGCGCTGCTCGCCGGTGCCACGGCCTGGCAGGTGGCGCTGGCCTTCCGGCTGCACGACGCCAACCGGCGGCTGGCGCGCACCGGCTCGGAGCTGGTGGGCGAGAGCCTCGCGCTCGGGCGGCAGCTCGACCTGATGCGCGAGTTCACCCTCAAGCACGCGGTGCTCGACGAGCCGGCCTACCTCGAGCGGCTGGCGGAGAGCCGCGAGCGGTTCGCCGCCGGCCTCTCCCGGCTGCGGGCGCTGTCGCTCGAACCCACCGAGCGCCAGGCGCTGGGAGCGATCGAGAGCCGCTGGCGCCTCTACCTGGCCGAGCCGCAGACGGCCGGCGGCGGCGACCGCTCGGCGGGGGCGTTCGCGGCCAGCCGCCAGATCGAGAGCGTGGCGTCGCGGGTCGACGACCTGTTCGAGGTGGCGCGCGCCGGGATGGCGTCCGAGCTGGCCGCCAGCACCGCCGCCGCCAACCGGGCGCGCTCGATCTCCTGGCTGGCGGCGGTGGTGGCGGTGGTGGTGGCGGCGGCCGCCGGCTGGGTGGTGATCCGCTCGGTCACCGTGCCGATCGGACGGCTGGCCGGCGCCACCCGGCGGCTCGCCGACGGCCGCTTTCCCCGTCCGGTGGCGGTCACCGGCAGCCAGGAGCTGGTCGGCCTGGCGCGCGACTTCAACCGCATGGCCGAGCGCCTGAAGGAGCTCGACGAGCTCAAAAAGCAGTTCGTCTCCCAGGTGTCGCACGAGCTCAAGGCGCCGCTGGCCTCGATGCAGGAGACCAACCGCACCCTGCTCGAAGGGCTGGCCGGCCCGCTCGACGAGCGCCAGCGGCGGCTGCTCGAGCTCAACCAGGCGAGCGCCGCGCGGCTGGCCGGCATGATCGAGGAGATGCTCGACCTGTCACGTCTCGAGGCCGGCGCGGTCGACTACGAGATGGCGCCGGCGGACCTCGCCGCGCTGGTGCGCCAGGCGATCGACGAGCTGCGCGGGCTGGCCGGCCGGCGCGATCAGCAGCTCGAGGCCCACCTCCCGGCCGAGCCCGTGACGGTGATCTGCGACCCGCGCTACCTCGAGCAGGTGGTGCGCAACCTGCTGGCCAACGCCATCAAGTACTCGCCGCCGTCGGGCGAGGTCACGGTGCGGCTGCAGCCCGCAAGCGAGACGCGGCCACCGAGCGGCTGGCAGCCGGACGGCTTCGACCCGGCCGGCGCCTGCTGCCTGCTCGAGATCCGTGACTCGGGGCCGGGCATCCCGGACGAAGAGAAGCCGCGCATCTTCGAGCGCTTCCACCGCGGCCGTCGGCACGACGTCTCCGAAGGGGGGTGGGGCCTGGGCCTGGCGATCGCCCGACAGGTGGTCGAGGCCCACGGCGGGGCTTTGTGGGTCGAGGACGACCCGCGCGGCGGCAGCCTGTTCCGCCTGCTGCTCGAGCTCGACCGCGGGGCCCGGGGGGCTTCGCGATGAGAGCTCCCGCCCCGGCCCACCGCCTGCTCGCGGGCGCCCTGCTCGCCGGTGCGCTGGCGAGCTGCGCCTCGCCCCGCCCCGAGCCGGTGCCGCTCGCCGACCAGCTGTTCGCCCGCCGGCAGTACGCCGCCGCGGCCGAGGCCTACGAGCGGCAGCTGGCCGACGCGCCCGACGGACCCGGCGCCGACCGGGCGCTGTTCTACCTGGCGCTCGCCGCCTCGGCACCCGAGCTCGGCAGCGACGGCGCGCGCCGCGCGGCGAACGGCCTGCGCCAGCTCATCGAGCGGTTCCCGGACAGCTCCTACCGCGCCTCGGCCGAGATCCTGCTCGCGCTCCACCGCCGCCAGCAGGAGCTCGCCGCGCAGCTCGATCGCCTGCGGCGCAGCGCGGCCACGCTCGAGCGGCAGCTCGAGGAGCTCAAGAAGATCGATCTCGAGAAGCCCGGCGAGCGGCCGCCCCGCTGAGCGCGGCGGGTCCCGAGCCAGCGCCGGCTAGCCTGACCCTCTCACCGAGCCGCTGCTGCGCCTCCGGATGCGCCTGAACCTGCGGTGCCCCCCGGCGGTACGTCGCGGATCTTCAGGCACCTGCGGCCGCTCGCCGAGCGGTGAGCAGGTCAGGCTAGTGCAGCACCAGGCGGCCGCCGCAGCCCGCCAGCTGCCGGCCGCGCCGCTCGACGCCGGCCACGCCGTGCCGCTCCACCAGCTCGAGAAAGCAGTCGACCAGCGCCGGGTCGAACCGCCGCCCCCGGCCCTGCGCCAGGAAGGCGAGGACGTCGTCCTCGCCCAGCGCCGGGCGGTACACGCGGTCCGAGCGCAGCGCGTCGAAGACGTCCACCACCGCGACGATGCGGGCGCTCGACGGAATCGCCTCGCCGGCCAGGCCGCGCGGATAGCCCAGGCCGTCCCAGCGCTCGTGGTGGTGGAGCGCGATGTCGCCGGCCAGACGGAGGAAAGGGTGCCGGCCGCGGCCCAGCAGGCGGGCGCCGATCTCGGGGTGGAGCTCGACGGCGGCGCGCTCGCTGGCGTCCAGCCGCCCCGGCTTCCGAAGGATGGCGGCGGGCACCCCGATCTTGCCGATGTCGTGGAGCGAGGCGGCGTAGTAGAGCCGCCGTGGCGGTTCGGCGTCCCACCCGGTGGCGTCCGCCAGGGCGGTGGCGTAGGCGCCGATCCGGCGCTGGTGCGAAGCGGTCTCGCCATCGCAGCGGACCAGCGCGCGGGCCACCATACCGGCGACGGTGGCCAGCGGCTCGTGCGTTGTGCGGCTTTGGAACACGCTCATCCTCCGCGCCGGGACCAGGGCAAGCGCCGTGCCGGGGCGGAGAGCGCCTGTTGGCGGGGAGTATGCGCCAGCGCGCATGAGCTGCGGGGAAGTTCTCCCGGGGTGGGGCTCCCCGATGCCGACTGCCACCGCGGCGAGGAGGGAGGATACGGGCCGTCTCATCGCCGACTCTGTATCCTCGCTGTTGGAATGCGTATCCTCGGACCGATGGTGCTGTTCGCAGCGCTGGGGTGCGGATCGCTGCCGCCGCGGGCGCCGGGCGTACCGTTCGACGTCCAGGGCCACCGCGGCGCGCGTGGCCTGCTGCCGGAGAACACCCTGCCGGCGTTCGAGCTGGCGCTCGAGCTGGGTGTCTCGACGCTCGAGCTGGACACCGGGGTGACGGCCGACGGCGTGGTGGTGGTCAGCCACGACCCGCGCCTGTCGGCCAAGGTCTGCCTGGGACCGGGAGGCGAGCGGCTGCCCGCCGGCGGCGGTCCGCTGATCCGCGACCTGACGCTCGCCGAGCTGCGCCGCTACGACTGCGGCACGCTCAACCCCGACCGTGGCCGCTTCCCCGAGCCGCCGCGCAGAAACGTGCCGGGCACCCCGATCCCCACCCTCGACGAGGTCCTCGACCTGGCCGCCGAGCGCGACCCGGGCGTGCGGTTCAACATCGAGGTCAAGTTCGACCCGACCGCCGACCTGACCGTGCCGCTCGAAGCGTTCGTCGAGCGGGTGGTCGAGCGGGTGGTCGCGCGCGGCCTGGTCGAGCGCGCCACCATCCAGAGCTTCGACTGGCGCGCCCTGGCGCTGGTCAAGCGGACGCGGCCCGAGATCCGCACCGCGGCGCTGCTCTCCCCCGAGACCCTCGAGGGCGAGGGCGGCGCCGCTTCGCCGTGGCTCGACGGCCGCTCGCTCGCCGGCGGCGACGGCGACCTGCTGGCGCTGCTCGCCGACGCCCGTCCGGTGGTCGACGTCTTCTCGCCCTACTGGCGGCAGATCCTGCCTGGCGCCTGGGGCTATCTCGGCACCGGCGTCGAGCAGATCCAGGCCGCCGGCTTCCCGGTCATCCCGTGGACCGTCAACCCCGCCGACCGGATGGAGAAGATCCTCGATCTGGGGGTCGACGGTCTGATCACCGACTACCCCGACCGCCTGCTCGAGCTGCTCGAGCGGCGCGGGGTGCCGGTGCTGTGAGGCGGACGCCGATCCGTCTCACCCCCTCCCTCCGTTGACCACCTCCTCGCCCGACACCAGCCCGCGCCGCCGCGCCGGCGGCTCGCCGCGGGTGGCGAGGGTCGTGACGACGGCCACCAGCGCGCACACCACGATGCCGAACAGCGCCCGCATGTACTTGTACTGCGCCATGCCGCCCAGCAGGCCCTCGCCGCGCTCGGCCATCGGCACGCCGTGGGCGAGCGGCGCGATCACCTCGGGCAGGAAGAGCGAGAGCAGGATGGCGGCCATGCCGCCGACCAGCGTGGCCAGCGCCGCGGTGCGCGTGAAGCGGCGCCAGAAGACGCTCGCCAGCAGCGTCACCACCAGCGGCGGCGTCACCGCGGCGGTGAAGGCGCCGTGCGCCTCGTAGATGGTGCGGAAGTTCAGGAACACCGGCACCATCAGCACCCCCAGCAGCGTCACCCCGACCGAGGTCAGCCGCGCCACCCGGAGCAGCTCGCGCTCGCCGGCCGCCGGCCGCACCAGCGGCTTGTAGACGTCGTTGACCACGATCGCCGCCACCCCGGTGATCAGCGTGTCGACGGTCGACATGAGCGCCGCGGTCAGCGCCGCCAGCACCAGCCCGAACACCCCGGGCCGGCTCAGCAGCTCGGCGGCGACGAAGAACGCCTCGCCCGAATCGAGCTCGGGCGGCAGCACCCCGGCGCCGACCAGGGCGCGCGCCACCCAGCCGCCGCCCGACACCACCACCGCCGCCAGCGGCACCAGCACCAGCACCACGGCGAACATCGCCTTGCGCCCGTCCGCCACCGAGCGCGCCGACAGGAAGCGCATGAGGATCCCCTGGTGCATGAAGTAGAACATCGCCGAGTTGGCGATGGCGTCCTGCCAGAAGATGCCGACGGCGGGGAAGGCCGGATCCGTGTTGAACACCGGGAAGGCCAGCCGGTGGCCGCGCGGCAGCGCCGCCCAGAACTCGCCGGTGCCACCCAGGTACTCGATCCCCAGCCACAGCAGCAGGAGCCCCGTGACCAGCAGCATCAGCCCCTGGAACAGGTCGGTCATGATCACCGAGGTCTGGCCGCCGGCGGTGACGTAGACCGCCGAGATCGCCGCCACCAGCGCCGCCGCCCCCCACACCGGCCAGCCCAGCAGCGCCTCGAGCACCCGCCCCATGGTGAAAAGGTTCACCCCGACGTAGCCGATGAGATACAGCAGCACGTAGACCGTCACCCAGCGCCGTACCCGAGAGTCGAACCGCCGCTCGAAGTACTCGGGCACCGAGGTCACCCGCGACACGTAGAGGATCGGCAGCCAGCCGAAGACCAGCAGCGGCAGCCAGATCCAGTCGTTCAGGTACGCCTGGGTCGAGCCCACCCCGTAGCGGAACCCCATCTGGCTGTACTTGACGAAGCTGTACGAGCCGACCAGGGTCGCCACCAGGCTCAAGGTGATCCACCGCCAGGAGAACCGCCGGCCGGCGAAGAAGAAGTCGTCGAGCGTCCGCTGGCGGCGGCCGAACCAGGTGCCGATCGCCAGGATGGCCAGGAAGTAGCCGACCATCACCGCGTAGTCGACCGGCGCGCCCAACACCGCCCGGCGCTCGAAGCCGCCGGCGTACGGCACCGGCTCGGCCTCGGCCATCTCGGCGTACTGCAGCCACCCCTGCCCGCCGAGGAACAGGCAGAAGATCACCAGCACCAGGACGAGCCGCCCGAGCGGCGCCCCGCGCAGCCCCAGATACCCACCGCGGAAGCCCACCCAAAGCCCGGCCGCGAAGATCGGCAGGCCGAGGGCGTATTGATAGAGGAAGCCGTCCATCACCGCCGCCGTGGCCGAAGTCTAGTCCGCGCCGCCGCTTCTGCCTCGGGACGTCGTCTTTTCGCACGTCGCTCGGCGTCGTTTCCGGCCCCGGCCACCCTCGAACCGCCGCCCGAGCCGAAGAAACGGAGCCAAGAACGGCTGGCATAGACGTTGCTTTCTATCCCTACGCCATGACTGCATGGGCGAAAAAACTGGAGGGCTCAACCTCGATGAATCGAGAGAAGAGCCATGTACAAGCACCCAGACAAGAACCTCGTACCACTTTGTGTGGCCGTAACGGCCGTGGTGCTCTCTTTAGCCGCCACACCGCAACACCGCGATAGCGACCCTCAGCAGAGCGAACCGACAACCGACAGCTACATCGTGCAAGCGTCCTCCGCCACGGAGGCGGCGCGCCTGGTGCGCGTCGCCGGTGGCGAGGTGACCCACCACCTGGACATCATCCGGGCGGTGGCGGCCCTGCTCGAGCCGGTCGAGCTCGCTCGGCTCGAGCAGTTCGATTCGAGCCTGCGGATCTGGGCCGACGCCGGGGTCTCTGCTACCGCGCGGCCGCCTCGGGGTGGCGGCTCGACCGACGACTCGACCAGCGGGGGCAAGGGCGGCGGCAGGAAGGGCGCCGTCGAGACGCTGGTCCAGGCGTTCGACCCGAGCGCCGCCACCGCCACACCCGGCACCGCCTGGGTGACCAACGTCGCGGCCGACGCGGTCCACGCCGGCGGGGTCGACGGCTACGGCGTCACTATCGCCTTCCTGGACACCGGCGCTGCGCCGCTCCCCGGGCTGCTCAACAACTCGACCAGCCTGCGCATGCTGGCCACCTACGACGCCACTCGGGACCAGATGCTGCTCGCCACCCTCGACCTCTCCGGCCACGGCACCCACGTGTCGGCGGTCGCCGTCTCGAGCGTGCGCAACGGGGACGGCTCCGCCACCTCGATCGCGCCCGAGGCCGATCTGGTCGAGGTGATCGCCTTCGACGAGCAGGGCCAGGGGCGGTACGCCGACGCCATCCGCGGCATCCAGTGGATCGTCGCCAACCAGGAGCGCTACAACATCCGGGTGCTGAACTGCTCGTTCAGCGCCACGCCGCGCTCCTACTACTGGGACGACCCGCTCAACCAGGCGGTGATGGAGGCGTGGCGCGCCGGCATCGTGGTGGTGGCCTCGGCCGGCAACCGCGGACCCGACCCGATGACGGTCGGGGTGCCCGGCAACGTGCCGTACGTCATCACGGTCGGCGCGATGACCGACAGCTACACCCCGTACGATGCCACCGACGACCGGCTGGCCAGCTTCTCTTCGACCGGCCCGACCTTCGAGGGCTTCGTCAAGCCCGAGGTGGTGGCGCCGGGCGGCCACGTCGAGGCCCTGATGCCGGCCAGCACCTTCCTGGCGCTCGAGTACACGGAGTTCAGCGACGTCAACGACCGCTTCACCATGTCCGGCACCTCCCAGGCCACCGGGCTGGTCAGCGGCATCGTGGCGCTGATGCTCCAGCAGTCGCCGTGGCTGACGCCGGACCAGGTCAAGCACCGCCTGATGGCCACCGCGCGGCCGGCGGTCGACGGCGACAAGCTCGCCTACAGCGTCTTCCAGCAGGGCGCCGGCCTGGTCGACGCCTACCGGGCCGTCTTCGGCGCGTTCGCCGATCCGGCAGCGAGCGCCAACCGTGGCCTCGACGTCGAGCTCGACCTGTACGGCGGCCAGCACTTCCGGGGCCGCGCCAACCAGTCTCCCAACGGCAGCTTCTACCTCGAGGGGCTGAAGGGCGACGGCTACACCTGGAGCGACGGCTACGCCGGCACCGTGGGCTACCTGTGGGCCGACGGCTACCTGTGGGCCGACGGGCTGCTGTGGAGTGACGGGCTGCTGTGGAGCGACGGCCTGCTGTGGAGCGACGGGCTGCTGTGGAGCGACGGACTGCTGTGGTCCGACGCCTTGAGCTCGACGGTGGCGATCAACAAGTGGGTGCCCCAGGAGTAGGGCGGAGCCGGCCGATCCGTGCGCTCGCGGCCGGCCCGGGCGGCTCAGCCGGGCTGTAGCGGCCGTCCGCCGGTCCGCGCCACGGGCGGGCGAGCGGGCACCCGGGTGCCCGCGGTCGCGGTCCGCCGGTAACGGATCGGGCGCCGGCCGCGCCTATCCTGCGTAGAATCGGAGCGCTGATCCGATCGAGCGCAGGAAAGGAGTCGACATGTCCAGAGCCGTCGTGTCCCTGTTGTTGCTGGCCGCCGTCGTCGGTTGCCAGTCCGGCCCGCCGCCGGCGCGCACCGCGCCTGTCTACGAGGTCGTTTCCCACGGTCTCACCACCGACGAGGCCGAGCGGCTGCGCGAGGTCTTCAAGTTCGACCAGCTGGCGCTCGGCGAAGCCGGCGTCGCCCGCTGGGCCGACGAGACGAGCTATCTCGCGCTGCCGATGAAGCCGGTTGAGGCGACCGAAGCGAAGAGCGAGGACGAGGGCGAGATCGTTTTCGAAGGGTTCGACTTCGACGCCATCCGACAGATCGAGACGCTCGCTCTGGACGACGCCGCGGCCCGCGTCGCCGAGGGGCTGGCGCGCGCCGGCCTGATGCCGGGCGGCGCGCGGGCGCGCAGCAGCCACACCCGCTTCCAGGCGGTGACGGCCGGCGGCGAGACCCTCGCCGACCAGGCCGTCGACACCACCGTCTCCTACACCTTCACCCTGGACGGGCGGCCGCTCGAGGGGCCGGGCGCCAAGGTCAGGGTGGCGTTCGACGGCGACGGCGAGGTGGTCCACTTCCACCACTCGCTGCTCGGGGTCGAGCGGGCCGGTGAGGTCCGCGTGCTGGATGACGCCGCGGCGCGCGACCGCTGCGCCGCCTGGACCACCAGCGGCGACGGCGGCGGGCGCCGCATCACCGCCGCCACCCTGGCCTACTACGCGCCGCCGCTGGCCGACAAGCCGGCGCGGCTCGAGCCGAGCTTCCGCTGCCACAGCCTGCACGACAACGGCGCCGTCGGCCAGATCACCTTCGTGCCGGCGGCGGTGGACGCGGCGCGTCCGGCGCTCGAGGTGGCCCGCCAGGAGCGCTCGCCCGACGCCGAGCCGCCCGACGTCGCCGCCGCCCCCGCACCGGCGGCGATCCCCGGCCGGGTCGACGTCGGCAGCGAGGGCACCGGCCCCTGCTCGGGGCTGCCCAACACCGCTCTCAACGTCGCTTCGTTCAACAACCGGATGAGCGCCGGCGGCGTCACCGTGCAGTTCAGCTGGCTCGACGCGGCGGCCTGGGAGCGCGACTGGAAGGACCCGTCGCACGGCGGCCGCGACCACATCTGGGTGGACAACGTGGACATGGCCTACTGGCAGGGCCACGGCTGGCCGGAGGGCTTCAGCTTCTCCGGCTGCAGCTCGATCGACGACACCTCGATGACCAACGCCGACGCCCTGTGGGGCAACCGCGACGCCGAGTGGATCAGCCTGTTCACCTGCCTGGTGCTCAAGGCCGAGTCCGGCGGTCAGCGCTGGTGGCAGCGCTGGGGCGGCGCCTTCGACCGGCTGCACCAGATCAACAGCTTCGACACCGTCTCGTACCACAGCTCGCAGCACGGCGGCATCTACGCCGGCTACCTGCTGGGCAGCCCGTTCCCGTGGTGGCAGCAGCCGATGAAGGTGCGCCAGGCCTGGGCGCAGGCGTCGATCGACGACCAGCCGCCGCAGGTGGTGTGGGCCACGATGGGAGCGTTCGGCAGCGGTGGGCTGAGCAACTACAACGACTACTTCTGGGGCCGCGGCAGCGTCGGCCCGGACATCCCGGCGGGGCAGATCACCGGCTACTGGTGGGTGGCGGGCGGCTCTTAGGACGCGGGGCCGCGCCGGCGCGGCCGGCTCCGCCGGCCGGCGCTACTCGGCCCGCACCAACCGGAACAGCGGCGAGCCGCCCTGGAACACCTGCACGCCGGTGACGGTGTCGCCGTCGAGCAGGAACTCGACGAAGGTGCCGGGCGGCGCCCCCTCGGGCAGGAAGCGGACCGGCGAGACGGGCACCAGGAAAGGCTGGTCCTCACCGAAGCGGGCGCGCAGGCGGCCGTCGACCAGCTCGATGGTCAGCGCGAAGCCGCCCTGCTCGCCGGCGTAACGGCCGACGAAGCGCTCCAGCTCCGCCTCGGCCAGCTCGATCTCCTCGGGGCTGGCGGCCTCGAGCAGGAACGGCGGCCGGCCGATGCCGGCGACGCAGGCGTCGAACTCCAGCCCCTGGAGGCTGCCGGCGCGGATGAACCGGGTGGTCAGCTCGTCCAGGCACTCCACGCCCTCGAGGCCGAACCAGCCGTGGGCGCCGTCGGGCACCACCAGGTGGCGGCTGTTGGACAGATGGCGCGCCACCTGATCGCCCCAGCGGGCCGGGGTCACCGGATCGCGCTCGCCGGACAGGACGAGGGTCGGCGAGTCGGCCACCACCGGCCCGGTGAACCCCGCCGGCAGCTCGCCCCGCACCCACTGCCGGCAGGCGTCGCGCTGGCTGCGGTAGCGGAAATCGCCCAGGAAGGTGCCGGCATGGGCGGCGGCCGCCTCGGCGGGGTCGATGAAGGCGACGTCCTCGGTGCAGGTGACCGACAGGTAGAGGCCGTCGGGGATCGAGGCCAGCAGCGGCCCCGCCATCGCCTGGGCCATCTGGGCGAAGGCCGAGAAGTCGCCCTCGGCGGCAGCCTTCAGGAACGCCGGCACCTGGAGCGCCTGGAGCGAGCTGTACAGCATGTAGCGCAGCGTCTGGACGAAGACGTTGCGGGTGAAGCGCAGCGTCTTGCGCTCGCCGCTCTCGCCGTCGACCACCTCCACCGCCGCCGGCTCCGCCTCGAGCCGCGCCAGCACCTTCGCCAGGTCGGCCGCCGGGTCGGGGAAGGCCGCCGCGCAGTCGGCGTCGGCGGCGCATTCGGCGAGCAGGGCGTCGAGCGCGGCCTGGGCGTCGCGCGCGAAGGTCAACGGGATCCTGGCGTCGGTGGGGGCGATGCCCTCGATGACCACGGTGCGCACCGACTCGGGGTGGCGCCTGAGGTAGACCAGCGCGGCGCGCGAGCCGTACGAGCCGCCGATCAGGTTGAGCTTGTCGTAGCCGAGCGCCGCGCGCACCTCGTCGACGTCGTCCACCAGGATCGGGGTGGTGTACTGCGTCAGGTCGCGCTCGGCGGCCAGCGCTTCGCGGCAGGGCGCCACCCGGTCGGTGGGAATGAAGCTCTCGAGCACCTCCTCGAGACCCCGCTCCTCCTGCTGGTAGGGACAGAACAGCGGGTCCGACTCGCCGGTGCCGCGGAAGTCGACCAGCAACATGTCGCGCTCGCGCCGCAGCTCGGCGAGCTGGAACGCCAGCCCGGCCGCCGCCTCTACCGTCGAGGCTCCCGGCCCGCCGGCGAAGAAGACCAGGGCGTCGGGCGCGGGCGCGCCGCCGGTGGCCGGCAGCACCGCCACCCGCAGCGGGATCTTGCGGCCGCTCCGCGCCGCGCGGTTCTCGAACACCTCGTAGCTGCCGCACAGGGCGCGCTCCTCGAGCCCCGGTAGGCTGCACGAAGTGAGCCAAGAGCGGTCGGCGGCCGGCGCCCGCCGGCGCCACGCCTCGGCCACGACCTCGCCGATCCAGTCGTCGATCCGGGCCTCGAGCACGGTCAGCGGCAGGGCGCCGCTGCCCAGCACCCGGTCGTGGAAGGCGCGGATGTCGAACCGCTCGCCGAGCTCCTCCTCGGCCCGCCGGCGCAGCTCCTGGAGCTTGAGCTCGCCGATCTTGTACGACAGCGCCTGGCCCGGCCAGACGATGTAGCGGTCGACCTCCACCACGATGTCGTGCTCCGCCTTGCCGGCGTTCTCCAGGAAGAAATCGATCGCCTGCTGCCGGGTCCAGCCGAGGGCGTGCATGCCGGTGTCCACCACCAGGCGCACGGCGCGCCACATCTCGTAGGTGAGCTGGCCGAACTTGGAGTAGGAGTCCTGGTAGAAACCCATCTCCTCGCCCAGGCTCTCGGCGTACAGCCCCCAGCCCTCGGTGAAGGCGCCGTAGCCGCCGAAGCGGCGGAACCACGGCAGCTCCTCCTGCTCCTGGGCAAGCGCGATCTGCAGGTGGTGGCCGGGCACCGCCTCGTGCAGGCTGAGCGCCTCCATCTCCCACTTGGGCCGGCTCCGGAGGTCGTAGGTGTTGGCGAAGAACTGCCCCGGCCGGCCGGCCTCGAGCGACCCCGGCTGGTAGTAGGCGGTGGTCTGCGACTTCTCGGCGTAGGCCGGCACCGGCGTGACGCCGTAGGGCAGCCGCGGCAGGCGGCCGAACAGCTTGACCAGCTCGGGATCGGCTCGCTTGGTGATGTCGCGGTAGCCGGCCAGCAGCTCCTCCGGGTCGTCGTAGAAGAACCGTGGGTCGGTTCGCAGGAAGTCGAAGAACTCCGCGAAGCTGCCCTCGAAGCCGGTGTCGCGGATGATCGCCTCCATCTCGCCGCGGATGCGCTCGACCTCGGCGAGACCGATCTGGTGGATCTCGGCGGGCGTCAGCTCGGTGGTGGTGGACTGCTTGACCCGGAAGGCGTACCAGGCCTCGCCGTCGGGCAGCCCGCTCATGCCGATCGACTCGCGGCATCCCGGGATGTAGGTCTCGACCAGGTAGTCGTGAAGCCTGCGGTAGGCCTCGGTCAAGGCGCCGTAGGCGGCCACCGCGCGCGACCGCAGCCGCTCCTGCTCGGCGGCGGGGATCGCCTCGGGGAAGTCGGTGAACGCCCGCAGCATGGGGCTCGCGAGCGGGTCGTCCACCAGCTGGTTCTGGATCTGCTGCGGCACGTCGCGCATCGTCACCCGCGGTGGCGTGACGCCCGCCTCGAGACCCTTCGCGAGCCGCTCGAGCGTCTGGGCGACCAGCGCCGGGGCCTTCTCGAGCCGCGCCACGATGTTCTGGTAGTCGGTTGCCGAGCGTGCGGGCATGATCGCCAACATGTCGGCGACGCTCTGCTGCACGCCGCCCATCTGGTTGATCGCCAGGTACTCGCCCGGGAAGCCCTGGCCCTCGACCGAGTCCTCGAGGTCATCGAGCAGCAGGTCGTAGTTCAGCCGGTCGTCGCCGGCGAGCTGCTCGCGGTCGAAGCTGCGCAGCAGCTCGAGCGCCGCCACGGTGTCGGCATCGCGCCGCGCGCCGGCGGCCAGCGAGCCGTCGGTCCAGCGGTCGTGCCCGGTGGGGTGACCGATGTAGGAGGCGAACTCGGGAAACTCGAGCATCGAGTAGTCGAAGTAGAGCTCGATGAACGCCGCCAGCCGCTCGCTCTCGCCGAGCCCCTCGGGGTTCTCGGCGAGCTTGCCGAGCCGGTCCAGGATCGCCTGGCGCTCGGCCTCGTAGTCGAAGGCGGCGGCCGCTCCGGTGGCCAGCATGGCCGCCACGAGCAGACCGCAGATCGTCGTTTTGCGCATCGCTTCGGGCTCCTTTCGGGTCGGCGCGCGCTGTATCGGCAGACGCGCAAGACACGGCGCCGCCCGGCGGACGGTCGCCTCCGCTGTGGCCTACTACGCAGCCCGGCGGTGCCGGGTTCCGCCAGCGCCGTGGCGCGGTTGCCGGGCTCGGGCCGTTGCGTATAATCCGGGAGTTCTCAGAGTGAGACTTCCACCACCGCCAGTCGAATGGCAAGGAGGATTCGTATGTCGTTGCGCGCGCGGCTTGTAGTCGTCGGCGTGGCGGTCGCGTGCCTGCTTTGGGCACCCGTCGCCAGCGCTCAGTCCCAGGCCACCACCGGAGTCATCGAGGGCACGGTCGTCGACAACCAGGGCGGCGTGCTGCCCGGGGTGACGGTCACCGCCCGCAACACCGCCACCGGCTTCGAGCAGAGCGCGCTCACCGCAGATACCGGCCGCTTCCGCATGCCGCTTCTGCCGCTCGGTCCTTACCAGGTGACCTTCGAGCTCGAGGGCTTCGCCACCCTGGTGCGCGAGGGGCTGGAGCTGTCGCTCGGCGAGCGCATCAACCTGCGGACCGAGATGAAGCTGTCGACCGTCGGCGAGGAGATCACCGTCACCTCGGAGGCGCCGGTTATCGAGTCGACCCGCACCGAGGGCCAGGTGCGTATCGACGACCGCGCCATCGAAGGGCTGCCCAACGACGGCCGCAACTTCCTCGAGTTCTCCAAGCTCACCCCCGGCGTCACCATCGTCCAGGGCCCGGACGGCGAGGAGCTGTCGATCAACGGCCAGAAGGGCATCAACAACAACGTCTCGGTCGACGGCGCCGACTTCAACAACCCGTTCTTCGGCGAGCAGCGCGGCGGCCAGCGCCCGGCGTTCACCTTCAACATCGACGCCGTCAAGGAGGTGCTGATCGTCACCGAGGGCGCGCCGGCCGAGTTCGGGCGCTCCTCCGGCGGCTTCGTCAACGTGGTCACCAAGTCGGGCACCAACGACCTCAAGGGCTCGGCGCACTTCTTCTTCAAGAACGACTCGCTGTCGTCGAACCCGCAGCTGCAGGCCGGCGGCCGCGAGCCCGACTTCAGCTTCGACCAGACGCAGCTCGGCTTCACCTTCGGCGGCCCGATCAAGAAGGACCGCATGTTCTTCTTCCTGGCGGCCGACCAGCAGGAGGCCGACAAGACCAAGCAGACCAACCCGGGACGGATCGCGCCGGACGTTGTGAGCTTCCTCGCCAATCAGGACCTGCCCAACGAGAACGACCCGATCACCCGCACCGACGACGCCGACGCCTACCTGGGCAAGTTCGACTGGCAGGTCAACGACTCGAACCTGTTCACCGCGCGCTGGGCCTACCACTACTCGCAGCAGGTCAACGGCACGTTCGACGTCGACTCCTGGGGCGCGAGCGCCAACGCCATCGAGACCGACTACGCGCACGGCTACACGGCGCAGCTGCTGAGCAACCTGTCGAGCGGCCTGCTCAACGAGTTCCGCGCCCAGTACGCCAAGGAGTGGCGGCCGCGGCCGTACGACGGGCCGCAGATCCCGGGTCAGAACCGGCCGTTCCCGGACACCGCCTTCGACTTCGGCGGCGGCTACCGCGTCGGCATGCCGTTTTTCATCCCGGTCGAGTACGACGACGACCGGCTGCAGTTCAACGAGAACCTGTCGCTGCTCAAGGGCGACCACTCGTTCAAGTTCGGCGTCGAGCACAACGAGGTGACCTCGTCGCAGACCTTCATCGGCTTCGCCAACGGGCGCTACATCTTCAGCTCGTTCTCCGGCTTCATGGGCTACGTCAACAACGGTCCGACCTTCGTCGAGTGCGCCAACGCCGACTTCTCGGTGTTCACCACCTCGACCACCGGCTCCTGCCCGGCGGGTCTCGACATCGTCGGCCCGCTGCTGCTCTATCTGCAGCAGGCGGGCGTCGGCGGACGCACGGTGCGCGAGGCCGGCACCCAGGCGATCGACCAGCGCGAGACGGCGTTCTTCGTCCAGGACCAGTGGCGGCCGAAGCCGAACCTGACGGTCGAGTACGGCGTCCGCTGGGAGTCGCTCGACCAGGCCGAGCCGATCACGCCACCGAGCGAGGTGTTCTACGCGCCGTTCATCGGCCAGACGGTGGTCACCGCCGCCGGGCCGCAGACCTTCCCCTCCGACGGCACCATCCCCGACACCAAGGACCAGATCCAGCCGCGCCTGGCGCTGGCCTGGACCCCCAAGAACCATCCCGACCGGGTTTTCCGCGCCACCGCCGGCGTCTACCGCGCGCGCATCCCGGCGCTGTCGCTGGCCTCGACCCGCTCGACCAACGGCAGCATCGGCCAGACCCTGTTCCGCAACAGCTTCACCGGCAACAACGGCTTCCTGCCTCTGCCGCCGTCGTGGCCCGACCTGATCCCGCAGAGCGCGGTGGGCGATCCGTTCTTCCCCGACGTCTTCGTCTTCGACAAGGACTTCGAGACGCCGGAGACCACCGCGCTGTCGGCCTCCTGGGAGCAGGAGTTCAAGCCGGGCTGGGCCTACCTGGTGAAGGTCAACGTCGCCGACACCGACAACATCACCCGCTTCATCAACCGCAACGACCCGGTGTTCGGCTCGCCGTGGTCGAGCGGCCTGCCGCCGGGCGGCATCAACGGCATCAACACCCTGACGGTGGTCGAGTCCTCGGCCAGGAGCCGCTACAAGGCGGCCACCGTCGGCGTCACCAAGCGGTACGACGGCAAGTGGCAGATGCAGGCCTACTACACCCGCTCGGAGGACAAGTCGGACGACGACAACGAGCGTGACCCGTTCAGCTTCCGCTACGCCCGGGCCGACACCCTCGGCCCCGAGTTCAGCTACTCGGACCGCCACCAGCCCAACCGGTTCAACGCCTGGCTGCTGTGGAGCGGCCCGTGGGGCATCGACTTCAACGTGCGGGCGAGCTACCGCAGCGCCCAGCCGCAGTCGATCACCGCAACCGGCGAGGTGGCGGCGACGCCGCAGGACCGCATCAACCCGGACGGTTCGATCACCCGCCGCAACCTGGGCAAGAAAAACAACGAGTTCAAGACCCTCGACTTCCGCCTGTCCAAGAGCTTCGACGTCGGCAACGCCGAGGTGCAGGCGATCGTCGACGTGTTCAACGCCACCGACGAGCCCAACTTCCTCAACCCACTGGTCACCAACCTGATCTTCAACTTCGACGGCACGGTGGCCAGCGGCGGCGGCATCCCGCGCGAGATCCAGCTCGGGGTGCGCGTGCTGTTCTAGCCGGCGGGCCGGTCTCGCCCTCTAGCGGGCGCCGCGGGAGACCGCGGCGCCCGTTTGTCTTGTGCGGGTGCGGCGAGCGCAACCGGCGGGCGGGACCGGCCGCGGGCAGCCCCGCGCCGTCCCACCCGTGCGGACGGCGCGCCGCGGCCGCCGCTACCGGATACTGACCGTATGCCGGCCGGCGACGGCCGAGCCGTCGGATTGCGCAACTCCAAGGAGGAACCGTCATGGACCAGGCCAAGCTGATACTCAACGGCGAAGAGTTCGAGTTCCCCGTGGTCGAGGGCTCGGAGGAGGAGCTCGGAATCGACTTCTCGAAGCTACGCGCGCGCACCGGGGCCATCGCACTCGACCCCGGCTACGGCAACACCGGCTCCTGCCTCAGCACCATCACCTTCATCGACGGCGAGCGCGGCATCCTGCGCTACCGGGGCTACCCGATCGAGGAGATCGCGGAGACGGCGCGCTTCGAGGAGGTGTGCTACCTGCTCGTCTACGGCCGCCTGCCGGCGGCCGAGGAGCTGGCGGACTTCCGCGGCCGGCTGACCCGCCACACCATGATCCACGAGTCGATGAAGAACTTCTTCCGCGACTTCCCGCCGACCGCGCATCCGATGATGGTGCTGTCGGCAATGCTGGCCTCACTGTCGGCCTACTACCCGACCGCCGACGATCCGCAGACCGTCGACCAGAACATCGTCCGCCTGCTGGCCAAGGCGCCGACGCTCGCCGCGCTGAGCTACAAGCACTCGGTCGGCCAGCCGTTCGTCTATCCACGCAACGACCTCTCCTACACCGAGAACTTCCTGCACATGATGTTCGCCGTGCCGGCCGAGCCGTATCTCGTGCCGCCGGTTCTGGACCGCGCGCTCAACCTGCTGCTGATGCTGCACGGCGACCACGAGCAGAACTGCTCGACCTCGACGGTGCGGCTGGTCGGCAGCAGCATGGCGAACCTGTTCGCCTCGGTGTCGGCCGGAGTGTCGGCGCTGTGGGGACCGCTCCACGGCGGCGCCAACCAGAAGGTCATCGAGATGCTGGAGCAGATCCGGCGCGACGGCGGCGACTTCCGCAAGTACGTCGCCAAGGCCAAGGACAAGGACGACCCGTTCCGCCTGATGGGGTTCGGTCACCGGGTGTACAAGAACTTCGACCCGCGAGCCACCATCCTGCGCGAGGTCGCCGGTGAGGTGCTCACCGAGCTCGGCACGAGCGACCCGCTGCTCGAGATCGCCAAGGAGCTCGAGCAGGTGGCGCTCGAAGACGAGTTCTTCGTCGAGCGCAAGCTCTACCCCAACGTCGACTTCTACAGCGGCATCCTGTACCGGGCGATGGGCATCCCCACCGAGATGTTCACCGTGATGTTCGCCCTCGGCCGGCTGCCCGGCTGGATCTCGCAGTGGAAGGAGCTGCGCGAGGACCCGGCGATGCGCATCGGCCGGCCGCGGCAGATCTACATCGGCGAGACCCAGCGGCCGTTCGTGCCGGTCGCGGCGCGCGGCGGCGGCCTGCCGCCGGTAAGAGACGAGGAGCCCGAGCTGGCGCCGGTCTAGCCGGACCTGCTCACCGAGCCGCTCGGCGAGCGGCCGTCGGTGCCTGAAGATGCGCGACTTACCGCCGCAGGGCACCGCCGGCATGCTCGGACTACGTCGAGGATGCCCGAACAAGGCAGGTCGTGAAGATCCAGGTGCATCCGGACGCGGAGCAAGCGGCTGATAGCCTCGCGCGGTCCGGATGAGCCCGCGCGAGGCCCTGCCAGATCTCCACCGCCACCTCGACGGCTCGCTGCGCGAAGCGACGCTGCGCGAGCTGGCGGCGGGGGCGGGCGTCGAGCTGCCACGCGAGCTGCGCTTCCGCCCCGGCATGGGCCTCGCGGCCGCCCTCGAGCGGTTCCGGGTGACGCTGGCGGTGCTGCAAGAGCCGGCCGCGGTGCGGCGGGTGGCGGCCGAGATCTGTGAGGACGCCGCCGGCGAGGGGGTGACCACGCTCGAGATCCGGTTCGCGCCGCAGCTCCACTGCGACGCCGAGACGACCGGCGCCGAGCTGGCGCGGGTCGTCGACGCCGCGCTCGACGGCATCGGCGGCCGCACCGGCCTCATCCTGTGCGTCCTCTACGGCGAGCCCCCGGAGCTCCTAGAGCGGTTGGTGGCGCTGGCTGCCGCGCGCCCCGGGGTGGTGGCGATCGACGTCGCCGGCAGCCCCCGGCCGGAGCACCGCTGGCGCCTCGCCGACTACGCGCCGGCTTTCGAGCGCGCCCGCCGGCTGGGCATCGGCCGCACGGTTCACGCCGGGGAGGGGCGGCCGGCGCGCGAGATCCGCGACGCCGTCGAGCTGCTCCACGCCCAGCGGATCGGCCACGGCACGACCCTGCTGGACGATCCGGCGGCGCTCGAGCTGGTGCTCGAGCGGCGGGTCGTGATCGAGGCCTGCCTGACCTCGAACCTACACACCGGCGCGGTGCGGAGCACGGCCGAGCACCCGCTGCCGCGCTGGCTCGAGCTGGGCGTCCGGGCCTCGATCAACACCGACAACACCCTGCTCTCGGGCGTCGACGCGGCCGGCGAGCACCGGCTGGCGGAGACCCTGCCCGGCATGACCCGCGCGGCGCTCTCCGGCGCCATCGCCACCGGCCATGCGGGGCGTTTCCGCCGCTAGCGCCGGCAGTATCGTACCCGCGCCGGCCGGGGCCCCAGTTGACAGCTTGTTGCGACCGCAATTAAGTTCGGTGGTGTGGCGCCGCTCACAGGCGGCAGCGTGCGCCACTGACAGGCTGGCCCCGGCGGTCCCCGAGCTCATGTCCCTCGGTCGGCCGCACCGTCATGGCAGCAGGCTCCACCAGCGACGTCACCCAGCTTCTGGTCGATTGGAGCAACGGCGACCAGGGGGCCATGGACCGCCTGATGCCGGTGGTCTACGACGAGCTGCACGGCCTGGCGGCGCGCTACCTGCGCAAGGAGAGACAGGGGCACACGCTGCAGACCACCGCGCTGGTCAACGAGGCCTACCTGCGGCTGATCGACCAGACGCGGGTGGAGTGGCGCAACAGCCTCCATTTCTACGCCCTGGCGGCGCAGATGATGCGCCGCATCCTGGTCGATCACGCCCGCAGCCACCGCTACAAGAAGCGCGGCGGTGGCGCTCCCAAGATCCCGCTCGACGAGGCGCCGCAGATCTCGATCGAGCGGGCACCCGACTTCGTGGCCATAGATGACGCCCTCAAGGAGCTCGCCGAGCTCGACCCCGAGCTGGCCAGCATCGTCGAGCTGCGTTTCTTCGGCGGCTTCAAGAACCAGGAGATCGCCCAGCATCTGGGGCTGTCGGTACCGACGATCGTGCGCCGCTGGCGGGTCGCCAAGGCCTGGCTCTACCGCTACCTGACCTCGCAGGCCGACGATGGAGCCTGAGCGCTGGCGGCGGATCCAGGAGATCTTCGAGGCCTCCGCCGAGCTGCCCCCTGACGAGCGGGACGGCTACCTGAGCGCCGCCGCCGGCGACGACCACGAGCTGCGGGGCGAAGTCGAGTCGCTGCTGGCGGCCGACGACGAGGGCCGTCAGTTCCTCGAGCAACCGGCGCTGCCCGGCCGGATCAGCCAGCTGCTGGCCGACGGCGAGGCCCGCCTGCCGGAAGGCAACATCGGGCCCTACCGGCCGCTGCGCAAGCTCGGCGAGGGCGGCATGAGCCGGGTCTACCTGGCGGTGCGCGACGACGACGAGTTCAAGAAGCTGGTGGCGATCAAGCTCATCCGCTCCGGTCTGCGCAGCGAGGACCTGCTGCACCGCTTCCGCACCGAGCGACAGATCCTGGCCGGCCTCGACCACCCCAACATCGCCCGCTTGCTGGACGGCGGCTCGACCGAAGACGGCCTGCCGTACTTCGTCATGGACTACATCGACGGCACGCCGATCGACGAGTACTGCGACCGCCAGCGGCTGACCGTCCACCAGCGGCTGCAGCTGTTCATCGAGGTCTGCTCGGCGGTCCAGTACGCGCACCAGAACCTGGTGGTGCACCGCGACCTCAAGGCCAGCAACATCCTGGTGACCGCCGACGGCACCCCCAAGCTGCTCGACTTCGGCATCGCCAAGCTGCTCAAGCCGGAGCAGTTCCCGGTGCCGGTCGAGCTGACCGCCACCACCATGCGGCCGATGACGCCGTTCTACGCCAGCCCGGAGCAGATCCAGGGCAAGACGATCACCACCGCCAGCGACGTCTACTCGCTCGGCGTGCTGCTGTACAAGCTGCTCACCGGCCACCTGCCCTACTCCCTCGGCGACCGCACCACCAAAGCGATCGAGCAGGCGGTGGTGGAGCAGCCACCGACCGCTCCCAGCACCGCCGTCACCCGCGCGCACACCGAGACCGGCGCCGACGGCGAGGAGCGGACGGTGACCCCGGAGACGATCAGCCGAGCCCGCAGCGCGCAGCCGCAGCAGCTGCGCCGGCTGCTGTCGGGCGACCTGGACACCATCCTGATGGCGGCCCTGCGCAAGGAGCCTCAGCGCCGCTACGCCTCGGTCGACCAGTTCGCCGAGGACATCCGGCGCTCGCTGGCCGGCCTACCGGTGCGCGCGCACAAGGACAGCCTGGGCTACCGGGCGCGCAAGTTCCTGCGGCGCAACCGCATGCCGCTGGCGGCCGCCGCCGCGCTGGCGGTGCTGCTCGTCGGCCTGGCGGTCACGATGACGGTGCAGGCGTCGCGTGTGGCGCGCGAGCGCGACGCGGCGCAGCGCGAGCGCGATCGCGCCGAGCAGGTGGTCGCCTTCCTGCAGGACATCTTCCGGCTGTCCGACCCCCACGAGGCCGGCGGCGAGACCATCACCGCACGCGAGATCCTCGACAGCGGCGCCCACCGGGTGGAGCAGGAGCTCAGAGAGCAGCCCGAGATCCAGGCCACCCTGATGCAGGCGATCGGCAACGTCTACCGCAACCTCGGCCTGTACGACCTGGCGGAGCCGCTGCTGCGCTCGGCGCTGGAGCTCCGCCAACGGGTGCTGGGCGACGACCACCTGGCGGTGGCGCAGAGCCTCAACAACCTGGGCATCGTGCTGCGGCAGCGCGGCGATTACGACGGCGCCGAGCCGCTGTTCCACCGCGCGGTCGAGATCCGCCGGCGCGAGCTGGGGGACTCCAACCCGCAGGTCGCCGAGAGCCTCAACAACCTGGCGTTGCTCTACCAGGAGCGCGGCCGCTATCCGGAGGCCGAGGAGCTGTTCCGCGAGGCCATCGACATCGCCCGCCGCGCGCCGGAGGGCTCGGGGGCCGAGCTGGCCTCGCTGCTCAACAACCTCGCCATCCTGCTGACCGAGATGGCCGACTGGGCGCGCGCCGAGCCGGCGTTTCGGGAAGCGCTCGAGCTGCGGCGGCAGACGCTGGGCGACCAGCATCCGCTGGTGGCGGAGAGCCTGAACGACCTCGGCGTGTTCCTCGGCATGCAGGGCGCCACCGTCGAAGCCGAGCCGCTGCTGAGCGAAGCGCTCGCCATGCGCCGCCAGCTGCTCGGCAACGAGCATCCGGCGACCGCCGAAAGCCTCAACAACCTCGGCCGCCTGATGCGCGAGGTGGGCCAGCTCGAGCGCGCCGAGGAGCTGTACCGGGAGTCGCTGGCGGTGCGCGCGAAGATGCTCGGCCGCGAGCACCGCCTGGTGGCGATCCACGTTCACAACCTGGCGGCGGTGCTGCAGGCCCAGGGCAAGCTGGCCGAGGCCGAGGTCCAGTTCCGCGACAGCCTGGCCATCCGCCAGAAGCTGTTCGGCGACAACCACCAGGACGTCGGCGTATCGCTCAAGGCGCTCGGCGACCTGATGCTGGAGCAGGGGCGCGCCGCCGAGGCCGAGCCGGTGCTGCGCAAGGGCGTGGAGATCCTCGAGCGCACCCTGCCGCCCAACCACTGGCGGATCGCCGAGGCGCAGAGCACGCTGGGCGCCTGCCTGGCGTCGCTCGGCCGCGACGACGAGGCCGAGCCGCTGCTCAAGACGAGCTACCAGATGCTCCTGGCCAAGCGGGGTGCGGCAAACCGCCGCACCCAGATCGCGCTGGACCGCCTGATCGCCTTTCTCGAGCGCTCCGGCCGCGCCAGCGAGGCCGTCGCACTGCGGACCCAGCGGGCCAGCTAGACACAGGATTGGGCACCGTATTCAGTTTTTGGTCCATTCTGATCGAGTATCAAGCGGTGATCCGGGCCTCTTGCTCCACCAGTTGCCAGACGAGCCCCAGGGCGGGAGGGAAGGCCCTTGCACCGACCGGCCTTCGACAGAGCTTCGTGGAAGACCCAAGTGATCACTTTCTCCGCCGGTTCTCGCGTTAATCCATGCAACCGGACGGAGAATCCAATGCTCAAGACCCAGACAGCAGCTCTCGACTCCTCCCGCTGGCCGGCGGTCCTCGGCATGCCGCCGATCGACTCGGCTCGCGAGCGCTCCACGGCGCCCGCGCGCCTCGCCAGGCCGGCTTCGCTCGGCCCCATCGAGCTGCGCATCACCAGCGGCGACGGCCCCTCGGCGATCGCCGTTCTCGAGTAACCCAGGCGTCAACGGGGTCGGGGACCGCCTGCCCCGGCCCGTGAGCGCGAGACGGGGACGACCGCCACACCGGCGCGTCCCCGTTTCCTTTTCAATTCGCTGTATCCTTGGCCCCGTCTCGCGGTGGCTAACAACTTCTCTCGCACGCTCCGCGCTCTGCGCACGGACGGGCCGACCGGCTGGCTGGTCAAGGCCCTGGTGGCCGCGCTGTTGCTCGTCGCCTGGGGCGTCTGGTTCTTTGCCGGCCGGGTAACGGTGCTGGCGGTCTCCACCACCGCCCGCACCGCGGTCGAGCGCGAGGTCTACACGGTCGAGGCTCCGGTGGCCGGCCGCATCACCCGCCTCGCGCTCGAGCTCGACGCCACCGTCGAGGAGGGCCAGCTGCTGGTCGAGCTGGAGGTCGACGAGCAGCGCCACCGGCTGGACGAGCGGCTGGCCGAGGTGACCGGTCTCGAGGCCCAGATCGCCTCGCTGGAGCAGGAGATCGCCGGCGCGCGGACCGCACTCGCCGAGTGGCTCGAGGCGCAGCAGGCCGACCTGGCGGCCGCCCGGGCGCGCTACGACGAGGCCCGGCAGGCGGCCGAGCAGGCGGCGGTCGAGGCCGAGCGGCTGGAGTCGCTGCGCGCCAGCGGCCTGGTGCCAGAGATCGACCTGCTGCGCGCGCGCAGCGAGGCCGAGCGTAGCCGGTCCACGGCGGTGGCGCTCGAGGCGGCGCTCCTGCAGCTCGAATGGGGCCAGCGCAGCGAGCGCACCAGCCGCCGCGCCGAGCTCGACAACCTCGAGCGCGAAGCCGCTCAGCTCGCCGGCGAGCGGGCGGCGCGCTCGGCGGCGGCCGACGGGTTGCGGCAGGAGCTCGAGCTGCGCCGCATCCGGGCACCGGCCTCGGGCCGGCTGGGGGAGGTGGCTCCGCTCCAGGCCGGCAGCTTCGTCGATGAGGGCGACCGGCTGGCGGCGGTGGTGCCGCTCGGTCGCATCCGCGCGGTAGCGGAGTTCGTGCCCGCAGACGCCGTCGGGCGTATCCGGACCGGCCAGACCGCGCGGCTGCGGCTCGCCGGCTTCCCGTCCACCCGCTTCGGCAGCATCGCCGCCACCGTGGCGCGGGTCGCCAGCGAGACCAGCAACGGCCACATCCGGGTCGAACTCGAGGTGGTGCCGGCCGACGGCTCGCCGGTACCGCTCGAGCACGGCCTGCCCGGCACCGTGGAGGTCGAGGTGGAGCGGCTGTCGCCGGCGGCGCTGGTGCTGCGCACCGCCGGCAAGCTGCTCGACCGCCCGGCGGTCAACGCCCAGCCGCCACCTCAGGCGAGCAGCTTGTGACGCGCGCGCGCCGGCGGCAGCGCTGGCTGGTACCCGAGGTCGTCCAGACCTCGGCCATGGACTGCGGCCCCGCGTGCCTCAAGGCGCTGCTCGGCGGCCACGGCATCCACGCCTCCTACGGCCGGCTGCGGGAGGCCTGCCAGACCGACCTCGACGGCACCTCGATCGACACCATCGAGGAGGCCGCCGTGGCGCTCGGCCTCGACGCCGAGCAGATCATGGTGCCGGCCGACCATCTGCTGCTGCCGGAAGCGGCCGCGCTGCCGGCGATGGTGGTGGTCCGCCAGCCCAACGGCCTGACCCATTTCGTGGTGGTGTGGCGGCGGCATGGCCGTCTGCTCCAGGTGATGGATCCGGCTACCGGGCGGCGCTGGGTCAGCGCGCGGCGGTTCCTCGCCGAGCTGTACGACCACCGTCTCGTGGTGACCGCCGCCGACTGGCGCGAGTGGGCCGGCTCGGCGGAGGCGCGCCGCTCGCTCGGCGCGCGGCTGGCGGCGATCGGGGCGCCGGCGCGGCAGCGCGACGCCCTGCTCGCGGCGGCCGAGGCCGACGCCGGCTGGAGCGGCTTCGCCGCCCTCGACGCCGCGGCGAGGATGACCGCCGGCCTGGTCGAGGCCGGCGGCCTGGCGGCCGGACGCGACGCCGCCGCGCTGGCCGGCTCGCTCGCCGAACGGGCGACGGCCGAGGCGGCAGGCGAGCCGCGCTCGGTGCCCGACCCCTACTGGTCGGTGCGCCCAGCGAGCGGTGACGCCGAGCCGGCCCAGCTCGAGCTGCGCGGGGCGGTGCTGGTGCGCTGCCGCGGGCGGCGCGACGCGAAGCCGGCCGACCTGTCGCCCGAGCTGGAGGCGGCGATCCGCGAGCCGCCGGCCCGACCTGCCCGCACCCTGTGGCAGCTGGCGCGCGCTTCGGGTCGCGGCGCACTGGCCACGCTCGCCGGGTTGGTAGTGGTGGCGGCCGCCGGCGTGGTGTTCGAGGCGCTGCTGTTCCGCAGCTTCTTCGACCTCGGCCGCGACCTGGGCCTGGTGGCTCAGCGGTTCGCTGCCATGGCGGCGCTGGTCGCCTTCCTCGTCGGCCTGGCACTGCTCGAATGGCCGGTGGCGCAGGGCGTGCTGCGGCTCGGCCGCCAGCTCGAGGCGCGCCTGCGGCTGGCGTTTCTGAGCAAGATCCCCCAGCTCGGGGACCGCTACTTCCGCAGCCGGCTGACCTCCGACATGGCGACCCGCGCCCACAACACCCACCGCCTGCGGCTGCTGCCCGAGCTGGGCGAGGGGGTGGCGCGCACCGTGGCCGAGCTGGCGCTGACAACCGCTGCCATCGTCTGGCTCGACCCGGGAAGCTGGCCGCTGGCGCTGGCCGCGGCGGCGGTCGCGCTGGGGCTGCCGGTGGCGGCCGTGCCGTGGCTCTCCGAACGTGATCTCAGGGTGCGCGAGCACACCGGCGCGCTCAGCCGGTTCTACCTCGACGCGCTGCTGGGGCTGGTGCCGGTGCGCACCCACGGCGCCGAGCGCGCCGTGCGGCGCGAGCACGAGAGTCTGCTGGTGGAGTGGGTCTCGGCGCGGCTCGGCAAGGAGCGCATCGGGGTCGGCCTCGAGCTTGTGCTCCACCCCCTGCTGCTCGGTCTGGTGGCCTGGCTGCTGCTCGACCACTTGGCCCGCCGCGAGCTGACCAGCGGCGTCCTGCTGCTGGTCTTCTGGAGCCTCAACCTGTTCAACCTGGGCCGACTGACCAGCCTGCTGCTGGCCCACCAGTACCCCAGCCACAGGAGCATCGCTCTGCGCCTGCTCGAGCCGCTGGGGGCGCCGCTCCCGGAGCGGCAGCCACAGCCGGCAGCGGCGGCCGCCGAGCGCGACGGCGGCGTGGCCGTCGAGCTCGCCGGCGTGGCGGTGCGCGCCGGCGGCCACTCGATCCTCGAGCCGATCGATCTCGCGATCGCCGCCGGCGAGCACGTCGCCTTGGTCGGCCCGTCCGGCGCCGGCAAGTCCACCCTGCTCGGCCTGCTGCTCGGCTGGCACCGGCCGGCGGCCGGCAGCCTGCGGATCGACGGCCTGCCGCTCGACGCCGACCGCCTCGCCGCCCTGCGCGCCGCCACCGCCTGGGTCGATCCGCAGGTCCAGCTGTGGAACCGCTCGCTGCTCGCCAACCTGATCTACGGCGGCGAGGCCGGCAGCGACGGGGTCGGTGCCGCCCTGCGCCAGGCCGAGCTCATGGAGCTGCTCGAGGAGCTGGCCGACGGCCTGCAGACGCCGCTCGGCGAGAGCGGCGGGCTGGTGTCGGGTGGCGAGGGCCAGCGGGTGCGGCTGGGCCGCAGCCTGCTGCGGGGCGACGTCCGGTTGGCGGTGCTCGACGAGCCGTTCCGCGGCCTGGCACGCGACCAGCGCGGCCGGCTGATGGCGCGCGCCCGCCGGCACTGGCGCCAGGCCACCCTGCTGGCGGCGACCCACGACATCGAGCACACCCGCGACTTCGACCGCGTGCTCGTGGTGGAGGGTGGCCGGCTGGTGGAGAACGGGCCACCGGCCGAGCTGGCGCGGCTGCCCGGCTCGGCCTACCGGCGGCTGCTCGAGGCCGAAGCCGGGGTGCGGCTGGAGGTGTGGGCCGCTCGCGGCTGGCGGCGGCTGCGGCTCGACGGCGGGCGGTTGGTGGAGGAGGCGGCGGGCGAGCGATGAGCACCCGCCTGGCAGAGATCTCCTGGCCGGCGCCCGAGCTGTCCGGCGCGCTCGAGCTGGCGGCGCGCGCCGTAGGGCTGCGGCCGACCGGGCGCGAGCTCGAGGGCGCCGCGGCGCGCGCCGGCGGAGACGCCGCCGCCTGGCTGGAGGCCGGCGCCACCTGGCTCGGCCTCGAGGCCGAACCGGTCGAGGTCGAGCACGCCGAGCTCGAGGGCTTCCTGCGCCGCGCGCAACCGGCGCTGCTGCGCCTGGCCGGCGACCGGTTCCTGATGGTGACCGGCGGCGCCGGCCGGCAGCTGGTGGTAGTTGCACCGGACCACCGGCGGCACAAGGTGCCGGTCGCGGCCGTGCGCGCCGCCCTGGCGGCGGCGCTCGAAGAGCCGCTGGCGCCCGAGATCGACCGCCTGCTCGACGACGCCGGCGTCACCGCCCGCCGCCGCCCGGCCGCCGCCCGCGAGCTGCTGGCGCGCCGGCTGGCCGGCGCGCGCGTCGGCGGCTGCTGGCTGCTGCGGCTGCCGGCGGGAGCACCGTTCGGCCGCCAGCTGGCCGAGGACGGGCTGCCGCGGCTGGCGGTGACCGCCGCCGTGGCGCACCTGGTGCAGCAGCTCCTGCTGGTCGCCTCCTGGTGGATGCTCGGGCGCGGCGTCCTCGCCGGCCGGGTCGACGCCGGCTGGCTGGTCGCCTGGGCGCTGCTGCTGGTGTCGATGACGCCGCTGCGGGGCGCCGAACAGTGGTCGCTGGCGCGACTCACCACCCGCGCCGGGGCGCTGCTCAAGCGCCGGCTGCTGGCCGGCGCCCTGCGGCTCGAGCCGGGCGAGACGCGCTCCCAGGGAGTCGGCCAGTTCCTCGGCCGCGTGCTCGACTCCGAGGCGTTCGAGACCCTGGCCCTGAGCGGCGGGCACCTCGGCCTGATGGCGGCGGTCGAGCTGGTGCTGGCGCTGCCGATCCTGGCGCTCGGCGCCGGTGGCGGCTGGATGGTAGCGCTGCTGGTGGCGTGGACGGCGCTCGCCGGCTGGCTGGGCTGGCGCTACTACGGCCGCCGCCGCGACTGGACGGCCCGCCGGCTGGCGGTCACCCACGACCTGGTCGAGAGCCTGGTCGGGCACCGCACGCGGCTGGCGCAGCTGCCGCCGGAGCGCTGGCACGAAGAGGAGGACAGGGTGGTCGCCAGCTACCTCGAGGTCTCCCGCCGGATGGACGCCGAGGCCGCGCGGCTGCGGTCGCTGGTGCCGCGCGGTTGGCTGGTGGTCGGCATGCTGGGTCTGGCCCCGGCCTTCGTCGCCGGCGGTCAGACGGTGGCGCCGCTCGCCATCGGCGCCGGCGGCGTGCTGTTCGCCTACCTGGCGCTGTGGAAGCTCACCCGCGGCCTGGCCGACCTGTCCGAGGCCGCCATCGCCTGGCAGCAGGTGGCGCCGCTGTTCCGCGCCGCCGCCAGGCCGTGGCCGCTGGAGCCGCCGGCGCTGGCCGGCGCCGCGTCCCGGCGCGACCCCGCCGAACCGCTGCTCGAAGCCCGCGAGCTGGCGTTCCGCTATCCGGGCCGCGCCGAGCCGGTGCTGACCGGGTGCGAGCTGACGGTAGCGGACGGTGACCGGCTGTTGCTCACGGGCGCGTCGGGCTCGGGCAAGTCGACCCTGGCGGCGCTGGTCGCAGGCCTGCGCACCCCGGACTCGGGCCTGCTGCTGCTCGACGGCCTCGACCGCGCCTCGCTGGGCGCCGACGGCTGGCGGCGGCGGGTGGCCGCCGCGCCCCAGTTCCACGACAACCACGTGCTGAGCGAGACGTTCCTGTTCAACCTGCTGATGGGGCGCGACTGGCCGCCGTCGCCGGCCGCGGTGCGCGAGGCGGAGGAAGTGTGCAGGGCGGTAGGGCTGGGGGAGCTGCTGGAGCGGATGCCGGCGGGACTGCAGCAGATGGTGGGCGAGTCGGGTTGGCAGCTGTCGCACGGCGAGCAGAGCCGGCTGTTCGTCGCCCGGGCGCTGCTGCAGCGTGCCGAGCTGGTGCTGTTCGACGAGAGCTTCGCCGCCCTCGACCCAGCCAGCCTCAGGCGCGCGATCGACACGGTGCTCGAGCGGGCGCCGACGGTGCTCGTGGTAGCTCACCCGTAGCGGTGCGGCTTCGGATCGGCTGCGGCGGCGGCCCGGGTGCGGCTTCGGCTCGGGTGCGGCTTCGGCCCGGGTGCGCTGGCCGGGCGCGGCCCGGGGCTGCGCTCCAAAGGCGAGGGTGATGTCGCTCCGCCCCGGGCCCCGCCCGGCGGGCGCACCCTCCGGGAGTGCCTCCGGCAGCGCTCAGCCCCTCCAAGCCCGCTCCCCGGAGGCCGGCGTCAGAGTCGCGGGGGATGGGGTCCCTGGGTAGCTCTCGGCCAGCGCAGCGCAACGCCGGGCGGAGTCCGACGCCGATGCCGCGCGCCAGCCGAGTGCAGGTGAGCGCACCCCCCACCAGTGTCCGACCGGCGCGAGCCGGTACCCGGGGACCCCATCCCCCGCGACTCCGAGCCGGCCGGGCCAGCGCGCATCCCGCTGCCCCAGGACTTTTTCCCCCGCGGCTTCGGCCCGGCTGCGCGGGCCGGGCGGGAGCCCGGGGCTGCGCTCCAAAGGCGAGGGTGATGTCGCTCCGCCCCGGGCCCCG
>JBFGNS010000006.1:0-55255 GCA_041574955.1 Thermoanaerobaculia bacterium | reverse complement strand
TGGCGGCCGCCGGCACGCCGGCCACCAGCGGGTACTCGAAGGTCTCTTCGGCGAAGTAGGCCTGCGATGCCTCGCTCAGCAGCTCGCCGACCAGCGCGGTGGCGGCCGGCGACGGCGACACCACCGCGACGCCCGCCAGGGTGACGAAGCTCGACACCTCGCCGCTCGGCATGAAGAAGTTGGCCGCCGGCGCGTCGGGCACCTCGCTCAGGGCGCGCTGCAGATCGTAGGGGATGACCAGACCCCAGTCGATCTCGCCGGCGATCACCGCCTCGACGATGGCGCTGTTCTTGGGGTAGCGGGCCGGCTCGTTGGCCGCCAGCCCGGCCAGCAGTCGGTCGTTGGCCGCCGCACCGGCCACCGCCCGGTGGACCGCCATGTGGGCCTGGAACGAGGCGTTGGTGGGCGCGATGCCGAAGCGGCCGCGGTAGCGCGGCGCGGTGACCTCCTCGAGCGCCTGCGGCAGATCGGCCGGGCGCACCGCCGTGGTGTTGTAGACCACGCAACGCACCCGTCCCGACAGGCCGATCCAGTCGCCGGCCGGCGAGCGGAGCTCGGGCGGCACGCGAGCCAGCAGCTCGGCCGGCAGCGGCGCCAGCATCCCGGCCTCCGACAGCGCCCCGAGAGCGCCCGCATCCTGCGACAGGAACAGATCGGCCGGGGTCGCCTCACCCTCCTCCATCAGCGTCGCCGCCAGCTCGGCGGTGCCGCCGTAGCGCACCCGGATCTCGATGCCGAGCCGCTGCTCGAGCCGCTCGAACAGCGGCCCGACGAGCGACTCGTTGCGGCCCGAGTAGACCACCAGGCGCGACGCCTCCGCTGGCGCGTCGGCCGCCGGCGGCGCGCCCGCCCCGTCGCCGCAGCCGGCCAGCGCGACCAGCGCCAGAGCGACCGCCGCCGATCGGCTCAGAAACGCCACGTCGCCCCCACCATCACGGTTCGCGGCAGGCCCGGGCGGGCGCCCGCCGGCCGCAGCGCGACCACATAGGTCTCGTCGGCCAGGTTGCGCACGCGCGCGAACAGCCGCCAGTCGGCGCCAAGCCGTCGCTCGAGCGACAGGTCGACCAGCGCGTGCTCGCCGGTCGAGCTGGCTTCCACCAGCGGTCCTCGGCCGGGCTCGGTGCGCATCGCGCTGGCGTAGCTCAGGCTCAGATGAGCACCCCACGCTCCCCGGCTCAGGCCGCCGGACAGCAGCAGCTGGTGCGCGGGCAGGTAGGGCAGCCGATCGCCGGCGGTCACCCGCGGACCCCAGTCGGCGAACTGCGAGCTGAACGAGGTCAGGAACTCGCCCTCGGTCTGCGTGTAGGTGAGCCGAACCGGCACCACCGCCTGGCCGACGCGCCAGGTGCGCTCGAGCGACGCCTCGAGCCCCTGCACCAGGACCGCGCCACCGTTGAACAGCTCGCCCGAGCCGCTGCCGCCCGCCGACAGGGTGTCGCGCCCGAGCAGGTTGTCGTAGTCGTTGTGGAACGCCACCAGCTCGGCGCGCAGCTGCCGACCGCGGTAACGGAAACCGGCTTCGAGGTTGAAGCTCTCCTCGGCGCGCGTCGCGCCGTCGCGGCCGGCGCCGGGCGGCGCGAAGCCCTTGTAGGCGCCGGCCAGCAGCTGCCACCCCCGGCCCAGCCGGTAGGTCAGGCCGACTCCCGGTATGAGCACGTCGACCGAGTTGCGCACCGCACGTGGCTGGCTCCGGCGGTCGGGATCGGAGGCGGCGAAGTCCAGGCGCTCGAACTCGATGCGCTCGTAGCGCACGCCCGGCGCGAGGCTCCAGCGGCCGGCTCGGATCTCGTCCTGCAGATACACCGCCCGCACGCGGGCGCCGGTCACCCGGTTGGCCTGGCTGCCCGGACGTCCCGGCTCGAGCAGGCTCATCCGCCCGCCGGTGATGTTCCACTGGTCCTCTTCCTGGAAGCGGTCCTCCTCGTCCTCGTGCAGCCGCAGGCCGAGCTCCAGGCGGTGCGCGATGCGGTCGCCGGCGGCGAAGCCGACCACCGCCTCGAAACCGCGCGACAGGTAGTCGCGCCGGTTGTTGCGCACCGCCAGCCCGCCGCCGGCGAGGTCGCGCTCGCCGCGCAGCGCCGCCAGCTCGTCGGGGAACCGCCCGGGCTCGGCCAGCACCGAGCTCAGCCCGACGCCCTCCACCGACTGCAGCTTGTGCCAGTTGCGCGCGAACCGGTTGCGGTAGAGGGTCGCCGTCACGTCCACCCGGCGGCTGGCCTGCACCAGGTAGCGCAGCTGGAGCTGATCGTGCTCGCTGTCCAGGTAGTCGGCGGCCGAGGCGGCGTAGCGCCGCAGCGGCGTGCGCCGGAAGTCGTCCAGGGTGAGGCCGAGGTAGGTCTCGTTGGCCAGCTGATCGGTGTGGCCCAGCTTGAGCTCCGCGGTCTGCTGCCAACGGCCGCCGGACGCCCCGCTCCAGCGCAGCTTGGCCAGGTAGTCGGCCAGCTCGACGCCGGTAGCACCGCCGCCGTCGAGCCGCTTGAAGCCGTCGCCTTCGAGCTGGTAGGTCTCGAGCAGCCAGCCAAAACGCTCGCCCGACCCACCGGCGTTGGCGTGCAGCCGGCCGCTGCCGTCGTCGCCGAGCGACAGGCTGAGACGGCCGGCGCGGCCGGCGGGGATCGCCGTCGACACCAGGTTGAGCACTCCCCCGAGGGTGAACGGACCCTGGCGCACGGCGCTCGACCCCTTGCGCACCTCGACCGCCTCCATCCGCCCGGTGGTCGGGAAGTAGTAAGCGGCGGGAGCGGCGTAGGGCGCGGGAGCGATGAGCACGCCGTCCTCGAGCAGGGTGATCTTGCTGCTGCGATCGACGCCGGAGCCGCGCATGCCGATGTTCGGGCGCAGGCCGTAGCCTTCCTCTTCCTGCACGTTGATGCCCGGAATCTCGCGCAGCAGGCGGTGGATGTCGCTGTACTGCTGCTCTTCCAGCCGCTCGGCCGTCAGGTAGTGCGCCGAGCCCGGCGTGTCGGCGACGCGTTCGGGGCCGCCGGTCACCAGCACGCGGTCGAAAACCCGCGCCGGCTGCGCGCCGGCGCCGTCGGCCGGCGCCGCGTCGCTCTCGGCGCCGTCGGCCGGCGCCGTCGCGGCCCACAGCGGGCCGGCCGCCAGCAGGGCGGCGACCGCAACGGCTGCGCTACGCCGCACCGGCCGCCTCCCCCGCCTCGGCCGCCGGCGCCGGCGGCCTGTGCGGCGCGCAGTCGCGGCACAGCCCCGAGATCTGCAGGGTGTGCTCGTCGGCGACGAACCCGTGGGCCTTGCAGATCTCGCGCTGCAGCGCGCGGATGCCCGGGCTGATGAACTCGGCCACCCGGCCGCAGGCCGTGCACACCAGGTGGTCGTGCTGCTGACCCGGATGCAGGTGCTCGTACAGGTAGCGGCGACGCCCCAGCCGGTACTTGCGCACAAGCCCACACTCGACCAGCAGCTCGAGGTTGCGGTAGACCGTGGCGCGGCCGATGCCCAGCCCCCGCGCCCGCATCGAGCGGTAGAGCGTCTCGGCATCCAGGTGCCCGTGCTGGGCGAAGATCTCCTCGAAGACCGCCAGCCGCTCGCCGGTAATCCGGCGGCCGCTGGCCTTCAGGAAGGCGCGAAAGATCTCGAGCTCCGGGGTCGTCATGAAGGCTATTGAGACAATGTCTCAATAAGGAAGAACTATTCTGGACCGCTCCGGTCCTATATGTCAACAACCCTTTGGGGTGGGTCGAAACCGCCGCGGCCGCCCGGCAGCCTCGCGCCGGAGCGCCTGTGATACCGTTCCGCCCCGGCCCCAGCGCATGGCTACCCCGCCACCAACCGAGCCGGAAGTCGAGAGCCGGGCCGCGGCCGGTTCGAACGCGGGCACCGGACCCCGGCGCCGGCGGCCGCCGTCGCTGCTGATCCGGCTGTTGCTGCTGGCGGCCGGCTGGGTGGTGCTGCTGGTGGGCGTCGCCGGGCTGGCGCTGCCCGGCATCCAGGGGATCCTGACGATCCTGGTCGGGGCCGCCATCCTGTCGGTCGCCAGCGAGACGGTCTACCGCCTGCTGCGCCGTCTGCTACACCGCTGGCCCGGCGTCTGGCAGCGGCTCGAGAGCTTCCGCGAATGGCTGCGCGACAAGCTGTCGCGCCACCCCTAGGCTCCCACCGGCTCCAGCCTGATCTCGACCCCCTGGCGAGAAGCCAGGCTAGCGGTCGTCGAGCGGTACAAACTCGCGCTCGGTGGCGCCGGTGTAGATCTGCCGCGGACGGTGGATCTTGCCGCTCGGATCGTCGACCATCTCCTTCCAGTGCGCGATCCAGCCGGGCAGGCGGCCGAGCGCGAACATCACCGTGAAGACGTTGGTCGGAATGCCCATCGCGCGGTAGATGATGCCGCTGTAGAAGTCGACGTTGGGGTACAGCTTGCGCTCCACGAAGTAGTCGTCTTCGAGCGCGATCACCTCCAGCTCGCGCGCGATGTCGAGCAGGGGATCGCTGACGCCCAGGCTATCGAGCACGTCGTCGGCGGCTTTCTTGAGCAGCCGGGCGCGCGGGTCGTAGTTCTTGTACACGCGGTGCCCGAAGCCCATCAGCCGGAACGGATCCTCCTTGTCCTTGGCCTTGGCGACGTACTTGCCGAAGTCGCCGCCGTCGTCCCGGATCATCTGCAGCATCTCGATCACCTTCTGGTTGGCGCCGCCGTGCAGCGGCCCCGACAGCGCGCTGATGCCGGCCGAGATCGAGGCGAACAGGTTGGCCTCGCTGCTGCCCACCATCCGCACCGTCGAGGTCGAGCAGTTCTGCTCGTGGTCGGCGTGCAGGATGAGCAGCATGTTGAGGGCTTCGTTGAGCACGTGCGGCACCTCGTACGGCTCGGCCGGCACGGCGAACATCATGTGCAGGAAGTTCTCGGTGTAGGAGAGGTCGTTGCGCGGATAGACGAACGGCTGGCCGATCGACTTCTTGTAGGAGAAGGAAGCGATGGTGATCGCCTTGGCGATCAGCCGGATGATGTTGAGGTTGACGTCCTCCTCGGTGCGGGTGTCCCGGTAGTAGGTCGACAGCGCCGACACCATGGACGACAGGATCGCCATCGGGTGGGCGGTCGGGGGGTAGCCCTCGAAGAACTTCTTCATGTCCTCGTGGATCATGGTGTGGCGGTTGAGGAGCTTGCGGAAGCCCTCGAACTTCTCGCGCGTCGGCAGCTCGCCGTAGATCAGCAGATACGCCACCTCGAGGAAGCGGGCCCCCACCGCCACCTGCTCGATCGGATAGCCGCGGTAGCGCAGAATCCCCTTCTCGCCGTCGATAAAGGTGATCGCGCTGGCGCAGGAGCCGGTGTTGCCGTAGCCGGGGTCGAAGGTGATGGCGCCGGTGTTGGCTCGAAACTTCGTGATGTCGACGCCGACCTCGCCTTCGCTGCCGACCGTTACCGGCAGCTCGTACTGCTGGCCGTCGAGTTCCAGTTTGGCAGTGCTCATGACTCCCTCCGCGACGCGCCGGACGCGCCCAAGATGTGCCTCCGATCGTACTTGTGAACTTCGCCGGGGCGAACTCGAACCGGGGTTCATCTTAACCCCCGCGCTTCGAGCCACGCAATCGAACCGGGCCACCGGCGGCGGGCCGGCGAGCGGCCGGCGGCCTCACGAGCGGCGCAGGTAGTCGACGGTGGGCGGCAGCCCTTCGGCGAGGGTACGCGGCTTCCAATCCAGCTCGCGCCGCGCCCGCGCATCGTCGAACTCCCAGCTGCGGGCCAGGCTGCGGAGCTGGTCGGCGTTGAGCGGCGGCCGCCGGCCGCGGCGGCGGTAGAAGGGAGAGGTGACCGCGGCCAGGGCGAGGCCGACGGGCAGCGGCAGCCGCAGCCGCGGCGGCGCCACGCCGCCGAGCCGCGCCACCTGCTCGAGCACCTCGCCCAGCGGGGCGGCGTCTCCCGCCAGTAGGTAATCGCGAGCCGGCGGCGCGCCATCGAGGATGGCGAGCATCGCCGTCACCAGGTCGTCCAGGTGGATCCAGCTCATACGCCGGCGGGCTCCCACCACCGCCGGCCAGCGGCGTTCGAGCACCGCCCTCAGGATCAGGTTGGCGCCGCCCTTCCTGCCGGGAGCGCCGTACACCAGGCTCGGGTAGACCACGTTCAGCTTCAGCCCCTCGCGCTCGGCCACCTCGCGCATCGCCAGCTCGCCGGCGCGCTTGGTGGCCGAGTAGCGGCTCGGCGGCGGCAGCAGCGGCGACTCCTCGTCGCCCGGCCGGCCGTCCGCCGGGCTGCCGCCGAAGCGGGCGATCGAAGACACCGCCAGCACCCGGCCCACTCCCAGCTTCCAGGCCAGCGAGGCGACGTTGCGGGAGCCGTCCACGTTGGCCGCCCGGATCCGGCCGGTCGGCGCACCGAAGTCGAGCTCGGCGGCGGCGTGCACCACCCAGTCGGCGCCGGACATCGCCTCGCGCATCGAGTAGCGGTCGGTGATGTCGCCGACAAAAAGCCCCGCCCCCAGCTCGGCGAGGGGGGCGGTTCGGCTGGTCGGCCGCACCAGCGCCGCCACTTCGTCGCCACGCGCGGCGAGCGCGCGGCACAGGGCGAGACCGATGTAGCCGGTGCCGCCGGTGACGAAGACCCTCACGCGCCCGATGCTACAGGCCGGGGACCTTTTTTCCCCGACCGGGAATCCGCAAGGCTGTCCGCAACGTTATTAACCTCTGAGGCGGGCACCGGGAGCTGACCCGCCATCGGGGCTACCACCCCGCTGTCTCCTTAAGCTCCCTCTCCTCCTCCCGTGCCGGTTCCCTCCCCGGCACGGGACTTTTTCTTTCCGGCGGCACGAGGCGCCGCGCCACGGCTAGTGGACGGCGTGCTCCGGGCCGCTCGACTCACCCTCGTCGTAGGCGTGCGACAGGACGAAGAAGAAAGCCGCCACCCGCTCGGTCTCGCTTTCGCTGACCAGCTCGAACAGGAACTCGCCCTCCTGCTCCTCTCCCAGCGCCTGCACGTAGGCAATGCGCTCGGTCTCCAGCGCGATCTCGCCCATCAGCCGCTTGCCGCGGATGACCTGGACGAAGTAGACCGCGCCGTCGACGGCGAAGTGCCAGTGCAGGTCCTCGTCGTCGTACAGCACCGCCTCGGGAGTGCCGGCGCGCAGGATGCAGTTGGGGTGGCGCAGCAGCCAGCCCCAGAACAGATCGAAAGGCAGGGTCGAGAGCGGGTCGGGCATGGCGGCGGCCTCCGGACGTCTAGTGTCTCAGATGCCGCGCTCCGGCGCGCGCTGCCGCCCGGCGCTACGGCTTGGCGTTGCTGTCGAACAGCACTTTCATCGACCGCCAGGCGGTGTAGACCCGGGCGCCGTTCCACGACCGCCACTCGACCGACACCGGGTGAGTGCCCGGGGCGAGGCCCTGATAGACCCAGGTCATGCACTGGACGTCGTTGAGGTAGCTCGAGTTGTCGTAGGCGTAGATCACGCCGCCGCCGCCGGCACCGTCCGGTGAGGCGAAGCTGCCGGCACCGACCGCGACCCTCACCAGCTGGATCTCGCCGGGATCGGTGATGGCCTCGGAACAGTAGTCGATGATCAGGTCGGCGGTCTTCTTGAGGGTCACGTTGACGGTCATCTCGGGCACGCCCTGCCAGACCTGACTGGTCGTCGAGGCGTTGACCTGGCTGACCGCCCAGGCCACCGAGTTGGCGGTGGTGACGCCGGAAGCGGCGCCTGCCGGAGCCGCCAAGGCCAGCGCCAGGGCCGTCAGCAAGGCGGTCGCCAGCAGGGCCTGTCGCGCCGGCGCGCCGCGCCCGAGAGCCTCGGCCGCCACGGACAGCCTGCGCGACCGCTCGCGGCGGTATCGAATGTCGATTCGGTTTCGCATGGTCGCCTCCAAACGCAAACTCCATGCGAGCAAGACGGGTGCCACTGGCGCAATGCGCCCAAACCCTTTTCGATCAGGGGTTTAGGACTGATCGAAAGGCCTCTATCGGCCGTTGGAGTGACAAAACCTGTCACCCGAGACGACCCTCGCCGGCTAAACGATCGGGACCGGCGCCCGCTGGATCCGTGGGCGGAGGCGCGGTTACAGGCTGCGCTTCTTGCCGCGCAGGCCCCGGCGGCTGCCCTTCGGGCGAGACGGCTTGGCGGTGAACCGTGGCCCTCCCGCCGGCGCATCGAAGTCCATCGAGGGCGCCGCGGGGCGCGGCCGGCGGCGCTCCTCCGCCACGTCGACGCGCAGCCGGCGGCCTTCGAGCTCGAAGTCGTTGAACTTCTCGATGGCCTGCTCGGCCTCTTCCGACTGCGAGAACTCGACAAAGGCGAAGCCGCGCGGGCGGCCGGTGGCACGATCGACGGGAAGGTAGATGTCGCGAACGCTACCCACCTCGCCCATCAGCTGGGACAGGCGGTCGCGGGTGACGTCGTAGCTCAGATTGCCGACGAAGATCTTGGCTGTGATGGCTGTCTCCTTGTGCTATCCCTGCGGCTCGCCGGGGGCGGGCAGCCTCCGGATCGCACTGCGGGCGTACGAACGGCGAGCGTAGCACGGGAGCGGTGCGGCCCGCGCCTCGTTTTGATAGCGTCCGCCGCTGGGAGCTCCGGTCGGCATGCAAACGGGTCGAGCCCGACAGACAGCGGCCAGGGTCGACAGACCTCTGCCAGGCTCCAGCTTCACCCCCGGCAGTCGCCACCGCCGGGCTCGAGGTCGTTGATGGCCTCTGAAGGATCCACCACCCAGGACCCCCAGCTGGTCGGCCAGCGTCTGGGCGCTTACCGCGTCCTCGAGCAGATCGGCGCCGGCGGCATGGGCGTCGTCTACCGGGCCGAGGACACGCGGCTGGGGCGGCAGGTCGCGATCAAGGTGCTCCCCGCCGAGTTCGCCCGCGACCCCGAGCGGCTGGGCCGCTTCGAGCGCGAGGCACGTTCCCTGGCAGCCCTCAGTCACCCCAACATCGTGACGATCCACTCGGTCGAGCACGTCGACGGCTTCCACTTTCTGACCATGGAGCTGGTGGATGGAGAACCGCTGTCGAAGCTCATCCCGCGCGACGGCATGCCGCTGCGCCGGATCTTCGGCATCGGAATCCCGCTCGCCGAGGCGCTGGCGGCGGCCCACGCCAAAGGCATCGTGCACCGCGACCTCAAGCCGGGCAACGTGGTGGTGCCGGCGAGCGGCCCCGTCAAGGTGCTCGACTTCGGGCTCGCCAAGCTGCAGGCCGCGGTCAGCAGCGACGACGCCACCGAGCTGCTCACCGAGCCGCTGACCACCGTCGGCCAGATCGTCGGCACCGTGCCGTACATGTCGCCCGAGCAGCTCGAGGGACGCGAGCCCGATCCCCGCTCGGACATCTTCTCGCTCGGCACCATCCTGTACGAGATGGCCACCGGCCAGCGGCCGTTCGGCGGGCCGAGCTCGCTCGCCGTGATGTCGTCGATCCTCAAGGACGCGCCACGCGAAATCGACACCCGGCGGGCCGACCTGCCGAACCACCTGGCGCGGGTCATCAGCCACTGCCTGGAGAAGAGCCCCGAGCAGCGGTACCAGTCGGCGCAGGACGTGCGCAACGAGCTGATGCACCTGCGGCGCGAGATCGAGGGCACAGGCACCGTGCCGCTGACCTCCGTGGTCACCGGTCGGCCGCCACGGCGGCGCTGGCGCCGGCCGGCGGTGGCCGCCGTCATCGCCCTCGGGCTGACCGCGGCGGCGGTGCTGGTGGTGCGCCAGTGGCCCGAGCGCACCGGCGAGACCGAGTCCGCCTCCGCGGAGAACGAGGCCCGCCGCGCCGCCGGGCGGATCGCCAACACCGACGCCCGTCTGCTGTTCACCCAGGGCGAGCGCTACTGGCGACGCGGGTTGACGCGCACCAACCTGCGGCTCGCCGAGCAGACCTGGCGGCGCGCGCTCGAGCTCGAGCCGAACAACGCGTTTCTCGCCGGTGAGCTGGCCGCTCTGCTCGCCGCCCGCCAGCGCATCGACCCCGAGGACGGCCGGGAGCAGGAGGTGCTGGCACTGGTCGAGCAGGCCGAGGGCGGAGACGAGCCGGTGGTCGGCCCGTGGCTGGCGCGTGCCGAGCTGGCCCGTGCCGCCGGCGATTTCGAAACCGCCGTCGACGCCGCGCGCCAAGCGCACCGCTTGGAGCCGGCGGACAGCCGCGCCCCGATCCTGCTGGGCGAATCGCTGATCGCCCGCGGGCAGCACGAGGAAGGGCTCGCCGAGCTGGAACGCGCGGTCGAGCTCGGCGCCGACCAGGTCAACACCCGGCACGCCCTGGCCACCGCCCTGGCGAGGCTGGGCCGGCTCGAGGAGGCGGCGCTCGAGTACCGCGAGGTGATTCGCTTCGCTCCGGATCACGCCGGGGCGCTCAACAACCTGGCGATCGTCTACATGCGCAGCGGCCGCTACCTGGAGGCGGCACCGCTGTTCCAGCGCGTTCTCGAGCTGCAGCCGGACTACCGGCCCGCGGCCAACAACCTGGGCACCGTCTACTTCTATCTCGACCGGCCGGCCGAAGCGGTCGACGCCTATCTCAACGCCTACCGGATGGACCCGGAGCACCCGATGACCCAGCACAACCTGGGTGACGCGTACGCCAGCCTGGGCGACCAGGCCGAGTCGCGCCGCTGGTACCTGGCGGCGATCGACAGCTGCGATCGCCGCATTGCGGCGGCCGGGGCGCAGCCGGGGTTGGTCTCGCTGAGGCTGCTGAGCGTCGCCAAGGTGGGGCGCCACCGCGAGGCCACGGCGGCCATCGACGCGCGGGTCGCGGAGAGCCCCGAGGACCCGGAGCTGCTCTACAACGCGGCGCAGATCCACGCCGTGGCCGGCGACAAGCCGGGCCTGCTGCGGCTGGTCGAACAGGCCATCCGCGCCGGCTATCCGCGCGAGGAGTTCCGGCAAGCGCCGGAGTTCGCGGCCTACGCCGGCGACGCCGAGTTTTCGGCCCTGCTGCTAGCCGACCTGTCGCCGCGCTGAGCGCGGTTGACAGCTCCGGCACTATTACAGATAAGATTAACCTCAGTCGGACAACCCGGCCAGAGGGAGGAACTCATGTGGGCAAGAGCTTGGGTACGCACGACCACCGCTGTCGCTTTCGGCTTGCTGCTGCTGGTCATCGGCGTCAGCGGCGTGACCGCGCAGCCGGAGTACGCCACGGTCGAGCTGAGCTACACCGCCGGCTCGCCGTGCTCGATCGCCGTCGCGCCCGATCCGGTCGAGATCTTCTGGGACAAGGCGCCGCGCCGGGTCGAGTGGGTTGCGGCCGACGGTGCAGGCCACTACTGGACGATCGACTGGAAGGCGGCCGACTCCGACCATCCGGGCCGCCGTGACCATTTCGGCCAGAACTTCAGGATCCGCTGCGGCGAGTCGACCGTCAGGAGCACGGTGCCGGGTAACCGCAAGCAGGGCTCCTCCTGGCCGTACAACGTGGCGGTCTACGCCTGCGACGACAACCACCAGGGCGACCTGCTGTGCTCGGTCGACCCGCAGGTGGACTGGGGCGACTGACCGCCGGGACGGCCACCGCCGGCCAGGCGGGCGCCGCGTGGTAGGACCGCCGGCGGTAACGCCGGGTGGGTGGTCGCTGTGGCCTGTCCGTCAGTCGACGGCGGGCGCGGCGCCCACCACGCTCGGCCGGCTCGTCCGGCCGCGACGGTCGAAGACCGCTACGCTGACGGGACCCTCCACCGCCACCGGCCCGGTGTACGGCCGAGCGTCGGGCGGCACCTCGCCGGAGCCGGCGACCCAGCGGATCTCGAGGCCCGGAAACGCCGAGTTGGCGAGCAGCCGCCCCGCTTCGATCACCGCGCCCGGCGGCGGCAACCGGTAGTCGACGCCACCGTAGGCGAAGTCCAGCCGCGCCAGCTCGCGCTGGCCGAGGCGGTTGGCGAACTCGTTCCAGGCGTCGGCGCGCTGCCGGTCGCGCGCCGCCGGCGCGTCGACCCCCGCCCAGCGCGGCGCCGGTGCCCACGCGCGCTCGGCGAGTCCGAGCAGCTTGGGGAAGGCCATGAAGTCGAGCCGCTGGGGCGAGGTGAGGTTCTCGCCCCAAAGCTGGCCCTGCAGACCGAGCACGCGGCGCCGCGCCGCCGGCTCGAGCCGCGCGGAAGCAGCCAGCTGCTCGGCACGGACCGGTCTGCCCAGGCGGTCGACGCGGGCGCTGCGGTAGAGATCGAACGGCACCAGCTCCCAGGCGGTGCGGGTGTCGACGAACCCGGCCCAGTCGAGCCCCGGCTCCTCGGGGTGCTTCTCGTAGGCCAGGTCGAAGTAGAGGTTCGAGGCGTTGCACAGCACCACCTCGAAGCCGGCGTTGGCCAGCCGGTAGGCCAGGTCCTCCGAGCCCCAGCCCCAGACGCTGTTCCAGACGTACGGCACCACTTCGCGCTCGGCGAGCTCCGGATCCGGCAGCTTGGAGCTCTCGCCCGCACCCGGCGCGGCGCGCAGCGCGACCTCCTCCCAGCCGGCGGTCGCCAGGCCCCGCTCGGCCAGCAGCCGCTCGACCCGCCGCACGAAGTGGCCCGGCAGGTCCTCCACCCCTCCGAGCTCGGGCAGCTCGGCGATCCGGCGGGCGCAGGCGGGCGAGCCCTCCCAGGCGCCGTGCGGCACCTCGTCGCCGCCGATGTGGACCATCTCGAGCGGCGCGCCGGCGCGCTGGTAGAGCGCCACGATCTCGTCCACCACGACCTCGATGAAGCGGTAGGTCGAGGGCAGGCAGACGTCGACCACGTTGCCGGTCCAGCCCTGCACCGAGCGGTAGGTCGAGCTGTCGCCGGGGTCGAGCAGGCGGTAGCGGTCGGCCGCCTCCGGGTCGGTGTCGCGCAGCCGCGCGGCGCGCGCCTCCATCGCCTTGATCGCGGCGCGCGCGTGTCCCGGCAGGTCGATCTCCGTCACCACCTGGACGTGACGAGCGCGGGCGTGCCGCAGGATCTCGACGAACTGCTCGCCGGTGTAGAAGCCGCTGCCGGGCAGGTGGTCCGCGGTCGGCCCCGAGCCGAGCGACGGCAGCAGCCGGTCGGCCTCGTCGAGCGTGTGCCCGCGCCGCCCGCCGACGGCGGTCAGCTCGGGCAGCGCCGGCACCTCCAGCCGCCAGCCCTCGTCGTCCGCCAGGTGCAGGTGGAGCCGGTTGAGCTTGTAGAAGGCGGCCAGGTCGATCAGCCGCCGCACCGTCTCCGGCGTCTGGAAGTTGCGCGCCACGTCGAGATGCAGCCCGCGGTAGGCGAAGCGCGGACCGTCGTCGATGTTCACCGCGGGCAGGGTCAACGGGCCGGGCTCGGCCGCCCAGGCGGCCGGCGGCGTCAAACCCAGCAGGCTGCGGCCGGCGTAGAAGATCCCCGCAGCGTCGGCCGCCGCCAGCTCGATGCCACCGGCGGGGTCGACGCTCAGCCGGTAGTGCTCGGGCGGCGCGGCTCGACGGGCGAGCCGGATCGTGCCGGCTCCTGCGCCGCTGCCCTGCCCCACGCTCAGCTCGCCTCCCACCAACCGCCCCAGCTCCACCGCCAGCGCCGCGGCCTCGGCCTCGAACCCGGAGTCGTGGGTGATCGTCCAGGAGCCGTCGACCACCACCTGGCCGGCGCCTCGCCGGAGCTCGCGCGGCGTCGGTACCAGCGGCGTCAGCTCGCCGGCCGGCAGCAGGCCGAGCGACCGGTTGTCGCGGTAGCGCGATGCCGGGGTGGGCACCGGCATCTGGTCCTGCGATCCGCGCCGAGTCTGCTGCGGCTGGTCGAACGGCGCTACCGACACCTCGCCGAGCTCGCGCGCCGTCTCGACCCCGCCCGCTCGCCAGACCAGATAGAGGCCGCGGGGCGCGTCGGAGCGCCGCACCAGGTGACCGCCGCCGCTCAACAAGATCTGGCGCTCGCCGCCCGGTGACAGCGGCTCGAAAGACGGCCGGGGTACCAGACGCCACAGGTCGCCGTCGAGGTGCTCGGCGGCGAGGCCGGCCTCCTCGGGCAGCGCCACCAGCTGACGCGCCAGGTTGAAGTACAGCGCCCAGCCGGCGGTCCCCAGCTCGGCCGGTCCGCGGTTGATCAGGGTCAACCGGGCGTGGAACTGCGCGTCCTCGTTGGCCAGCAGCTCGAAACGCGCCGCCAGCTCGGGGGCGGCCGGCGTCGCCGGCGGCGGCTCGCCGCACCCTCCCACCAGCACGGCCGCGGCGAGCAGCACGGCGACCGAAGGTACGGCTTTGACCCTCACCTCTGATAGAACGCTATCGACCATGACCCAGAACCCCCGCGGTCCGCTACCCGGCGATCGCCTGCTGTCGCTCGACGCCTTCCGAGGTCTGACGATAGCCGGGATGATCCTGGTCAACAACCCCGGCAGCTGGGCCCACGTCTATCCGCCCCTGCTGCACGCGGAGTGGCACGGCTGGACGCCGACCGACCTGGTCTTCCCGTTCTTCCTGTTCATCGTCGGCGTGGCGATGGCGTTCGCCTTCGCTCGCCGGCTGGCCGGCGGCGACCGCCGCAGCCTGTATCTCAAGGTGGCGCGACGGGCGGCGATCATCTTCGCCCTCGGCCTGCTGCTCAGCGCCTTCCCGGACTTCGACCTGTCGCGCCTGCGGGTGGCCGGAGTGCTGCCGCGGATCGCGGTGGTCTACCTGGTGGCGTCGCTGATCGTGCTCAACACCGGCCGCCGGGGCATCATCTGGAGCGCCGCCGGCATCCTGGCCGGCTACCACGCGCTGCTGGCGCTGGTGCCGGCACCGGGATCGTTCGCCGGCGACCTGTCGCCGGACGGCAACCTCGCGGCATGGCTCGACCGCCAGCTGCTGCCCGGCCGGTTGTGGCAGACCACCTGGGATCCGGAGGGCCTGCTGAGCACCGTGCCGGCGGTGGCGACGACGCTGGCCGGGGTGCTCACCGGGCGGTGGCTGCGCTCCGGCCGCGACCGCTCGGAGATCGCCGCCGGCATGTTCACGGCCGGCTGGCTGGCGATCCTCGGCGGGCTCGCCTGGAGCCTCTGGCTGCCGCTCAACAAGAGCCTGTGGACCAGCTCCTACGTTCTGTTCACCGCCGGCGCGGCACTCGAAGCCCTGGCGGTCTGCTACTGGCTGATCGACGTGCGCGGCTACCGGCGCTGGGCCTTCCCGGCTATCGTCTACGGCCTCAACGCGCTGGCGGTCTACTTCCTGTCGGGTCTGGTCACCATCCTGCTGATCCGCATCCGGGTGGGCGAGGACCAGCGGCTGTGGGGCTGGATCTACGACAACCTCTTCCTGAGCTGGCTCGAGCCGGTGAACGCTTCGCTGGCGATGGGGCTCGCCTACGTCGTCTTCTGGTGGCTGGTGATGGCGCTGCTCTACTGGCGCCGCATCTTCATCAAGGTGTGAGCGCGCGGTGCGGCACGCCGGCGGTGCTGCCGATCCCCGCCGCGGCGGTGCCCGCCGCCGGGCGGCGGCCGGCGACCCTCTCGGGCCGTACCGCGACCGGATCACCGCCGCGACGGCGCTCGAGCCGGCGCTCGCCGAGCTCGCCGACGCCGGCCTGGCGGAGCGAGCCGCGTGGCTGGCGCGCCGCGCCCGCGCGCCGCACACCGACCCCGGCGAGCTGATCGTCGAGGCCTGCGCCCTGGTGCGCGAGGCCTCCCGGCGCGCCCTCGGGCTGCGCCCGCACGACGTCCAGCTGGCGTGCGGGTTCGCGCTGGCGGACGGACGGATCGCCGAGATGGACACCGGCGAGGGCAAGACGCTGGCGGCGGTGGCGCCGGTGCTGGCGCACGCCCTGACCGGCCGGGGGGCGCACGTCCTGACCTTCAACGACTACCTGGCCGAGCGCGACGCGCGCTGGATGGGGCCGGTCTACGAGCTGCTGGGCGCCAGCGTCGGCTGGGTGGCGGAGGGCATGACGGTCGCCGAGCGCCAGCGCGCCTACCGCCGCGACGTCACCTACCTGACGGTCAAGGAGGCCGGCTTCGACTACCTGCGCGACGGGCTGTGCCTGGAGCCGGGCCGCCAGGTGCAGCGGCCGTTCCGCTTCGCCCTGGTCGACGAGGCCGACTCGATCCTGATCGACGAGGCCCGCATCCCGCTGGTGGTGGCCGGGGCGGTCGCCGCCACCGCGCCCGGCCGCGGACGGCTCGCCGAGCTGGTGCGCGGGCTCGACGCCGGCACCCACTTCACCACCGACGACAGCGGCCGCAACGTCTTCCTGACCGCCGGCGGCGAGGACGAGGTGGAGCGGCGACTGGGCTGCGGCAGCCTGGTCGATCCGGCCAACGCCGCTCTGGCGGCGGCGGTGCGCCAGGCGCTGCACGCCGAGCACCTGCTGCGCCGAGACGTCGACTACATCGTGCGCGGCGGCGCCGTCGAGCTGGTGGACGAGCACACCGGCCGGGTGGCCGACAAGCGCCAGTGGCCCGACGGGCTGCAGGCGGCGGTCGAGGCCAAGGAGGGGCTGCGGCTGGGAGCCGACGGCAGGCTGCTGGCCTCGATCACGGTGCGCCAGCTGCTGCGCCTCTACCCGCGGCTGTGCGGCATGACCGCCACCGCCACATCGTCGGCGGCCGAGCTCGCCGACGCCTACGGCCTCGCGGTGGCGCCGATCCCGCCCCACCGGCGCTCGGTACGCGTCGACCATCCGCCGCTCGTCTACCCGCGCGCCGAGACGCGCGATCGCGCGGTGGTCGAAGAGATCGCAGCCGCCCACCGGCGCGGACGCCCGGTGCTGGTCGGCACCGCCAGCGTCGCCGCGTCCGAGCAGCTGGCGGCGACGCTCGGCCGGCACGGTCTCGGCTGCCGGGTGCTCAACGCACGGCACGACGCCCAGGAGGCGGTGATCGTGGCGCAGGCGGGAGCACCGGGCGCCCTCACCATCTCCACCAACATGGCGGGGCGCGGCACCGACATCCGGCTCGGCGGCGCCGACGAGCGCGACCGCGAGCTTGTCGCCGCGCTCGGCGGCCTGTACGTCATCGGCACCTGCCTCCACCCCAGCCGCCGCATCGACCGCCAGCTGCGCGGCCGAGCAGGCCGGCAGGGCGACCCCGGCAGCTCGCGCTTCTTCCTGTCACTCGCGGACGAGCTGCCCGCACGCTACGGCATCGACCGGCTGCTGCCCCGCCGCCTGCGGCGGGAGCTGGCCGCGGCGCCGCCGGCGCCGATCGACTCGCGCATCGTCGAGCGCGAGATGGCGCGCGTCCAGCGCATCGCGGAGGGCGAGGCTGCCGACCTGCGCCGGCGGCTCAACGACTACTCGGAGATCCTGGAGGAGCAGCGGCTGTTCATCCGGCAGTGGCGCCAGGCGGTGCTCGACGGCGAGGCCGAAGACGAGCTGCCGACCGCGCGCTGCGCCGAGCCGCGCCGCCGGCTGGCGGCACGGCTGGGCGAGGCGGCGCTGGCCGAGATCGAGCGGCGGGTGACGCTGGTGGCCATCGACCGCTGCTGGAGCGAGCACCTGACCGAGATGCAGGCGCTGCGCGACGAGTCGCACCTGGCGGCGCTCGACGGCCGCCAGCCGCTGGCCGAGTTCTACCGCACCGCGATCGCCGCCTTCGACCAGCTCACCGTCCGCATCGAAGGCGCCGCCGGCGAGCTGTTCGAGGCGCTCGAGGTGGGCGCCGACGGCGTCGACTGGCAGGCGGCCGGGCTGGTCGGGCCGGCCGCCACCTGGACCTACATGATCGACGACCCCGGGTTCGGCGACAACGTGATGCAGACGCTGGCGCACCGCGCCTCGATCGGGCTCTGGGGGTCGCTGCTGATGTGGTGGGCGCTGATCCCCTGGGGGATCTGGCAGCACTGGCGGCGGCGCAGGCGGCCGGGCTCGCGGCCGGAAGCCTGACGCGGCGCCCCCCTATACTGAGTGCGATGACGGCGGTGGTCGAGGTCGCGGGCCTGCGCAAGAGCTACGGCCGCACGGTAGCGGTGGACGACGTCTCGTTCACCGTCCGGCAGGGCGAGATCTTCGGCCTGATCGGCCCCAACGGAGCCGGCAAGACCACCACCATGGAGTGCGTCGAGGGCCTGCGCCGGCCCGATGGCGGCTCGCTCCGGGTGCTGTCGCTCGACCCGCACCGCGACGCCGCCAAGCTCGAGGACCGGATCGGGGTGCAGCTCCAGCAGGCGCAGCTGCAGAAGAGGATCACAGTGCGCGAGGCGGTTGCGCTGTGGGCCTCGCTCTACCCCCGCACGGTCGACGGCGCGGCGCTGCTCGACCGCCTGGGGCTCGCCGCCAAGCAGGACGACTGGTTCATGAACCTGTCGGGCGGCCAGAAGCAGCGGCTGTTCATCGCCCTGGCGCTGATCAACGACCCCGAGCTGGTGTTTCTCGACGAGCTGACCACCGGTCTCGACCCGCAGGCGCGGCGCGCCATCTGGTCGCTGGTCACCGGCATCCGCGACGGCGGCGCGACGGTGTTCCTCACCACCCACCTGATGGAGGAGGCCGAGCGTTTGTGCGACCGCGTCGCGATCCTCGAGCACGGCCGGATCATCGACGTCGACAGCCCTGCCGGCCTGGTCCGCCGCCACTGCCCGCAGCGCACGGTGGTGTTCGCCAGCGACTGGGCGGGCGAGCTCGACAGCCTGCGCGCGATCGCCGGCTGCAGCGTGGCGGAGCACGACGGCGACAGCTTCACCCTGACCGGCAGCGGCGCCGACTTCGTCACCGAGGTCTTGCGCTTCCTGGCCGACCAGGGGGTGCGGATCCGCGACTTTCGCACCGAGCAGCCGAACCTCGAGGACGTCTTCCTGACCCTCACCGGACACGGGATCCGGGATTGAAGCCGAGGGGCGTGAGCGTGGGGCTGAACGGTTACCGGCGCCGGAGCGCCGGGCAAGGAGCACGGTGGTGCGTGGCTTCTGGCGACTGACCTGGACCGAGTTCCGGATCTTCCTGCGCGAGCCGCTCGGCGTGCTGGCGACCGTCGGCATTCCGCTGGCGGCGTTCCTGGTGCTGGGCCGCTCGCTCGCCCCGCGGCTGGCGCAGTCGCCGCGGGCCGCCGAGTTCGCCGCCACCGGGCTGCCGGTCTTCGCCTGCCTGCTGATCAGCCTGAGCGCCGCCACCTCGCTGGTGGCGATCATCTCGATCTACCGCGAGGGCGGCATCCTGCGGCGGCTCAAGGCGACGCCGCTGTCGCCGGTCACCATCCTGTCGGCGCACGTGGTGCTCAAGCTCGGGCTGACGGTGGCAACCCTGGGCCTGCTGGTGGTGGCCGGCAGGCGGTTCTACCCGGTGCCGATCGAGGTCGACCTGGCTGCGTTCGCGCTGGCGCTGGTGCTGGCGACCCTCGCTCTGCTGGCGGTCGGCTTCGTCGTCGCCAGCGCGGTGCCCACCGCCCGCTTCGCACAGCCGGTGGCCAGCGCCCTGCTCTACAGCCTGCTGTTCGTGTCGGGCGCGGCGTTCCCGATCGCCGCCCTACCACCGGTGTGGCGGACGGCGGCCCAGCTGTCGCCGGTGACCCACGCCTACCAGCTGCTCGCCGGGGTGTGGGCCGGCGAGCCGCTGGCGGCGGCGGCGCTGCCGGCCGGCGCGCTGGTCGTCGACATGGTGATCTGCGTCGCGCTGTCGGCGCGCATCTTCCGCTGGGAGTGACCGGCGGCCGGCAGCGGGCTACTCGGCGAACTTGGCCACCACCGCGTAGCCCGACACCTCGGCGCCGCCGGTGAGGATGGTCTCGCCGCAGCGCAGCCAGGCGTGGGCCTCGCCGCCGGCGTCGCGCCGTGCCAGGCCCAGGTAGAGGGTGCTGGCGACGCCGCGGCGCCGCAGCATCGCCTTGGCGGCGACCGCCTGCTCCAGGCAGCGGGTGCGCCACGGGGCGTAGCGGCTGGCCACGCTGATCGCCCAGCCCACCCGCCGGCCGAGCTCCAGTCGCGGCTCGCTGGCCGGCGACTCGTTCATCGCCCGGCCGAGCCGGGGTGCGATGCGGCGGAACGGCAACGCCAGGATCGCCAACCGGGCCACCGCCAGCCACGCCGCCGCCTCGACCAGCAGCCCGCGGTCGCGCCACGAGGCGCGAGCCAGCTTGGCCAGGGCGTTGCTCAGGGTGCTCACCGGACTCCGCCCGGGGATTCTACTCTGCGCACGGCCGCCGGCTCGCCCACCTCGAACGGCACCACAACCGCCGCTGGCGGCTCGGCGGCGCTGCCCGGCGGCTCTTCGAAGCGCCGACCGACGGAGTTGCCGGCGAGGTCCTCGAGACGCGGGTCGACCCGCAGCTGATAGCGCCCGGGGAGCCACGGGCGGTCGGGCGTGAACCACCACCGGGTCTCGCCGCCGGTCACCGTCACCTCGCCCGCCACCGCCGCGCCGCCGTCGCCCACCACCTCGATCAGCCGCAGCAGCTGGCCGTGGTCGAGCGGCTCGCCCAGCTCCACCGCCAGGCTGCCCGTGGCGCCGGCCGGCGGCACGATCCGCCAGCGCAGCGGGTCGGGCGACTGCCGGTCGGGCGGGCCGACCAAGAGCTCACGGATGAACGGCTCTTCGAGCACGCCGCCGCCGGCCGAGCGCAGGCCGGCGGCGATCACTAGCCGGTAGCGCTCACCCTGGCGCAGCGGCGGGCCGAGCTCGCGGTGCGGGCCGACTCCCCGCTTGACCCGCCCGGGGTGGAAGAACAGCGTCAGCCGGCGACCCAGCGGATCCCACAGACCGCCCTCGATCTCGACGAACGGCAGCGGCACCGACGCGCCGGCCCGGTCGAGCAGCCGCACCCGCTCCGCCACGTCCCACCGGCGCATCGGCTGCGAGAAGTGGACGTAGAGCCGCAGCAGGTTCTGCGGCACACGCTCGGCCGAGGGGTAGACCGCGACCACCGTGGGGGCGGCCGGCGGCGGCGGCTCGGGCATGACGAACGAGCCGGCGAGCGTCGGAGTACCGGCGGCCGGCGGCCCGGCGAGGCGGTCGAAGGCCGCTCCGTCGAACCGGCAGTCGAGCTCGATCCCGGCCGCAAGCGGAAAGCGCGGCACGAAACGCACGACGTCGTCCGTGACCTGGTAACGGCCCAGCACCGGCGGCACCTCCTCTCCGGCGGCCACCCGCACCGCCAGCACCTCCTGCCACTCGGCGACCGTCGGGGTGCTGGCGGCGAGCCTCGCCAGCGCCGCGGGATCGAGGCCCGCGACCGCGACGGTGCCGAAGCCCGGCGCAGCGGGAGAGCTCTCGAACTGGAGCGACGGCGCGGGCGGCGCGGCGCCCAGCGAGGGTGCCGCGGCGACCAGGGCGGCCGCGATCAGCGCCGGCGCCAGGCGCGAGCGGCGCAGCGCGCCTGGCGGGGACACCTCAGAACCAGCCCACCGGCACGGTGAGCAGATTCAGGCCGCCGTTGGGCATCCGCTTGAGCGCCACCACGCTGTCGGCGCCGAGCGCGTCGAGCTGCAGGATGCCGGTTCCCGAGCGCGGCTCGTACGCCAGGCCGGCCAGATACGTGTCCGGCTTCTCGAGGATCTCGCCCTCGAAGCTCTCGATGTCCTCGGGCTTGACGATCATCAGCGGCAGGTTGCTGTTGGCGATCAGCAGACGGTCCTTGCCGTCCTTCCGGTACACGACCATGTCGAGCGGGTAGTTGCCGGCGCCGAACTCGCCGAGTGTGCGGCCGCGCACGTGCTCGCCGTCGGCCAGCTCCGAGGTGCGGAAGGTGACGAACGGCGTGCACAGGTAGGCGGCCAGCAGGTGCGGCTCGCCGCGCAGCCGGTAGGGCACGAAGGTGCGGATGGGGGCGTGGGTCTCGAACGCGCCGTGCGCCCCGTGGTAGATCTCGAGCGTCGTCGCGCCGACCCCCGGGCCGAACGGATACGGCACCTTCCAGAGGGTCGAGGCGAACTCCTCGTTCGACAGCCCGGCCACGTAGAGAACGCCGCCGTCGTAGCCCATGTCGGTGATCGTCTCGGCGCGCAGCGAGGTGTCCTTCCAGGGGTGCTTTTTCGCCGCGTCGACCGGGTTGGGCAGGGCGACCCGGCGCATGGCGGCCGGCTCCAGCACGAGCTCGCTGATGGCGCCGCTGCCGTCGATTACCAGCAGCAGGGTGGCGTCGGCGGCTTCGTTGGGCAGCATCCAGTTCGAGCCCCAGCTGCCCCGGCCGCGCGACACCGCCAGGTAGACGTGGCGCGTGCGTGGGTCCGCGGCCAGGTCGTGGATCATCACCTCGTCGGCCGTGGTGCCGAGCAGCGCGGCGATCTTGCCCTCGACGTCAGAGAGCGTGAACCACTCCGCCCACTCCGTCGGCTGCCGCTCGGGGAGCTCGACGGCGTACACCGCGCCGCCCTTGCTGTCGCCGATGAACAGCACGCCGCCGGGTCCGAACGCGAGCGCGCTCATCGACTGGATCGGCGCCGGGGCGGGCTCCGCCTCGGCCGCCGCGGCCGCTGCCGGCCCGGCGGCACAGATCAGGGTCAGCAGCGAGATGGCCAGGGTCCTCGTCATCGGCTTTCTCCTCCTCGGCGGTTGCGGCCCCCGCGGGCTCTGCCCGCCGGCCGGGATGGCGGCTGGTTGCCCAATATACGGCCGACCCCCCGCGCGGGTTGTCGCGCGGACGCCGCGCGGCCTCAAGCCGGCCGCACCCGCCGTGCCAGCCAGACGATGGCCCAGGCGCACAGCACGGTGGGCGGGCCCTCTCCCCAGCTCCAGCTCGCCGGCATGCCGATGGCGAAGTCGAGCACCGTCAGCGCCACCCCCAGCAGACCGGTCAGCCAGCCGACGAAGCCGATCAACCGCCGGTGGCGCCGTACGTCGCGCGCCAGATACAGCACCAGCACGCCGAGGTGGGCGTAGACCAGCGACAGCGAGCGGGTCAGGTACTGCGCCAGCGGTGTGCGCGGCAGCGGCTCGACGCCGAGCCAGCGGCTGCACGCCTCCATCCAGGCGGTCGGCATCACCGCCGTGAAGACAGCCGAGGCCGCCATGGCTCCCAACACCACCAGCAGCCACTTGAGGACCTTCTCCGCGCTCGCCGCTTGCATCGACAGCTCCCGCACCCCGGGGGGAGCTCCGAGTCTAGCGCGCTGGGCGCCGCGCCGCCTCCCTGGCATAATCCGCCGGTGCCGGCCCGCGTCCGGCACAACCGAACCCGATGTCCGCCCGAGCCCGAATCTCCCCGACCCGCCGGTGGCCGCCGCGACCGGCCGCGCTGGCGCCGGTGGCGCTGGTCGCCATCGCCTGCGCCTCGGCGCCCGCGCCACCGCCGGCCGCACCGCCGCCGCAAGCCGAGCGCCCCACACAGCAGGCCGCCGCTCCGGCTCCCGACCCGGCGGCGCTGCAGGCGCTCTACACCGACCTGCAGTCGCAGATCGAGGCGTTCGAGGCCGGCATCCGCCTGTTGCAGGAGGGACGCGACGAGATCGGCTCGGCGCAGCTCGCGGCGGCCTCGGCGCGCCTGCGCCAGGGCGCCGCCGACTGCTCGCGCACCGCCGGCTGCGACATCGACCTGTTCGTCGGCGCCTACGACTACCTGCTCGAAGAGCAGGCCACGGCGCTGCGCGCCGTCCGTCTGGCCGAGGCCGTGGAGCCGGCGGACGGGGAGGCCGAGCGCGAGCCCGGGACCGAGCCGTTCCACGGCGAGATGCCGGAGCTCGACCGCTCCTTGAACCTGCTCAAGGGCACCGACCTGAGCGAGCTGATCGAGCTCAACGGTCCGGTGCGCGCGGCGCTCGACGACTGGCTCACCTGGATGCGGCCCAACCTGCGCACCGCCTGGTACAACTACCAGTTCCTGCGACCCGAGATGGCGCCGGTCTACGAGCAGGCGGGGCTGCCCGAGGCGCTGCTGTTCGGCATCCTGGCGGCCGAGAGCGGAGGCAAGGTGCACGCCATGTCGCGCGCCGGCGCCGCCGGCCCGCTGCAGTTCATCCGCGCCACCGGCCGGCGCTACGGCCTGGTCGAGCGCGACGGCTTCGACCTGCGCTTCGACCCGGAGGCCGCCACCCGCGCCAACGTCGCCTACATCAACGAGTACCTGGCGGCGTTCAACGACAGCCTGGAGAAGGTGCTCGCGGCCTACAACGGCGGCGAGGGCCGGATGCAGCGCATCCAGCGCGGCTACGGCGCGGCCAGCTTCTGGGATCGGCGGGTCTACTACCAGTTTCCACGCGAGACCCGCGAGTACGTGCCGCGGGTGCTGGCCGCCGCCTGGCTGTTTCTCCACCCCGAGCGGTACGGCCTCGAGCTGCCCGCCATCGACACCTCGACCACCACCCTGGCGCTGTCCAGCGAGATCGCCCTCAACGAGCTGGCGGTGTGCGTCGGCGATGCCGGCAACCCCGACGGCTGGTTCCGCACGCTGCGCAACCTGAACCCGCGGCTCGGCCCTGGCGACCGGCTGGAGGTGGGCACCGAGGTCCGCCTGCCGGCGGTGCTGGTGCCGGCGTACGAGGAGCGCTGCGTGGAGGGGCCGCTGCTGGCCGAGGCGCGGCTGCTGCACGACGCCAACTACCCGGAGGAGCCGGAGATGATCCCGTACACGGTGCGCCAGGGCGACAGCCTCGGCCGCATCGCCGCGCGCTTCCCCTGCGTTTCGGTGCGCGAGCTGGCGGCGGTCAACGGCGTCCGCCCGCCGCGCTACACCATCCGCGCCGGCCAGCGGCTCAAGATCCCGACTTGCGGCTGAGGTCGCGGGCCGCGCGAGGCGGGAGACGGCGAGCGAGCGAGCGGCCGGCCGGCAGATCCGGGCGGAACGATCCGGGACAGTAGGATCGGCGCGCCGCGGGGAGCAGAAACACGGTGGGAAGCAACAGCGCAATGGAGCCGTCAGAGGCAATGCGGGCGGTGACGATCGAGATCGTGCGGCGAGGCACGCGGCTCGCACGCAAGCACGGGCGCACCGTGCGCATCAGCAAGACGTCGAAGGGCCAGGGGGTCGACGTCGCCAGCCTCGACCCGGGCACCGCCGAGGGTCGCCGCCGGCTCGACGAGTTCCTGACCCCGGTCAAGCGCCAGTACACGGTGCTCGGGCTGGGCGCCGCCGACGAACCCGGCGCGATCAACTGGCGCAAGCTGAACCTGCCTTTCTGGCGGCGTGCGCTGCTCCAGCTGCAGGTCGCCGTCTCGCTGGTGATGAAGGGCTCGCCGGCCAAGAACCGGCTGTACCGGTGGATGGGTGCGCACATCGGCAGCGGCGTCGAGATCATGCAGCTCGCCTGGCTCGACCACTTCCGGCCGGAGCTGATCTTCGTCGGCGACGGCACCCTGATCGGCGCCTACAGCCGCCTGACGGTGCACACCTACGAGGGAGCCGGCCGGTTCCGTTACGGCCTGGTGGAGATCGGCCGGAACTGCACCATCGGGGCCGGCACCGGCATGGGCATCATCCAGATCGGCGACCGGGTGCGCACCCTGCCGGGCCTCACGCTGTCGCCGCACTACGCCCGCATCCCGAACGACGCGGTGGTGTCCGGCGAGCGGCCGCATCTGCGCCGCCCCGCCGGCGGTGACGATCCGGCCGAGCGGTCCGACGCGGCCGCGGGCGGAACCCTGGGCGCCGGCGGCGCGTAGGGAGCCTCAGGAGGTGTTTCGATGAGAGCTGCTTTGATTGCGGCCGCGCTGTCGCTGGGACTTGCGGCGGCGGCCTCGGCCGAACGGATCGACCGCGAGTTCCACGAGAGCTTCGAGGTGGCGCGCGGCGCCCGCCTCGAGCTGGTGCACGGTGACGGTGGCGTCGAGATCACGCCCTGGGAGCGGGACGTGATCGACGTACACGTCGTCTACCGCGCCGAGCTCAAGAGCATCGGCGCCGCCACCAAGCCCGACTTCCAGGTCGACTTCAGCCAGCGTGGCGGCACCGTGCGCGTCGTCGGCCGCGAGACCGGGCGCCGCGGCTTCGGCTGGTTCACCAGCAGGAACCGCGAGCACCGCTACACCGTGCGCGCCCCGGCCTGGGTGGTGCTCGAGCTCGACGGCGACGACGGCGACGTCGAGCTGACCGGCTGGCGCGCGGCGGTGGACATCGAGCTGGATGACGGCGACGTCGAGATCGCGGACGTGCGCGGCGACGTGCGCCTCGAGCTCGAGGACGGTGACGTGGTGATCGCGGGCCTCGAGGGCGAGCTGGCCGCCGAGCTCGACGACGGCGACGTGAGGATCACCGACTGCCGCAGCCCGCGACTGCGCATTCGGGCGCAGGACGGCAACCTGGCGGTCGACCGCTGCGACGGCAGCATGGAGATCACGGTCGACGACGGCGACGTCGAGCTCACCAGGATCTCCGGCTCGCGCTTCCGCATCCGCGGCGAGGACGGCGACGTCGGCCTGGAGCTCGTGTCGGCGAGCGAGCTCGACCTCGAGATCGAGCTCGACGACGGCGACGTCGACCTGCGGCTGTCGCCCGAGATCTCGGCGAGCTTCACCGTCGAGACCGACGACGGCGCCGTCCGCGTCTCGCCCGAGGAGCGGGTCACCTCCCGCTCGCGCCACCGGGTGAGCGGCCGGCTGGGCGACGGCGCCGGGACGATCCGGATCCGCACCCACGACGGCGACGTCACCCTGCGCTAGAAAAACGGCGCCCCGGCCGCACGCGGCCGGGGCGCCGTGAGCGCTCTCGACGAGAGCGGATCGTCAGTTGGAAGCGAGCACGTCCCGCTCGCCTCGCGAGTCGATACCCAGCAGCTTGTCGTAGCTGTCCCGCATCGCCCACATCACCTCCTCGGGCACGTCGGGGCTGGGGACCAGGTTGCGGATCGGCTGGATCGACCGCAGGTAGGCGAAGATCGCCACCAGCTCCTGGTCGGGCAGCGAGGCGACGTTCGGCCAGGGCATCGGCGGCAGCACCGGCCGGCCCGAGCCGCCCAGGTGGCGGCCGGTGCGGAAGATGTCGAGAAACATCTGCTCGGTCCAGCTGCCGGTACCGGTGTCGATGTCGGGGGTCAGGTTGGCGGTGTAGACCGAGCCGATCGGCAGCACGAAGCTGGTGAAGGTCGGGCCGACCACCGCCGAGTCGCCGGGCGCCAGGGTGCCGAAAGCGGTCGCCATCCCCCTGGGATGACCGGACAGCTCGCGGCTCATGTCGGGCACCGGCATGCCGAGCTCGGCGTCGAACACCCACGGCGTGTGGCAGTCGTTGCAGCCACCGAACTCGACCAGCTGGCGGCCGCGCTCGATCTGCTTCGCAGAGTAGGGGTTGGGGGGCGCCGTTCCCAGCACCAGGGGCGGCAGCTGCGGCGCAGCCGGCGCCGCAACGTCGGCGCCGCCCTCGTGCGAGGCGAGCACTACCTGACCGGCACCGCCAGTGGACCGCTCTGGAGTCTGGGCGCCGCAGCCGGCCAGCACAAGGCCGGCCAGCGCGGCGACGGACCACGGAACGAAACGATTGGACATGGGGAGGGTCTCCTCTCGGACGGGCACTCCGCCCCGTGCGGAGCTGCCCTGATCAAATAGAAAACACACGCCGAAGGCCGGCTATTCTCGCGCCCTCTGGCGCGGCGCTCGGGCGACCACGGCGCGGCCCACACCGGGGCGCCTGAGGTAGAGTCCAGAGACCGCGCAGACCTCCCTGGAGGGGCTTCCGATGCGACCGAGATTCCCGCTACCGATCCTCGCCGCCGGGCTGCTGGCCAGCGTGCCGTGCACTGCCTCGCCACCCGGACCCGCCGCCCAGATTGCCGGCGCCCTGGCGGCGGCGCCCGCCGACCGGCGCGATGGCGCGGCGGTCCTGGGCTACTCGCCGAGCGGCGAGCTGACCACCCTGCGGCCGGGCACCAACGAGCTGGTGTGCGTCGCCGACACCCCCGGCGACGACCGCTTCCACGCCGTCTGCTACCACCGCTCGCTCGAGCCGTACCTGAGCCGCGGCCGTCAGCTCAAGGCCGAGGGCGTCGAGTCGACCGAGTCGCTGCGCATCCGTCACGAGGAGGCCGACGCCGGCAAGCTCGAGCTGCCCCCGCAGCCCGCCACGCTCTACAACCTGGGCGGGCCGGCCGACGGCTTCGATCCGGCCACCGGTGAGCTGGCCGGCGGCAGCTGGGTCTGGTCGATCTACATCCCGTACGCCACCGAGCAGACCACCGGCCTGCCGACCACGCCGCAGGCGCCCGGCGCGCCCTGGATCATGCGGCCCGGCACCGCGTCGGCCCACATCATGGTCGTCCAGCCGCGGCCGCCGGCGCCGCCGGAGTAGGCGCCGGCAGGCGCCCGCCATGAAGCCGCAGCTGGTGGTCCTGGCCGCCGGCCTCGGCCGGCGTTACGGCGGCGCCAAACAGGTCGAGCCGGTCGGGCCGAGCGGCGAGGCGCTGGTCGACTACACCCTCTACGACGCGCTGCGCGCCGGCTTCGGTCGGCTGGTTTTCGTGGTGCGCGGCGAGATCGAAGAGCGGGTCCGGCGATCGATCGGCCGCCGGTGGCGGACCCGCGCCGAGCTGAGCTACGTGCGCCAGGAGGCGGCGGCCGGCGCCGCGCCGCGCTCGTGGGGCACCGGCCACGCCGTGCTGGCCGCGCGCTCGGCGGTGGGCGGTCCGTTCGCGGTGGTCAACGCCGACGACTTCTACGGCGCCGACGCGCTCGCCGCGGTCGGTCGCTTCCTCGGCGGCGAGACCGACCGCTGGGCGCTCGCCGGCTACCAGCTGGCCGACACCCTGTCGCCCCACGGCCACGTGTCGCGCGCGCTGTGCGAGCACGACGCCGACGGCCGATTGACCAGCATCCGGGAGCTGCCGCGCATCAGGCGGCGAGACGGCGGAGCGGCGTGGATCGGCGACGACGGCTCCGTCCACCCGCTGACCGGCGCCGAGACCGTGTCGATGAACCTGTGGGGGTTCACGCCGGATGTCTTCGCCGCGCTCGAGGGGCGCTTCGAGGCGTTCGTGAGCCGGCCAGGCCGGGGGCGCCGCACCGAGTTCGGCCTGCCGGGCGCGGTCGGCGAGCTGGTAGCGGGCGGGCGGGCGCGGGTGACCGTGCTGCCGGCGCGCGGGCCGTGGCTCGGGCTGACCCACCTCGACGACCGGCCGCGGGTCGCCGAACAGCTGCGCCGGCTGGTGGCCGCCGGTCACTACCCACCCGCGCTGGGCGGCTAGCGCGCCCGCGCCCGCGGCGCGGGTATATCAAAGCGGCCGGCCGCGCACCCTATATCAAGGGATGGGTACGCCGTTTGCCGGAGGGCCGAGTTGAGCAAGCCGTTGCCGTCGCCACGGTTCGCCAACCGCCGCCGCTGGCACAGCGAGCGCCGCACGCGCGGCGAGAGCGGGCTCCAGGCCGTGCCCGAGCCCAGCCTGCCGCCCGCCGCCGACCGCTACCGCGGCCTGTTCGAAAACTCGCCCATCTCGCTCTGGGAGGAGGACTTCTCGGAGTGCAAGACCTACCTCGACGAGCTGACGCGCTCGGGGATCGACGATCTGCGCGGCTATCTGCGGGAGAACCCGGACGAGGTGCAGCGCTGTGCCTCGCTGGTGGTGGTGGTGGACGTCAACGCCGCCACCCTCGAGCTGCTCGAGTGCGATTCCAAGGAGCGGCTGCTCGGCCGGCTGCCGATCATCTTCCGCAAGGCGTCGTACGACATCTTCCTCGAGGAGCTGCTGGCGCTCGCCGAGGGCAAGACGGTGTTCGAGAAGGATGTCGTCAACCACACCTTCCGCGGCAAGAAGATCGAGGTGCGGGTGCGTCTGACCCTGGCTCCGGGCCACGAGCAGAGCTGGTCCAAGGTGTTCGTGTCGCTGACCGACATCACCGAGCTCAAGCGCACCCAGGCCGAGCTGTCCAAGCTGGCCCAGCTCGACACCCTCACCGGGCTGCCCAACCGCTACACCTTCGACGACCGTCTCGAGCGCGAAGCCATCCGTGCCGCGCGCCGCGATCAGTCGGTCGCCGTGCTGATGCTCGACATCGACCACTTCAAGGACGTCAACGACCTGTTCGGCCATCCGGTCGGCGACGCCTTCCTGGTCAAGGTGGCCGAGCGGCTCAGCCACGGCCTGCGCAGCCTCGACACGGTGGCGCGGCTGGGCGGCGACGAGTTCGCGGTGCTGCAGACCGAGGCCGGCCAGCCCGAGTCCACCGCCAGCCTGGCGCAGCGACTGATCTCGATTCTCGAGCAGCCGTTCGAGGTCGAGGGCTACACCATCACCTCCTCGGCCAGCGTCGGGGTGGCGATCGGCAAGGCGGGCGAGATCGACCCGCGCCAGCTCATACGGCAGGCCGACATGGCGCTCTACCGCGCCAAGCAGCGCGGGCGCGGCACCTTCCGCTTCTACGGCGAGGAGATGGACCAGGAGATCCGTGAGCGGCTGACGCTCAGCCGCGACCTGCGCCTGGCGATCGACAACGACGAGCTGTTCGTCGAGTTCCAGCCACAGATCGAGCTGGTCAGCGGCCGGGTGGCCGGCGTCGAGGCGCTGCTGCGCTGGCGCCACCCCGAGTACGGGCTGGTCTCTCCCGGCCGCTTTATCCCGATCGCAGAGAACAACGGCTTCATCGTGCCGCTGGGCGACTGGGTGCTGCGCGCCGCCTGCGAGGGCTTCCAGCGGCTGCGCAAGGCGGCCGGCGGCGGCGAGCTCAAGCTGGCGGTCAACCTGTCGGCCGTCCAGGTACGGGTGCCGCAGTTCGCCGGCACGGTGCTCGGCATCCTCGAGTCCACCGGCGTGCCACCCCAGGCGCTCGAGCTGGAGATGACCGAGAGCCTGCTGATGCAGCCGACCGCGCAGCTCAAGGCCAACCTCGAGCAGCTGCACTCGAACGGCATCCGGTTCGCCATCGACGACTTCGGCACCGGCTACTCGTCGATGAACTACCTGCGCCACTCGTGGGTCCACCGGCTGAAGATCGACCGCTCGTTCCTGCAGCAGGTGGAGGAGGATCCGAGCGACGCCGCCATCGTCACGGCGGTGATCGCTCTGGGCAACAAGCTGGGTCTCAAGGTGCTGGCCGAGGGGGTCGAGCGCGAAGGCCAGCTCGAGTTCCTGCACCGCCACGGCTGCGACGAGGCGCAGGGGTACTACCTCGGACGCCCCACCTCGGTCGCCGAGCTCAGCCGCCGGCTGGCCGGGCGCTGAGGAAGGCGCGCGCGTCGCGCGCCGAGCGCCGCGGGATCTCCTCCATCGGCACGTGGCCGACGCCGTCGTAGACCACCAGCCGCGAGTCCGGCAGGTCGCGCTGGAACAGCTCGGCCTGCCGGACGTCGATCAGCCGATCCTCGCTTCCCCACAGCAGCAGCACCGGTTGCTTCAGCGAGCGCAGCGCCGCCGGCTCGAGCGCCCGCTCGCCGGACAGAGCCTCGAGCAGCGCCTGACGGTTGCCCCGCCGGCGCAGCAGGCGGTAGTAGCGGTCGACCAGCTCGGAGCCGGCACGCGCCGGATCGCCGTACGCCTGCCGCACGCCGGCCGCCACCACCAAGCGCGGCGTCAGGCGGCTGAACAGGTGGCGCAGGTACGGCAGCCGGCCGAGGTCGAGCACGGTGGCGCCGCCGCCACGCCGCTGCGGGTAGCCGGCGGGGTCGACCAGCACCAGCCGCTCCACCCGCCGCGGGTGACGGATCGCCAGCTCGAGCGCCAGGTAGCCGCCCAGCGAGCTGCCCGCCACGGCGCAGCGCTCGATCGCCAGCCGGTCGAGAAACGCCGTCAGCACCTCCACCCGCCTGGGCGTCGAGTAGTCGCCTTCAGGGTCGGGCCCGGTGAGCCCGAAACCCGGCAGGTCGAGCCGCACCAGACGCAGGTCGCCGCGCAGCTCGCTCACCCAGCCGTCCCAGGTGTGGAGCGACGCGGCGGTGCCGTGGAGCAGCAGCACCGGCGGCCCGTCGCCCTGGTCGCGGTAGTGCAGTCGCACCCCGCCGACCTCGACGAAACGCGACTCGGGGCCGGCGTAGAGCGCTTCGAGCGGCGCCGGCTCGAGCTCGCCGCGGTAGGCGAGCGCCAGCGGCAGCGCGAGGGCGACGAGCGCGAGACCCCAGCCGGTGGCTCTCGACATGCCTGCGGTGATCTCCCGGCCCGGGCACCGGCGACTGGCCATGCCACCGGCGTCCTGGCAGTCCACGACAGCCCGAGTCTAGCGGCAGCGACGGCGCGGCCGCTCGTGGTGGGCTCAGCTGGCCTGCGCCTGGAGCGGCTGCTCGTTCGGCGCCGCGTCGCCGAACGACTCGGCGGCGATCTTCCACGAGCCCTCTTCGAGCACCAGCTCGAGCGCGCGGCTGGCGCTGCGGCTGAACGAGCTGGTGTCGACCCGCTGGTCGAACTCGACACTCACCCGGTCCGGCGAGAGCACCGTCTGGCTGATCGGACCGATCTCCAGCCGGCTGCCGGCGGCCGGCGGCAGCCAGCCGCTGGCCTTGCCGTTGTCGCCCGCGGCCGGCGCCTCGAAGCTGCTCGAGTAGAACTGAAGGTAGTCCTCCACGCGCTGTTCGGACCAGGCGGCACCCCAGGCGCGCACCGTCGCCTCGATCGCCGCGGCGTCGGGCCCGCTGTCCGCGCCGGGGCCGGCGACGGCTTCCACCACCGCCAGGGCGGGCGGGGCGGCGGCTTCGTCCTCGACCTCGCCGCCCTCGGGCTCCTCGCCCCGCCCGAACCGTGAGAGCAGCCGTCGGGCCCGCCCGAACAGCCCGGTGGAGCGCTCGGCGGATGGGGGCTCGGCGGATGGGGGCTCGGCGGACGGCGGCTCGGCCGCGGCGAGGACGGCTTCGAGCTTCGCGGCGGACGGCGGCGAGGCCGCGGGCTCCTCGTCCCGGTACTCCGGCGCTGCGGGCTGGGGGGCTGCAGGCTCCGCGGACACTGGCTCCGCGGACACTGGCTCGTCTGACACTGGCTCCGCGGCCGCGGCCTCCACTGCCTCCGGCGGCACCGCCAGCACCGGACCCCCGGCCCGGGGCTCGGGATCGGCCGGCTGCCCGGCCGCCGCCTCGGCAGCAGGCGGGTCGCCGAGGAGGATCACTTCGTCGTCGAGCGCCAGCGCGGGCAGCGCCTCCTCCGGCCGGCGGTCCGCCCGAGCGGTGGCCGGTCCGCCGCTCAGGTCTCGCTGAAGCACCGCCTCGACCTCCTCCGCTTCCCGGCGGAACCGCTGCACGGTGTCGCCGGCGCGCTGCAGCGACTCCCGCAGGGCCCGCCGCTCACCGCGCAGGCGCTCGACGACGACGCGCAGCTCGCCGGTCTCGGCCGCCGCCGCCGCCAGTCGCCGCTCAGCGGTCAGCCGCTCCTCGTCCGCCCCCTCGAGCGACCCCTCGAGCTCGGCCGCGCGCTCCTCGAGCTCGGCCTGGCGCTCGGCAGCCCGCTCGAGCTTCCGCTCGAGCTCCCGGCCCCGGCTCTCGGCCTGGTCCAGCCGGCTCTCGGCCTCGGCCAACCGCCGCTCGAGCTCCACCCGGGCCTCGGCGCCAGCAGCGCTCTCCTCCCGCGCCGCCTTCTGGCCGGCCTCCAGCCGCTCGACTTCGCGCTCCAGCTCCGCCCGGGCCTCGGCGCCAGCAGCGCTCTCCTCCCGCGCCGCCTTCTGGCTGGCCTCCAGCCGCTCGACTTCGCGCTCCAGCTCCGCGCGGGCCTCGGCGGCGGCCGCACTCTCCTCGCGGGCCGAGCTCTCGCTGGTTCGTAGCCGCTCGATCTCACGGTCGAGCTCCGCGTGAGCCGCGGTGTGCTGCTCGAGCTCGGCCTGGAGCTCGGACTCGCGCGTCTCCCGGCGCTCGCGCTCGCGCTCGGCGGACTCCTCGGCCTGCTGGAGATCGCCCTCGAGCCGGGCCAGGCGGTCGCGCGCCTCGGCCAGCTGCTCTTCGAGCTCGGCGGCGTCGGCCGCCCGCGCCAGCTCGCGGCGCGCCTGCTCGGCCTCGGCCACCGCCTGGTCGCGCTCCGACTCGAGCTCGGTCAGACAGGTGCCCTGGGCGGCGGCCTCGCGCGTCGCCGCCGCCAGCTTGCGCTCGAGACGGGCGATCTGCTCGCTCGACTCCCCGAGCTGCTCCTCGAGCCGGCGCACGCGGCGGCGCAGCTTGGCACCGCGACGGGCGGCGGCGGCCAGCCGGCGGGAGGCGGCCTCCTGTGGCTCGCCGCCCGCGTCCGTCTCCGGCTCGCCGCCGGCGCTGTCGGGAGGCTCGGCTTCGGAGGCGGTCGTGTCGCCGTCGTCGCGCTGTGCGAGCAGCCGGTCGCGCAGCCTCTCGCTGGTGGCATCGAGGTCAAGAAAGCGCACCGTCATGCCCGCCGGCTGCCCGTCGTCGTCGCCCTGCCGGACCGACACCACCTCGGCCTGGCCCTGGAACAGGGCGAAACCGTCACCCAGCTCGCAGCGGAAGGCGAGCTCGCTCCCAACCGGCAGCGGCTCTTCGGCGCGGATGAACATGCCGCTCTCCGACAGGCTCTGGGAGGCCTCCGCCACGAACTCGTCGAACCGTTGATAGCGCAGCGTGAAGGTCCCCTCTTCCGAGGCCTCGGCCACCGCGGCGTTGGCGGCGCGCGGCTCGGCGGGGGTCTCGCCAGACACCAGGCTGAGGCAGACGAACTGCCGGACCTGGTCGAACACCGGCTCGTCGAGGCCGTCGAAGCGGAGGCCGTGGACGAAGCCGCCCCCCTCGCAACTCGCCAGGCTCACCACCTCGGCGGCGGTGTCGATCCGGATCTCGGGCCGCTCGCCTTCGGCGGCGACGGTGAAGCGCAGGCGCTCGATCGCGCTACCCTCGACCAGCGGCGACGCGCACTCGAATGCCGCGCCGCCAGCGCCGAGCGTGCGCACCGTGCCGGAGTGCCAGCCGCGCTCGCCCGCCAGACGGTACTCGGCCGCCAGCGTGACGCGGAGCCGGGGATGCTTGCGGCGCTGCTTGATCATCTCGCCGGCAGCATAGGAAACCGCCCGGCACGGCGATATTGAATACGCCACACAGCGCTCGGCGGCCGCGGGCGGTTGTCCGGCCCCTCCGGCGGCTCTAAGATGCCGCTTCGCGCCGGCGGGAGCGCCCCCACCGAACCGCTCCCAGCCACCCGACCGGGAGCACGCCATGAGCGAACGTCCTTGGGAGAAGATCAACGAGCTCGCCGACGCCGGCGAGGCCGTCGAGCTCGAGCAGTACATCGAGTCGCTGTCGCCGGCTGATACCGCGTGGGCGGTCGAGCGCCTGGACGACGACGAGCGTCGCAAGCTGCTGGCGGCGCTGCCCGCCGGCGCCGCCGCCGAGCTGATCGAAGAGGTGCCCGACGTCCAGTCGAGCGAGCTCATCGAGTGCCTCGAGACCGACGCCGCGGCCGCCATCCTCAACGCCCTGCCGAGCGACGAGCAGGCGGACCTGATCGCCGAGCTGCCGGCGCCGGCGGCCGAAGCGGTGCTGGCGGCGATGGACCCGGAGGAGGCGCGCGACGTCCGCCTGCTGACGCAGTACCCGCCGGATGTCGCCGGCGGCGTCATGGTCACCGAGTACCTGGCGTTTGCCGAGGACCGCACCCTCGATGAGGTGCTCGACGAGCTGCGCACCAACGCCGAGCTCTACTCGGACTACGACGTGCAGTACGCCTACATCACCAGCCGCGCCGGCGAGCTGGTGGGGGTGCTGCGGCTGCGTGACCTGGTGCTGGCCAGGGGGCGGCGCGGCGTGCGCGACGTGATGCTCCCCCGCCCGCTGTCGGTGGCGGTGGACACGCCGCTCGACGAGCTCGCCGGCTTCTTCCGCGAACACGCCTTCTTCGGCGTGCCGGTGCTGGACGACGGCCGGCTGGTCGGCGTGGTCAAACGCTCCGACGTGCGCGAGGCGGTGGGCGAGCGCGAGGTGGAGGACCACCTGAAGGCGGTCGGCATCGTCGGCGGCGAGGAGCTCAGGAGCATGCCGACCCTCGAGCGCTCGCGCCGCCGGCTGTCGTGGCTGAGCGTCAACATCCTGCTCAACATCATCGCCGCCAGCGTCATCGCGCTCTACCAGGAGACGCTGTCGCAGGTCATCGCGCTGGCCGTCTTCCTACCGATCATCTCGGACATGAGCGGCTGCTCCGGCAACCAGGCGGTGGCGGTGAGCCTGCGCGAGCTGTCGCTGGGCGTTGTCAAGCCGTTCGAGGTGCTGCACGTCGTCGCCAAGGAGGCGGTGGTGGGTCTGATCAACGGCTTGGTGCTCGGCCTGCTGATCGCCGCCGCCGGCTGGCTCTACACCGGCAACGCGGTGCTCGGGCTGGTGGTGGGCGCGGCGCTGGCGGTCAACACCGTGGTGGCGGTGCTGATCGGCGGCAGCGTGCCGCTGCTGCTGCGCCGCCGCGGCATGGACCCGGCGCTCGCCTCGGGCCCCATCCTGACCACGGTGACCGACATGTGCGGCTTCTTCCTGGCGCTCAGCCTGGCCTCGCTGATGCTCGGCCGTCTGGCCTGAGGAGCGCCGCGGCCCCGTTCCCCGGGGCAGGTGGGGAGGGCCGGCTCCGGGGCAGCCGGCCCTCTCACCGGTCCTACCGCTTGCGGCGCAGGCGGATGCCGTGCGCGTCGGCGCGCTCGACGCCGGCGCCGTCCACGTTGGAGATCCGCACGATCGCCTTCAGGTAGCCGTCTCTGCCTCCCTCGGTGATCTGCACCACCCCCAGCCCGGGTGTCGCCCCGCTCGAGGCGTGGGGATCACCGGACAGCGGGTTGGGGCCGCGCAGCGAGACGAAGTGCCGGTTGCCGGACGGCGAAGGCGCCACCAGGTCGGGTGACGGGTCCGCGCTCAGCGGACCCTCGAGGCTCACCGTGCCGGCGTGGACGCCCGACTCGGCGTCGAACACTTCGGCCCGGTTGCCCAGCCGGTCGTACATCCAGACCCACCGGCCGTCCCGGCTGACGGCGACGCCGTGCGCGTCGCGTCCGTGGTTGTCCTCGTAGAGCAGCTGCGCGGCGGGCGAGTTGGGCGGATTGAGCGGCGAGTAGCCGCCGACCGGCAGGCGGTAGACGGCGAACCGCTCGAGGTTGCTGGCGGTGCCGCCGCCGGCGTTGAGGTAGACCCAGCCGCGGGCCTCGATCAGGCCGCAGCCGTTGCCGCCGATCGCCGACCGGTCGTACTCGGCGACGATGCTCATCGGCGTTGCCGTCGGGTTGACCGCCAGCAGGCCGCCGCCACGCAGGGTGACGTAGGCCGGGCTGCCGGCCGAGCTGACGAACGGGCAGATCGGCGCGTTGTCGGGCCGCACCCCGGCCGCCTGGCACGGCTGGCCGTTGGGCGTCAGGCAGTTCGCCAGGTCGAGCGCCGCTGCCGGCTCGTAGACGAAGCTGTTGGTCGCGTAGTCAGTGCGGATGCGCTCGAACAGCTTGCCGTTCTGGTTGGCCACCAGCATGAACCGGTCGTCGCTGGTGGGCCAAACGGCGTGCGCCTGACGCGCGCCGCCGGCGCCCGCCTGCATGCGGAGGCAGGCGAGCGGAGCGAGGGTGCGGGCGTCGAAGAAGACGACGTGCCCCGAGGCTACGAACGCCAGCGTGGCGTGGGAGTCTGTCGAGTTGAAGACCACCATGTGGGGCCGCACCGGGCGGGCGCCGGTGGTGTCGAAGCAGAGCTGCGCCACCTCGCCGCCCAGATCGACGACCGCCGTCGGCCGCGCCTTGGACGCGGCCTGCCCCATCAGATCGTGTCCGTCGTAGATGTAGATCGTGCCGCCGTAGCTCTTGCCAAACGAGTTCGATTGGTCCACCAGCCAGACCTCGAAGTCGTCGGCCACGGCGGCGCTCGCCATCACGGCGAGTATCACCATGACCACCTGCCACCTCACCTGCCACCTCACCTGCCACTGCCATCGGTTGCCCATCACGGCCTCCTCCTTGTCGCAAGCCGCCGCGCTCGGCGGCGAAATGGCCGCGGAAGCTAGCAGAAACCGGGTCGCACGAGAAGCCCCGCCGTCGGCACCTGCCACGGCTCGTGCGGCCGGCCGCGCCGGCTGCGGGTGCTCGGCTCGGGCGCGGCTTGACATAGGATCCGCTGCGTGACGGCGCCGCAGAACCAGCAAGCAGCCCCGCAGGGGGGCTCGCTCGGCACCTTCGCCGGCGTCTTCACGCCGAGCATCCTCACGATCCTCGGCATCATCCTGTTCCTGCGCGTCGGCTTCGTGGTCGGCGCCGGCGGGCTGAGCCGGGCGCTGCTCATCATCCTGATGGCCAACGCCATCTCGATCCTGACCTCGATCTCGCTGTCGGCGATCGCCACCAACCTGAGGGTCAAGGGCGGCGGCGACTACTACCTGATCTCGCGCACCCTGGGCGTCGAGTACGGCGGCGCCCTCGGGCTGGTGCTGTTCCTGGCCCAGGCGGTGTCGATCGCCTTCTACGCCATCGGCTTCTCGGAAGCGGTCGCCAGCCTCGCCGGGCTCGAGCACCCCCAGGCGATCAAGGGGATCGCCGGCGCGGCGGTGGCGGCGCTGTTCGTGCTGGCCTGGAAGGGCGCCGACGTCGCCACCCGCTTCCAGTACGTGGTGATGACGGTGCTGTTGACCGCGCTGGTGGCGTTCTTCGTGGGCGGCGCCGGCACCTTCTCGGGCGAGCAGCTCGAGGCCAACCTGGCGCCGGCGGTGGCGGAGGGCGTCGACGGCTCGTTCTGGCTGCTGTTCGCCATCTTCTTCCCGGCGGTCACCGGCTTCACCCAGGGCGTCAGCATGTCGGGCGACCTGCGGGACCCGGGGCGCAGCCTGCCGCTCGGCACCTTCGCGGCGGTCTTTCTGTCGTTCGCCGTCTACATCGGGGCGGCGGTGGTGTTCGCCGGCGCGCTGCCGGGCGGCGAGCTGGCCGCCGACTACACGGCGATGCGGCGGGTGGCGGCGGTCTCCTGGCTGATCGACGCCGGCGTCATAGCGGCCACCCTGTCGTCGGCGATGGCGTCGTTTCTCGGCGCGCCGAGGATCCTCCAGTCGCTGGCCGCCGACAAGGTCTTCCCGCCGCTCAACCCGTTCGCCGCCGGCCACGGGCCCACCGGCAACCCGCGGCGCGGCGTACTGCTGGCCACCGTCATCGCCTTCGCCACCATCGGCCTGGGGAACTTGAACGCCATCGCCTCGGTGGTGTCGATGTTCTTCCTGATCTCCTACGGCCTGCTCAACTACGCCACCTACTTCGAGGCGCGCGCCAACAGCCCGTCGTTCCGCCCCCGCTTCCGCTTCTTCAACTCGACCCTCAGCCTGGCCGGGGCGCTCGGCTGCCTGGCCGCGATGCTGGCGATCAGCCCCACCGCCGGCGCGCTGGCGGTGGTGGTGCTGTTCGTGCTCTACCAGTACGTGTCGCGCAGCGTGCGCGTCGAGCGCTGGGCCGACAGCGCCCGCTCGCACCGCCTGCAGCGGGTGCGCGACGACTTGCACGCCATCCGCGGCGACCTCGAGCACCCGCGCGACTGGCGGCCGGTGCTGCTCGCCTTCTCCGACAACCCCAAGCGTCGCGAGCGGCTGATCCGGTTCGCTTCCTGGCTCGAGGGCGGCGCCGGCTTCACCACCGTGGTGCGGATCGAGCGGGCCACCGGCGCCATGGCGCGCCGGCTGCGCGAGAGGAGCGAGCGCGAGCTCGAGGCCGAGATCAAGCGGCAGGGTCTGGACGCCTTCGCCCGGGTGATCGCCAGCGACGACGTCGAGCGCGCGCTGTCGGTGCTGCTGCAGTCCTACGGCCTCGGCCGGGTGCGGGCCAACACCGTGCTGCTCAACTTCTACGACCGCGACGACACCCAGGAGACGCCCGGCCTCGCCGCCTACATGGAGCACGTTCTGCTGGCGCTCAGATTCGACTGCAACGTGGTGCTGCTGGCGGCGCGCAAAGAGGACTTCGCCGCCATCGAGGCCACGCCGCCCAAGAAGCGCCGGATCGACGTCTGGTACCGGGACGACGACGAGGGCCGGCTGATGCTGCTGCTGGCCTACCTGCTCACCCGCAGCGACCCGTTCGCGCAGGCCGAGATCCGCCTGTTCGCCGCCGCCGAGGGCAGCGAGACCCTGGCCCAGGCCACCACGCGGCTGGCCGCGATGCTCGAGGAGGCGCGCATCGAGGCGACCCCCGAGATCGTCGCCAACCCCGGTCCCGGGACGGTGATCGAGCAGTCGCGCGGCAGCTCGGTGGTCTTCCAACCGTTCCACCTCGCCGGCGGTGCGCTCGAGAACGTCTACGGCGGCGAGCTCGAGGAGGTGGTGCGCGAGCTGGGCACCACCGCGCTGGTTTGCGCCCGCCAGGAGATCCTGCTCGACAGCGAGCCCGAGGGCGGCAGCCACGCCGAGGTGGCCGGCGCGGTCGACGCGGCGGCCAAGGCCGAGAAGCTGGCGGCCGAGGCCGCCGGCGCCGCCAAGGCTGCCGCCGAGGACGCCGAGACGGCGCGGCGCAAGCTGGCCAAGGCCAGCAAGCGCTCCCCCGATTCCCCGGCCACCGCCGAGCTGGCCGAGGCGCTCGAGCGCGCCGAGGAAGAGGCCGAGCAGACCCGCCGCCGCGCCGCCCGCCTGCGCGCCAAGGCCGACGACGCCAGCCGCCGCGCCGCCGAGCTCAGCGGCGAGACGCCCGAGCCCTAGCCGGTCGCTTCCGGCCTCAGCCCGAGCTCTTCTGCTGCCCCGCCATCGAGCCGGCGGTGGAGCCGCTGATGGCGGTCTCCATGGCCGGGTTCGATCCGCCCATGCCGTAGACCACGATCTGGCTGCCCTCCTCGCGGCCCAGCCGCTCGAGGACGTTCAGGCGGTACATCTCCAGCGCGCGGTCGCCGAGCGACTCGGCGGCCTCCTGCAGGCGCTGGGCGATCTGCTTCTCGGCCTCGGCCTCGGCGATCTTGGCCTGCGCCGAGCGGCGTGACTGGGCGATGACGCTGAGCTCCTGGATCAGATCCGGCGGCACCCGCACGTCGGTGATCTCGACCGACGAGACGTCGATGCCGAACCGCTTGGCCGCCGAATCGATGATCGCCGCCAGCCTCTCGGAGACCTTCTCGCGCTCGCTCAGCAGCTCGGTCAGGTCGAGCGTGCCGACGGTGTCCTTGAGCGCGCTGTTGGAGGCCTGGAACACCGCCTCGCTGTAGTTCTCGACGTGCAGCGCGGCGCGCTCGGGGTCCTCGACGCGCATGAAGATCACCGCCTCGCAGCCCACCGGCACGTTGTCCGAGGTGAGCGTCTCGGCCGCCTTGATCACCCGCGTCTGCACCCGGATGTCGAGGATCGCCGCCACCGAGCGGAAGAACGGCGGGTAGGGGATCACCCAGAAAAGCCCGGGGCCCTTGACGCCGACGAACTTGCCGAGCCGCAAGAGCACCACCCGCTGGTACTCGGGGATGACGTACAGGGTGCGCGCCATCATGATCGACAGCACCAGCGACACGATGCCGCCCACCGCCAGCGTCGCGCCGCCCAGGAACTCGCTCACCGCCCCCAGCGCGCCGGCCAGCAGCACGGTGATCCCCATGAACACGCCCAGCGACACCACCCAGATCACCAGGCGGAGGAACGCCTGGACGGTGTTGAGGCCCCGGGCGGTGGGGCTGTTGGCGCTCGACAGCATGATCTTGGCCACGGTTCGACTCCTCTCTTCACGCGCCGCGCGGGCGCCGGACAAAGCTGCTCAAGACGATTCCCGGACTGTACCGCAAGCAGCCTCCGGCGGCCGGCCTCGGGCTGGCGGGCTCAGGGCGGCGGCGGGGCGTCGCCGGCGTGCAGCCGGGCCACCTCGGCGATCCTCGACGCCGACTCCGGCCGCCCCAGCAGGCCGCCGGCGGTCATCGCCACGGCGCTCGCCAGAAGCGCCACCACGATCGGCGCCACCGGCGGCTCGAACACCCCGGCCAGCATCAGCGCGTAGCTCCCCGCGCCGGCGACCAGCGCGCCGACGCCGCCGGCGAGGTTGGCCCGCTTCCACCACAGCCCGGCGACGGTCGGCACGAACAGGCCGGCGCTCAGCAGGCCGACGCCGGCGGTGTAGAAGCGGCTGATCAGCTCGGGCGGTGACAGCGCCCAGTAGAGCGCCAGGGCACCGATCAGCCAGGTCGAGCCGATGCGGATCGCCGCCTGCGCCCGCTCGCCGGTACGCAGGCCGAAGAAGCCGCCCAGCAGGTCGTGGGTGATCGCCGAGCTGGTCGCCAGCAGCAGAGCGTCGGTGGTCGACATGACCGCCGCCAGCACCGCCGCCACCGCCACCCCGCGCACCACCGCCGGGAACTCGCTCTCCATCACCTTGAGGAACACCTGGTCGGCGTCGGCCAGCCCGGGGAAGCTCATCTTGCCGAGCGGCACCACCGCCAGCACAGCGGCCAGGATCATCACGCTGTAGGCCAGCATCGCCAGGTTGAGCGACAGCCGCGCGCCGCGCGCGTCGCGCGCCGTGAACACCCGCATCACGATGTGTGGGATGACCGGGATGGCGGTCGCCCAGATGACGAAGAAACCCAGGTAGCTCGACAGCTCCTGGCCGGCCAGCTGCCCCAGCTCGGGCGCCACCGCGGTCGCCTGGCGCATCAGCTCGAACGGCGAGCCGAAGCGCCACATCACCGCCACCGCCGTCCCCACCACCACCACCAGCATCAGCAGACCCTGGATGACGTCGGTCCAGGTGATGGCGATCATGCCGCCGATCGAGACGTACAGGATGAACACCGCGGTGGCGATCACCAGCGCCGTCGAGTAGGGGATGCCGAGCAGCGCCTGGGCGGTGATCCCCGCCGCCTTGAGCTGCGCCACGATGTAGACGGTGAACGCCACCACGATCGACAGCGGCACCACCAGCCGCACCACCGGGCTGGGGAACCGCCAGGCCAGGAAGTCGGTGATGGTGTAGCGGCCGAAGTTGCGCAGCTGGCGGGCAACCAGGATCGAGGCCAGCGGGAAGCCGATCACCGCGCCGGCAAACAGCGCCAGTGTCGCCGGGATGCCGCCCGAGTAGGCCAGCCCCATCACCCCGATGATCGAGCCGCCGCTGGCCAGGCTGGCCATGATCGCCATGGCGTTGACCGCCGTGCCGATCCGCCGGCCCGCCACCCAGTACTCGTCGCCCGAGCGGAACACCCGGCGCGACGCCAGCACGCCGATACCGATGCAGGCCGCCAGGTAGACGACCACCAGCACCCGCTCGACGACCACCGTCCGCCTCCTACCGCCGTCGCCCGCGCCGGAAGACCCACAGGGTGAGCGCCGGTGAGAGCAGCATCAGCGCCGCCATCAGCCAGCCGAAGACCGCCATCCCGGCCAGCTCGACGGTCCGCCACACCGGCAGGAAGGAAACCGCCGAGAACGCCACCAGGAAGACGAGCGCCGCCGCCGCCCCCCGCCCCAGGGGGAAGAACCCCTTGCCGCCAGCGTCACGGTCGGATGCCATAACAGGCTGCATAGAGTAGCCGATGCCGCTCGCCCGGGATCGGCAGGCGCTGCCGGTTTACCCGTCGCCAGCCGTCGACTACGATCTGGTGGTCTGAGACGGCCGGGCGCGCCCCGGCCCCGCCCATCTCGTGCCGGCCGACGGCCGGCGGCTCCAAGGAGGCACCGTGCTGATCCTGCTGTCCCCCGCCAAGACCCTCGACTTCTCGCCGCCACCCGCCGGCGTGCGCCCTACCCGCCCCCGGCTGTCGAAGGACACCGCCGCGCTGGTCGAGCGCTGCAAGCAGCTCGGCCCGGCCGAGCTCGGCCGGCTGATGAAGCTGAGCGACTCGCTGGCCCGGCTCAACCACGAGCGGTTCCAGCAGATGACCCCGCGGCCGAAGCGCGACAACTCGAAGCCCGCGCTGCTCGCCTTCCAGGGCGACGTCTACCGGCGCCTCGACGCGGGCAGCCTATCGGCCGACGACCTCGACTGGGCGCAGGACCACCTGCGGATCCTGTCGGGCCTGTACGGGGTCCTGCGGCCGCTCGACTCGATCCAGCCGTACCGGCTGGAGATGGGCAGCCGGCTCGAGACCTCGCGGGGCCGCAACCTGTACGAGTTCTGGGGCGACCGGCTGGTCGGGCTGCTGAACTCGGAGCTGCGCGAGCGGCCGGCGCCGGCGGTGATCAACCTGGCCTCCAACGAGTACGTCAAGGCGGTGCCCGCCGAGCGGCTGGCGGCGCCGATGATCGAAGTGCGCTTTCAGGAGCTGCGCGACGGCAAGCTCAAGACGATCGGCTTCTCGGCCAAGAAGGCGCGCGGCCTGATGGCGCGCTTCATCATCGAGAACCGCATCGAGGAGCCGGCCGGGCTCCGCGAGTTCGCGCTCGACGGCTACCGCTACAAGCCGCGGCAGTCGACCGATCACGACCTGCTGTTCGCCCGCAAGCAGCGGGCCGCCTGAGGGGGCTCGATCGATGAACCGCGAGCAAGCCATCGCCAACCTCGCCGGCGCGCGCTGGCACGACCTGACCCAGCCACTCAGCATCTTCACACCGCCGTTCCCCGGCGAGATGCCGCTCCAGGTGCACTTCTTCAAACGCCTCACCGGCAGCTGGGGCGGCGGCCAGGGGGCCAACGGCCAGTACATCGAGTGGAGCAACAACACCGGCACCCACCTGGTGGGGCCGCGCGCGTTCCACTCGGGGGCGCGCGCCATCGCCGACATCCCGCTCACCGACCTGTGCGGCGAGGGGGTGGTGGCCGACGTCTCGGGCGAGGTCTCGGATTACGGCTTCTACACCCCGGAGATGATCACCGACCGGGTGGAGGTCCGGGAGGGCGACATCCTGGTGGTCCACACCGGCTACCGCCGCTACGCCTGGGACCAGCCCGACGTCGCCAACCCGCGCGCCCAGGGCGGGGTCGAGAACAAGGAGTTCGGCTACTACGTCCGCCACCCCGGCCCGTCGCCGGAGTTCTACGAGTGGGCGCTCGACATGGAGCTCAAGCTGGTGGGCGTCGACTGCGGCTGCGCCGAGCACCCGATGAACACCAACATCCGGCGGATGCACGCCGCCGAGTTCGCCAAAGCCGAGGCCCGGGCGCGCGCCGCGACCGGCAAGAGCTGGGACGAGCTGTTTCCACCAGCCGACTACTACCACCTCACCCACCGCGTGATCCCCAAGGCCGGGCTACTGCTGGCCGAGGCGCTGGGCGGCGACGTCGGCGAGCTGCTCGACCGGCGCGCCTGGTTCCTGATCCAGCCGGTGCCGTTCATGGAGGTCGAGTCGGCGTGGTGCCGGGTGGCGGCGCTGACCGCGCCCGACGGGGTCGACGAGCGCGACTTTCTGGACGCAATGGCCGCCACCGAGATGCTCGACCTCACCCTGCCGTTCTCGGTGCAGACCCCGCAGTGGGCCAACTACGAGCCGCTGTGCCTCAAGTACACCAAGCGGGTGGGCGGCCAGGATCTGGGGCTGGGCCGCAACAACGCCCACTGCAAGGCCAGCTTCCACATCGCCACCCACATGGACGGCGAGAAGCACTTCTGGGCCGCCGGCCGCACCATCGGCCAGGTACCGCTCGACTACTGGCACGGCCCGGGGGTGATCGTCGACATCTCGGACGAGGTCTCGAACTCGAGCGTCTACACGCCCGAGATGATCGAGCAGCGCGTCGATCTGCGCGACGGCGACATCCTGCTGATCAAGACCGGCTGGCACCGGTTCGGCTGGAACAGCCCCGACTCCGACGAGTTCCGTTACATGATCCAGCACCCCGGGCCGTCGCCCGACTTCGCCGACTGGTGCATCGCGCGCCGGATCAAATGGCTGGGCATCGACTGCGTCGCCATGGAGCACCCGATGAACACCATCCAACGGCTGTGGCACCCGGGCACCTTCGCCGTCGCCGACGCCAAGATCCGCCAGCAGTACGGCAAGAGCTGGGACGAGGTCTATCCGCAGGAGAAGTACTACCAGGACATGCATCTGAACCTCTTCCCCAAGGGCATCGTGCACGCCGAGAACCTGGGCAACGCCATCGCCGGCGCCGACACCGGCCGCTACTACGTCGCCGCCTTTGTCCAGCGCGGCGTCGAACTGGCCTCCTGCTGGGGGCGGTTCGTGGCCTTCCGCGAAGCCGGCGACACCGGCTGAGACCGTATCTCCCTGCCGCGCGCGCCGCGGTGCGCGCCAGGCCGCCTCTTGACATGGCGCCGGCTGGCCCTAGAATTCGCCGCCGCGGTGCGCTCCACGCCACCGCGAGATCGACGGAGAAGCCCGATGCAGCGCGAAATCCGCTGCCTCGCCCTCGCCCTCGCCCTGCTGACCGCTCCCGTTCCCGCCGCCGCCCAGAGCTGCGATGAACAGGCCGCCAGCCGCGGCGGCGGCTGGATCCGGGGTGACGACGCCGGCGGCAAGGGCAGCCCCGTGACCTCCCGTCACCGGGCCCAGATCACGCCCATCCTCGACACGCTGGCCGAGCTCGTCAGGCGGGCTTACCCCGAGCCGGTGGGCAGCCAGGGGAAGGTCTACCGCAACTACGGGCTCGAGCCGTTCGCCGGCGACGGCCTGGCGACCTACGAGCTGGTGGCGAACGTCAAGGGCTACAGCTGCGACCGGTCGCGCGACCCGGCCGGCGTCGTCTCGCTGCAGTCCGAGACCGGCAGCTGGCTCTACCTGCAGGTCAACTCGTTCTGGTCCGGCAGCTCGAAGTTCGAGACGCCGCAGTACTTCCTGTCCTCCGAGGACCATCAGGGGATCTACGCGCTGGCCCCCGCCCGCGTGCTGCGCACGCCGTCGCCGGCCGACCGCGACCGGCGCCGGATCGACGCCTCGCTGCCGGCCGGGCTCGCCGCCTACCCGAGCTTCATCCAGGAGGGCCAGTACGACTCGACGCCCTACTCGTACAACCGGCGCGAGGTGTCGGTGGTGGTGTTCCTGACGCCCGACCGGCGGCCGCCGTACGAGCCGGTGACCGTCGGCGAGTTTCTGGACCTCAACGAGCGGCGCCTGGCCGCCTACGTCCGGGAGAACGAGCAGTGGGGCGGCATGGAGAGCTACCGCGAGCTGCTGGAGCGCATCCCCGGCCTGCGGCAGCGGTTCGCCTCGCGCCTGGACGAGCCGGCGCACATCCGGGGAGCCAGCTGGAGCGAGAGCGAGCTGGCGAACCCGCAGCCGTTCGCCGACGCCGAGAGCGGCCACCTCGTCGCCCGCCGCGCGGTGCGTTGGGCGGACGGCAACGATCCGTACCAGCCGCGCTTCATCACCGTCTTCTGGCGCTACCAGCCGGAGTACGCCTACTCCGTCGCCCTGCACGAGGCGATCAAGTCCGGGCTGGACTTCGCCGCGCTCGACGCGCTGCTGGCGCGGTAGCCGGCCGGCGGCGGCTCAGCCGCCGCTCTTGAGCGCCCCGACGATCTCCGCCAGCCGGCTGTCGGCGTCGCCGTTGAGCGGGATCGAGGCCGCACCGCGGTGGCCGCCGCCGCCGTAAAGCGCCGCCAGCTGGCCCAAGTTGGTGCGGCAGGTCCGGTTGAGGACGCTGTGGCCGAGGGTCAGCCTGGTGACCCGGCCGCCGGCGTCGCGCTGCAGGCGGACCGCGACGTTGACCTGCGGGAACAGGGCGAAGACCAGGAACCTGTTGCCGGCGGGCAACCGCTCGAGGCTCCTCAGGTCGGTCACCAGCACGTTGCCCTCCACCCGGCTGTTCGCCTCGAGCGCGGCGTGGAGCGCGGTGTCCTCCTCCTCGAGCCGCCGGCAGCGGGCCTCCACCGCCGGGTGCTCGAGCAGCTGGTCGATCGGAGTGCGGTGGGTCAGCAGCTCGTGCAGCGCCAGGAAGTACTCGGAGGCGTCGCCCAGCCCGCTCCGGGCGTCGAGCGTGAAGCCCAGCCGGATGTAGCCCTGCGGGTCCAGGATGTCGTCGAGGTCGAGGCTGGCGGAGTCGAACCGGTCGGTCTCGCTCACCAGGTCGGTGAACTCGTCCATCGCCCGGCGCCCGCCGTAGTACTCGAACACCAGCCGGGCGGCCGACGGCGCGCGCCCGAACACTCCCATGTAGGGCTCGCTCGGCGCCGCCACCGTGGTGTACATGTGGTGATCGAACCACAGGCCGCAGCCGGAGCGGAACGGCAGGTTGGCCAGGACGTCGTTGCCGCCCACCGCCACCTTGCCGTCGGCGATCTCCTGCGGGTGGGTGAGCAAGATCTCGTCGATCTCCTCGTGCAGGCCGATGAGCACGGAGCAGGCCAGGCCGTCGAGATCGCATCGTGTGAGCAGGCGCATGGCGGGCCACCTCGTCGGGAACCATGGTGGCAGGTCGGGGGGCCTGGCGATATGAAAGGTGCCACTGCCCTGTCCCGAGCGCAGCAAGGGATCCCAACATCGAACCCGGCATGCATCACCGGTTCGCACAAGCGTCTCGTGCTCCGGCGCGGGGTGCGCAAGGCACTCCCTCCGGCGTCGGGGCCATCAACTCTCGTGATCGGCTCCGTATGCCTTTCCTCGCCGCCAGCGCTGAGGTCCCTCGCTGACGCTCGGGACGACGGTGGGATGGCAGTGCCGCCAACCAACCGTCATCTTGAGCGGAGCGGAGGATCTCGGCGCAAGCCACGGCACGCGCAGCGCGCAGCGCACGGGCAGTCGCGTCTCTCCGGAGGGGCTAGAATCCCCGCCACCCTCACTGGAAAGACGCCGCCCCCGGATGAGCCACCTCAACCTGATCTCGCTGCTCGGCTGGGCCGCGCTGTGCGCCGTCGCCTGGGCGACCGGCGGCTGCCGGCGGCCGGTGCCCTGGCGCACGGTGCTGGGGGGCACCGGCCTGACCTTCGGCCTGGGAGCGGTGGTCTTCCTGCTGCCGGCCAGCCGGCGTCTGCTGGTGGTGGTCAACGAGGTCATCCTGGCGGCGCTGTCGAGCAGCATGGTGGGCGCCGAGTTCCTGCTCGGCCCGCTGGCGCTCAGCCCGGGCCAGGCGACGGCCGCCGGCGAGCCGTCGATCGGCTTCGTGCTGGCCGCCCAGGTGCTACCCGCGGTGGTCTTCTTCGCCGCCCTGATGGCGGTGTTCCATCACCTGGGGCTGATCGAGCCGGTGGTGCGGCTGTTCGGCCGCGTCTTCCACCGGCTGCTACGGCTGTCGGGGGCCGAAGCGCTGGCAGGCTCGGTCCACATCTTCTTCGGCGTCGAGACCGCCGCCGCAGTGCGACCCTACCTGAAGCGGATGACCCGCTCCGAGCTGCTCACCGTGCTGGCCTCCAACCTGTCGACGGTGGCCTCCACCACTCTCGCCATCTACGTCCTCTTCCTGCGCGACTCGTTCCCGCAGATCGCCGGCCACCTGGTGTCGGCGTCGGTGATCTCGATCCCCTGCTCGGTGCTGGTCGCCAAGCTGATGCTGCCCGAGACGGACCGGCCCGAGACCGCCGGCGCGGTGCCGCCGCTGGCGCGCAAGGAGCGCCACGCCAGCGCCATGGGGGCGCTCGCGGCCGGCGCCTGGGACGGTCTCAGGGTGGCGGCCGGCATCACCGTCATCCTGATCGCGGTGCTCGGCGTGGTCGGCCTGGCGGACCTCGGGCTGGCGCGCCTCGCCGAGGCGGTGGGCGGCCGGCCGCTGACCCTGGCGGCGGTGCTCGGCTGGCTGTTCCACCCGCTCGCCTGGCTGCTCGGCCTCGAGGGAGCCGACCTGCCGACCGCCGCGCGGCTGCTCGGCCAGCGGCTGGTGTTGACCGAGGTGGTGAGCTACCAGGAGCTCGGGCGGCTGGCCGGCGAGGGCGGGCTGGCGCCGCGCACCCTGCTGGTGCTGTCGTACGCCCTGTGCGGCTTCGCCCACGTCGGCGGCATGGGGATCGCGGTCGGCGGCTTCGGCGCGCTGGCGCCCGAGCGGATGGAGGAGCTGGCCGGGCTGGCGGCGAGGGCGCTGGCGGCCGCCACCCTGGCTACGCTGCTGACCGGCGCGGTGGCCGGCGCCTTCTACCACGGCCAGACCGGCATCCTGGGGCTGTAGCCGCTCCCGGGCGGGCGCGCCGGCGCTCAGCCGGACGGCCCGGCGGCCGGCGCCGGCAGCTCGGGCAGCGGCCGCCGCGACACCCGGCGGTAGCGCGCCAGCAGCATGGCGGCGGCAGCGACGAGGCCGGCGATCAGCCCGATCCAGACGCCGCGCGCGCCCAGGCCGATCCGGAAACCCAGGGCGTGCCCCAGCGGCAGACCGATCAGCCAGTAGGCGACCAGGGTGATGGCGAGCGGCACCCGGGTGTCCTTGTAGCCGCGCAGCGCGCCGACCGCCGACACCTGCAGGCCGTCGGGAAACTGGAAGATCGCCGCCAAGACCAGCAGCTCGGCGGCCCGCGCGACGACCCGCGCGTCGTCGGTGTAGACGCCGGCGACGGCGCGCGGCGCCAGCAGCATGATGGTCGCCCAGACCGCCTGCACCGCCACCGCCAGGCTCATCCCGGTGCGCGCCGCCCGCAGCGCTCCCGCCGCGTCCCGCCGCCCGACCGCGTTGCCGACGCGCACGGTGATCGCCATCGAGATCCCGAGCGGCACCATGTAGGTCAGCGCGGTGAAGTTGATCGCCACCTGGTGGCCCGCCACCTCCAGCATGCCGAGCGACCCGATGAGCAGCGCCGCCACCGTGAACAGGCTGACCTCGGCCAGCCAGGTGGCGCCGATCGGCAGCCCCAACCGGAGGAACTCGGCGATCGGTCGCGCCCGTGGCGGGTCGAGCCGCGAGAACAGCCGCAGGTCGCGGTAGGCCGGGTGGCGCCAGACCCAGACCGCCAGCCCCACCGCCTGTAGCGACCACACCACGGAAGTGGCCCAACCGCAGCCCACCGCGCCGAGTGCCGGCAGCCCGAACCGGCCGTACATCAGGCCCAGGTTGGCCACCACGTTGAGCGGCAGCGCGACTACCCCGAAGTAGAGCGTCGGCCGGGTCGCCCCCAGCCCCTCGCTCAGGAAGCGCAGGCAGTGGTAGGCCGCGTACCCCGGCATGCCCCAGCACAGCGCCTTCATGTACCCCACCACCGTCGCGGCGAGGCTCGCCTCGATCTCGAGCCAGCGGAGGACCGACGGTGCCGCGGCGGTGACCACCACCGCCACCGCCACCAGCCCCTGGCCGATCCACAGCGCCTGGCGTGCCAGCGGCGCCGCCTCCGCCCGCCGCCCGGCGCCGTCGAGCTGCGACACCATCGCCGGCAGCGCCATCAGGACGCCGGAGGTGAACAGCATCACCGACGCCCAGATGCTGCCGCCGAGCGCGATGGCGGCAAGCGCCTCGGCGCTCAGCTTGCCGGCCATCACCGTGTCGATGAAGTTCAGCCCGACGCCGGCGAGCTGGCCGCCCACCAACGGACCGGCGAGCCGCAGGGTGCGCGCCAGCTCACGCGAGGCGCCGGAGACCGGGGACGGGTGCAAGACGCCGGCGAGCCGCCCTCAGTCGGGCAGCCGGTGCTGCAGCAGCCAGGCGTAGAGGTCCTCGCCCGCGTAGACGCGCTTCCAGACGTCGTGACCGCTGTCCTCGTGAGTGGTGAACCGCACGTCGGGGTGTCCGCGCCGCTCGAGCTCGTTGAGACCGGGGTAGAAGAAGCGGACCGGCACCGCCGGGTCGCGGCCGCCGGCGAACGCCCAGACCGGCAGCCGGCGATCGGCGATCGGCACCGCGAGCTCGGGGTGGCCCCAACCCGCCACCGGAGCGATCGCCGCGAACCGGTCGGGGTGGCGCGCCGCCAGGTGCCAGCTGCCAAAGCCGCCGTAGCTGAGGCCGGTCAAATAGACCCGCCGCGGGTCGGCTCGGTAGCGCTCGCCGGCCAGCTCGACGAGGGTCAGCAGGTCCGCCTCGCAGCGTGGCCAGCCGTCGGGGGGACCCTCGGGCGGCAGCGGGACAGTTTCGGCGGCGACCGCGCCGGTCATCGGCTCGGGCGTCGGGAAGGCCGCCGGCCGCGGCGGCACGCCGGCGGCGAGCCGTCGCGGGATGGAGGCCGGATCGCGGTCGCGGATGTAGTCCACCGTCAGGTCGCGGCCGAACAGCGGCAGCTGCGGCGCCACGATCACGAACGGCAGCTCGCGCCGCTGGACCCAGGCTTCGTAGAGCGGGCCGTGGACCAGCACCCAGTCGAGGTCCTGCCGGCCGTCGCCGCGCTCGCCGTCGCCGTGCAGGAAGACCAGCAGCGGCCAGCGCCGCTCGCCGTCGGCCCGCCAGCCCGCCGGCAGGTAGACCAGGGCGTCGCGGTCGCCGCAGGCGGTGCCGGGATAGGACAGCCGCTCCAGCCGCGGCTCGGCCGGCCGGAGGGAGGTCACCCCGTCGGGAGCGGCCGGCGCCGGCCCGGTGCCCGCGCACGCCGCCACCGCCAGCCCGCTCAACGCCACCACCGCCCAGGCCCGCATCCGCCGGATCTTGTCAGAGTCGGCTCGGCGACGCGGCGCGCCATGCGAGAATGGCCGCCCGGCATCGGCGGCGCGGCCCGCGCTCCTGCCCGGCCGCCGGCCCGACGCCCCCCGACCCCGGAGCCCAGCCCATGTCCGACCCAGAGCCCCTGCCCGATCGCGGCCCGCTGCCCCGGCCCCGGGACCCAGAGGAGGCGCGCGAGGTTCTCAAGGCGGAGGCGTTCCCGGCACCCGACGTCCAGCGGGTGACGCTCACCGCCACCGAGTTCACCTCGATCTGCCCGCGCACCGGCCAGCCCGACTTCGGCTCGGTGGTCATCGAGTACACGCCGCGCGAACGCTGCCTCGAGTCCAAGGCGCTCAAGGTCTACCTGTGGTCGTACCGCGACCAGGGGGCGTTCTGCGAGGCGCTGGCGGCGCGCATCGCCGACGACGTGGTCTACGCGGTGTCACCCGCCAGCGTCAGGGTCGAGGTGCACCAGAACGTGCGCGGCGGCATCGCCATCGTGGCCGCCGCCGAGCGATCGGCGGGCTGAGCGGTGCCAACGGGCGGGCCATGAAAGAGAAGCACATCCGCATCCGCATCGAGCAGTGCCTGGCGCTGGCCAAGGCCTCCAACTGCCCGCGGCGCAAGTTCGGCGCGCTGCTGCTCGACCCCGAGCGCAACGTGGTGCTGATGGACGGCTACAACGGCGGGCCGCGCGGCGGCGGCGAGCTGTGCGGCGGCGAGGTCTGTGTGCGCGACACGCTCGAGATCCCCTCCGGCCACCGCATGGAGATCGGCTGCCACCACGCCGAGATGAACGTGATCTGCAACTGCGCCGCCGCCGGCGTGGCCACCCAGGGGGCGTGGATCCTGGTCACCGGCGAGCCGTGCATGCTGTGCGCCAAGCTCATCCACCACGCCGGCATCACCAAGGTGATCGTGGTGGGCGGCGGCTACGCCGGCGAGAACGGCGTCGGCTACCTCGAAGAGCACGGCATCGGGGTGCAGAGCGTCGAGGGGCCGCAGGACGAGCGGCTCGAGCGGCTCGCCTGAGGCGCGCTCCCGGAGACCCAGGCTAGCCCAGCTCTTCGCCCACCCGGCCCGCCAGCCGCGCCGCCGCGCGGCCGCCGCGCCGCCCCATCTCGCGCAGCCAGCGGATCGCCGCCCGCAGACCGCGGCGCAACGGTAGCTCCTCGAGGCCGCCGAGGCCGAGCGCCGCCACCAGCTCCTGCTCGTGGTAGCGGTAGCGCGGCGGCAGCCTGAGCACCGCGATCGAGTCGCCGTCGTCGTCGAGCAGCCGGACGCTCGGGCAGACCAGCCCGCTCCCCAGGCGGTAGTCGCCGGCCGGCAGCTCGAGGGTGCGCCGCCGCAGCACCAGCCACGGCCGGTAGGTGAAGCGCAAGCCGGTGTCGCCCACCCACACCCGGCCGTAGGTGCGTGCCGGGGCGCTGCCAAGCTCGTCGACCACGAAAGCCCGCAGCCGCGACGGGTCGGTCTTCACCCGCCGGTGGCGCCAGGTCACCAGATCGCCGGCCAGCACCCCGCCGAAGACCATCAGCCGGAACGACCAGCCGGCCAGCAGGACCGACACCGCGACGATGCCGAGCGCCACCAGCAGGCCGAGGTATGGGTGGATCAGGGTGGCCGCGCCGAGCACCGCCAGCACCGCCAGCTTGACCAGCCGGAGCAGCGTGTCGAGCGGCCCGAACGGGCTCAGCAGGATCAGCACGTTGATGGCGTGGAACGCCAGCCAGACGCAGAAGAACGCCGCCAGGAAGAGCGCCAGCCCGAGGCCCACCAGCAACGCCCGCGGCAGCTCTTCGACCCAACCGGGCAGCGCGGCCACGCCGGCCAGCGCCACCGCCGGGCTCGAGCCGGCCGCCAGCTCGCCGACCCGGCGCACGCCCGCCACCGCTGACAGGAACATCGGGACGACCGCCGGCGCCGCCAGCAGCGCGCTCACCTTGTTCTCCAGCACGTCGAGAGCGTCGAGCGGCTTCTTGGCCCCCGGCGCGATCCCCAGCACCGGGTCCTTGAGCGCCAGCAGCAGACCCACGGCCAGGCCGGGAATCCAGAACCACGCCGAGGCGTACCACGGCAGCGACGGCCGCAGCTCGGGCGGCGTGCGCCAGACCTGCCACGCGCCGACCGCGCTGACCCCCAGCAGCGGCGAGATGGCGATACCGGTGGCCAGGGCCAGGGTGTTGGCCAGCTCGACGCCGGGCAGGGGCGCGTCGCCCCCCCGCGGTGCGCCGCCGGCCGCGCCGGAGCTCCGGCCGGCATCGGTCGTCGGTGTCCCGACCGCCGCCGCGCCGGTCCAGGAGCCGGCCAGCGCCGCCGCCAGCACGGCGGCCGCCAGCGTCACGGCCGGAAGGCGCACGATCCTCCGTTCGCGGGCCCGCCGGCCGGGGTACGATCCCGGCGATGCGTCGTCCCGTGGTCAGCCTGCCTTTCGTGGCGATCCTGCTGCTGGCCGGCGCGGACGCGCGTGGCGCCGAGGCGCCGCGGGCGCTGCGCGTCGGCTTCCTGATCGTCGACGGCGTCTACAACACCGAGCTCACCGCTCCCTACGACATCTTCCACCACACCGTCTTCCACACCGAGCCCGGCATGGAGGTGTTCACCGTGTCGCCCGACGGCCGCCCGGTCACCACCTTCGAGGGGCTCGAGATCGCCGCCCACCACGGCTTCGCCGACGCGCCGCCGATCGACGTCCTGGTGGTTCCCAGCGCCGAGCACTCGATGGACAGCGACCTCGAGAACCGGGCAATGATGGAGTGGGTGCGGCGAGTCGGCGGCCGAGCCGAATATCTGGTGTCGCTGTGCGACGGCTCGTTCGTGCTGGCCGCGGCCGGGCTGCTCGACGGACTCGCCAGCACCACCTTCCCGGGCGACCTCGAGCGCTACCGCGAGCGCTTCCCCGAGCTCGACGTGCGCGACGGTGTGAGCTTCGTGCACGACGGCAAGGCGCTGACCTCGCAGGGCGGGGCGCGCAGCTTCGAGGTGGCGATGTACCTGGTGGAGCTGCTCTACGGCGAGACGGTCGCCCGCGGGGTGGGCCGCGGCATGGTCATCGACTGGCCCGACCCGTCGGTCGAGCGCCTGGTGGTCGAGCGCAACCGGCCGCCGCCGGGGCCGTCCGGCTAGCGCAGCGCGTCCCACAGGTAGGCGTAGGTGAGCGCCCACATGCGGGCGCGCTGGGCGTTGGTGGCGCCGGCGCCGTGGCCGCCCTCGGTGTTCTCGAAGTACATCACCGGGTGCCCCTGCTCGATCATCCGCGCCACCATCTTGCGGGCGTGGCCCGGGTGGACGCGGTCGTCGCGGGTCGAGGTGTAGAAGAACACCTCGGGGTAGTCGGCGCCGGCCTTCAGGTTCTGGTACGGCGACCACTTCTGGATATAGGCCCACTGCTCCGCGTCGTCGGGGTCGCCGTACTCGGCCATCCA
>JBFGNS010000005.1:0-66842 GCA_041574955.1 Thermoanaerobaculia bacterium | reverse complement strand
GCCCCCCGGCAGTCCAACCTCGCGAAAGAGAGGCCGGATGATGAAGAAGTACACGGTCAAGCCCGGAGACTCGTTGTCCCTGATCGCCATGCGGCAGCTGGGCGATCCGGCCAAGTGGCGGCAGATCGCGCACCTCAACGCGATTCTCGACCCTGGCAAGATCGCGGTCGGCCAGGTGCTGGTCCTGCCGGGCGAGGAGGTGCCGGAGCCGAGCACGCGCAGGCAGGACGTGATCATCAGCGTCGAGGGGAGCCGCGTCTACTATCGCTACGAGGGCGACGCCACCAAGCGGTTGCTGGGGTTCAGGCCCAGGAGGAAGGACCGCAGCTTCAGGCCGGGGCTGTCGCGCCGGGGAGACGAGAAGCCCGAGGCTTTCATCCAGCAGAACCGAGCGCTGCTGTCGCGGCTGAAGCTGAGCACCTCCGAGATCAACGCCATGATCGCGACCGCCGAGAACGAGGGCAACCTCGACGCGATCAACACCTACGACAACTCGTTCCTGAGCTTCGGGATGTTCCAGTGGACCCTCGGACCGAGGGACAACCCCGGCGAGCTTCCGGCGCTGGTCAAGCTGGTGCAGAAGCGGCAGCCGGAGGCGTTCGAGAAGTACTGCGGTCAGTTCGGCGTCAAGGTGTCGCGGGACACCGGCGGCCGCGACGGCTACCTCGTCTACAAGGGCAAGAAGGTGGACACTCCGGAGGAGAAGAAGTTCTTCCGCCAGCACCACGTGGCCTACCGGTTCGCCGTCGCCGGCTTCGACAAGAGAGTGAACGCGGCGCAGATCCTGCACGCCGTCAACCGGTTCGACCGGTTCCACTTCACCAAGCAGCAGCAGTTGGGCGGCTTCGCCATCAGCGACCTCCTTTCCTCGGAGTACGCCGCCGCGCTGCTGCTCGACCACCACGTCAACCGTCCAGGCCACGTCTCGAAGGTGGTGGCCGCCGCCGTCTCCGCCACCCGCCGCACCGCCAGGCAGCTGGCGGAGGGAACCGACCGGGACGAGATGATGTTGATCGAGAAGTACCTCGCCGTGCGGGAGACCTACGGCGGCAGGGGCAAGATGACCGACGCGCGGGGCCGCGCCCTGGTCACCAAGAGACACCTGGACGCGGGCAGGGTGTCGGCCAGACGGCGGAGCTTCAAGTCCAACCGGGCGGCGCGCAAGCAGAGCTAGCTTGCGTCGCGGCCGGAAGTCTCGCGAGCCCCGCGGCCTGCGCGCCGGGATGGTCGCCGGCCTGGCGATGCTGGCCGCGCTCGCCGCCGCTTGCGACCGGAACCCGGACGCCGAGCGGAGTCCGGAAGGCCAGCAGGACGGGGCCGTCGCGGCGCCCGCCGCCGCCGGCTTCGACTGCCCGCCCGACCGGCTGCTCGAGCTCGACCTGGCCGAGTGGAGGCGGGCTCTGCCGAAGGCGGCTTCCGACCCCGGGGAGCTCGGCCGGCTGCTCGCACAGGCCGGAATGAAGGCGGTGGAACCGGACGGCGAGGTCTCGATCGAGACGGCGGAGCTGCGGCCGGGAGAGCCGAGACGAGCCGACACGCTGGTCCAGGCCCGGTTCAGCTACCGCGACGGCGCGGAGTCGCTGCGCGCCGCCGTCCTGCGGCCGCTCGAGAAGCGCGACGGCGCCTACTGCCTGCTGGGCGACGAGCTGTCGCACGACACCGAGTCGGGCGAAGAGCCGTGTCTGACCGAGCACACGGGCCCGGCCCGCGAGCTGTCGTGGACGCAGGTGATCCGCCCCGACCGCGACACCCTCGTAGTCCACGACGCCGGCGGCTGGTGCGGCGGCGGCCCCGAGCGGGGCGACCGGTTCTCGGTCGAGTACTGGGGCGTCGAGCAGGGACGGCTCGTCCGCTACTTCGAGGGCGTGACCTACGAGGCCTGGTACCGCTCGCCCTCGCCCCCGGTGCAGAGCACCTTCGGCGAGGTGACCTGGGAGGGCGGCTGGCCCAAGACACTGGTCTATACCCGAACCGTCGAATGCTCGTTCGAGCAGGAGCAGGAGCAGGAGCAGGAGCAGGCGCAGGGGAGCTGCGAGCCCTCTGAGCAGACGACCAGGTATCGCTACCGCGACGGCGGCTACGTGGCCGTTTCCCGCTGAGAGCTGCTCTAGAATCCCGAGGGTCCAGCGGAATCTCGGACCATGCGTGCACGACATCACAACACCAGCGGCTCGACGTCGGCGGTAGCGATCGCTGCTGCGCTGCTCGCCTGCACCGGCTGCGCGCCGGCCGAGCGAGCGACGGCCTGGCAGGTGCCGCTGCCGGTGGTGGGTCTGCCGTGTGAAGGCTGCGAGGCGGTCTTCGAGGGCCTGCCGGCCGAGCTCGCCCCGTCCGACCGCATCGCGCCCGTCGACGAGCCCGGCGAGCCGCTGCGGATCGTGGGGACGGTCTACGACGCCGGCGGGGCGCGGGCCCCCGGCGTGATCGTGTACGCATACCACACCGACGATCGCGGCATCTACCCGCGGGCTCCCGGGCTGAAGGGGGCTGCCGCCCGCCACGGCCGGCTGCGCGCCTGGGTGGTGACGGACGAGCGGGGCGGCTACCGCTTCGACACCATCCGGCCGGCTGGCTACCCGGACAGCCGCGAGCCGGCCCACGTCCACCTGCACGTCATCGAGCCGGGCTGCTGCACCTACTACCTCGACTCGATCCAGTTCGAGGACGACCCCCGGCTCGGCGCGGCCGAGCGGGCCGAGCTCGCCACCGGGCGTGGAGGCAGCGGCCTGGTGCGGCCGGTGCGCGGCGCCGACGGCGTCTGGGTGGTGACGCGCGACATCCGGCTGGGCGAGAACGTGCCGGGCCACCCGGCCGGCGCCGCGGGCTGACTCTCCCGGACCTCCGGGGCGCTCGGCTAACAGCCGCCGGGCACGATCTCCTCGAGACGGGTCTCGCCGTTGGATACTTGGACCCTGAAGCTGATCCGCTCGTCGAAGATCCCCAGCGGCGGGCAGTGGAGGACGTGACAAAAGTCGTGGTGGGCGGTTCTCACGGTCTCCGACTCCACCTCGAAGAGAGTCGACGAGTGGCCGGCGTCATCGTGGGCGCAGATAGGCGCACCCACGGGCGGCTGTCCGAGGAAGAACTCCTCCAGGAACGAGCCGTTCAGATGGGAGTGCAGCAGGCCGGCCGGCGTGACCACGGTGTGGTGGACGCCGTCGACCGTGATGCAGACCGTGAGCGGCGGGAAGCCGGGGAAGGTGAACGGCTCGCAGAACCGCTCGTTCACCAGGTGCTCCTCGATGCGAGCTCCGCGGCCCTGGGCGCCGCCGCTACCTCCTCCGTTGGCGTTGGTGGCGGTGATCGGCTGCAGGGTCGGCGGCGAAAGCGGTGCTGCGACGGCCGTCGAGTTGGCGTTGGCCGCTGCGGCCTCGGGCGCCGCCTGCTCCATCGGTGGCTGGGGTGCCGTCGGGCCGGCGGCCTGGCCACAGGCCGCCGCGAGCGCGCCTGCGCACACCACGGCGCAGAGCACACCCGGCTTCGCGAGCGCTTCGTACATCATGGAAACCTCCTTGCCGCTCGCGGGCCGCTGGGGCGCGGAGCGGTTCCGCGCTCTCGACGCTCGGCTCGCCGCTCCGAGTGATTCCGGAGCGTGGGCTCGTCCGTCGGAGCGCAGTTTCGAGTTGAAGTCAGGTTCATAGCAAGATTATTTACTCAAGTCGAGCGGATCCAGGGAGCTGGCGTACGGAGGCAGGGCCGGCGCGCCGACGCGCATACGAGAATCGAGAGCCGCGGCGATGGCGTACACTGCGCGCACGTTGGCCACCGAGCTTCGCCACACCACCTGCGTCATGGACTGCCCGGACGCCTGCGCCCTCGAGGTGGAGGTGACCGACGGGCGGGTGACGAGGATCGGCGCCGCGCCGGAGAGCGCGCACACCGGCGGCTTCATCTGCGGCAAGGTGGCGGGCTTCCACCGCCGGCTCTACCACGCCGAGCGGGTGCTGACGCCGCTCAGACGGGTCGGCCCCAAGGGCGCGGGCAGCTTCGAGCCGATCGCGTGGGACGAGGCGGTCGAGACGGTGGCCGGCAACCTGGCGGCGATCCGCGACCGCTGGGGAGGCGAGGCCGTCCTGCCGTTCCACTACGGCGGGTCCAACGGGCTGGTGACCGACGACTTGCTGGACGAGCTGTTCTTCTCCAAGCTCGGCGCCTCGCGGCTCGACAAGACGATCTGCGCGGTGCCGGCGACGCGCGTGGCGACGGGGATGTACGGCAAGATGCCGGGCGTCGCCTTCCCCGACTACGTCCACGCCCGCACGATCGTCGTGTGGGGCGCCAACCCCAAGGGCTCGAACATCCACCTGGTGCCTTGGCTGCGCGAGGCGAAGCGGCGCGGCGCCTGGATCGCGACGGTCGACCCGCGGCGCAACCTGGCGGCCGACGAGGCGGATCTCCACCTGCCGGTGCTGCCGGGGCAGGACCTGCCGCTGGCGCTGGCGCTGGTGCGCCGCTGGCAGGAGCGCGGCCAGCTCGACGGCGAGTTCCTCGAGCGCTGGGCCGACGGCGCCGAGCCGCTGCTCGAGCGCGCCGCCGAGTGGCCGGTGGCGCGCGCCGCGGCGGTGGCCGGGGTCGACGAGGACGCCATCGTCGAGCTGGCCGACCGGCTGGCCGGCAGCCGGCCGGCTGTGGTGCGGTGCGGCTGGGGTCTCGAGCGCAACAGGAACGGCGGCCAGGCGATCGCGGCGGTGCTGGCGATCCCGGCGCTGCTCGGCCTTTTCGGCGAGCGCGGCGGCGGCTACACGCTGTCGAACAACGGCGCGGTGGAGTTCGACCGCGCCGCGGTGCTCGGCGCGATCGACTGGCGGACGCGCATTCTCAACATGACCCAGCTCGGTCGGCTGCTGGACCCGGCCGCCGGGCTCGAGCCGCCGATCAAGGCGCTGTTCGTCTACAACGCCAACCCGGCCGCCACCGTCCCCGAGCAGCGCGCGGTGCTCGCCGGGCTGGCGCGCGAGGACCTGTTCACCGTCGTCCACGAGCAGGTGATGACCGACAGCTGCCGCTGGGCGGACATCGTGCTGCCGGCGGTCACCTTCCTCGAGGGCCGCGACGTGCGCGCCGGCTACGGCGCCTACGTGGTGGGCGGCGCGTCGCCGGTGGTGGAGCCCGCCGGCCAGGCGGTCACCAACGCGGCGCTGTTCTGCGAGCTGGCGCGCGCCCTCGGCTGGGACGACGAGCCGTTCCTGTGGGACGACGAGGAGCTGCAGCGGCGGGTGGCGGCCGCCATCCGGCTGCCGGACGGCCGGCCCGACCCGGCGACCGTGGTCGCCGGCGGCCAGCAGACGTACGGTTTCGGCGACGGCGGCGGCCCGGTGCAGTTGGTCAACAGCCTGCCGCGCACCAACGACGGCAGGATCCACCTGACGCCGCCGGTGCTGGGCTCCGAGCCGTTCCGCTGGCTGCCGCCCGACGACCGCTGGCCGCTGTCGCTGGTCACCCCCGCCAGCCACCGCCTGATCACCAGCACGCTCGGCGAGTCGAACCTCGAGCGGCTCAAGGTAACCCTCCACCCCGACGACGCGGCGGCGCGCGGGCTCGCCGGCGGCGAGCCGGTGCGGGTGTGGAACGACCGCGGCGAGGTCCACTGCCTGCTGGCGGTCGAAGGTTCGGTGCGGCCGGGGGTGGCCTCGATGCCCAAGGGTGCCTGGGCGCGCTCGTCGCTGAACGGCCTCACTTCGACGGCGCTCTGCCCGGACGACGGCCAAGTGGTGGGTGAGGCGGCCTGCTTCAACGATGCTCGGGTCGACGTGGCGCGGCTCTAGCTCTCGACGCCGGGTGGGCGCGGCCGGTGGAATTTCGAGCCCCGCGCGGCGGTTGAAACTTGATTGCGGTCCGCTCCGGGTCCGGTAGGCCGACCCGAGCAGAGGAGGGCGGCGATGGGTCTCGAGCTGCGGCGGCCGGGCTGGTACCGGCCGAGCGCCTGGTTGCGAAACAGCGAGTTCCCGCTCACCCGGCGGCGCCAGGGCGAAAGGGTGATCGCGGCCGGCCGGGTGATGCTGGCCGGCTTCTCCTGGCTGGCGATCGGCCTCGAGGCGGTCGGGGCGGAGGCCGCGCCGCCGCTGCTCAGGCTCGCGCTGGCGGCCTACTTCGCCTACGCCGTGGCGTACGCGGTGGCGGTCTGGGCCGTGCCTCTGATGCCGCGCTGGCTGCGGCCGGCGACCCACGCCTTCGACCTCGTGTGCTTCAGCCTGCTCAGCCTGCTGAGCCAGGCAACGGCCAGCCCGCTGTTCGCTCTGTTCGTCTTCGCCCTGGTCAGCGCGACCATCCGGTGGCAGTGGCAGGGCGCGCTGTGGACGGCGGTGGCGGCGCTGACGGCCTACATGGCGATGGGGGTCTACTCCGCCTACGGGCTGCCCGGCGCGGCTTTCGAGCTGGACCTGTTCCTGATCCGGATGATCCATCTGGTCGTTCTGGCGCTGCTGCTGGGCTACCTCGGTCGCCACCAGCACCGGCTGGGGCTGGACCTGGCGCGGCTGGCGAGCTGGCCGCGTCCGGCAACCACCGAGCGGCGAGAGCTGGTGGCCGAAGGCCTGGAACGGGCGGCCCGGATTCTGGGCGCCGACCGCGTTCTGCTGGTATGGCAGGAGGTGGAGGAGCCCGACGTCGTCGTCGCCGACTGGCGGGCGGGTAGTCTCGACTGGCGCCGGTGGCCGCCCGGAGAGCTCGAGCCCTGGGTGCCGCCGGAGCTCGCCGAGCGCGACTATCTGGGCCTCGGCGATCGGCTGTCGGTATACGAGGGGCAGGACGGGATCGAGCGGTTCCCCGGGCCGCCGCTGGGTCCCGGGCTCTCACGGCTGGTGCGGTTCAAGAACGCCCTCTGCCTGCCGCTCTCGGGCGAGACCCTCGAGGGTCTGCTGATCGCCTGCAACCTGAGCTCCCCGAGCCCGGACGACCTGGTCACCGGCCGGCTGGTCGCCCGCATCCTGGTGGGCCAGCTCGAGCAGCTGGCGCTGGCGGAGACCCTCGCCCGGGGCGCCGCTGATCAGGAGCGGATCCGGCTGGGGCGGGAGCTGCACGACGGCGTCACCCAGTCGCTGGCCGGCGCGGCGCTGCAGCTCGAGGCGGCCGGCAGGCTGATCGGGAGCGAGCCGCGGGAGGTGGGTCGCCGCCTGGCCGCCGTCCAGCAGCAGCTCGAAGGGGACCAGCGCGAGCTGCGGGAGTTCGTCCATCTGGCGCGCACCGCCGCGAGCTCTCACGGCGGACCGCTGACCGACCGCCTGAGCGGCCTCGCCGATCGCATCGCACGTTCCTACGGCGTCGAGGTGAGCGTGCGGATCCAGCCCGAGTGCACCCGCGGCCTGCCCGGCGAACTGGCCGGCCAGCTCTACCGGCTCGCCCAGGAGGCGCTGGCCAACGCCGGCCGCCACGCCGCGGCGTCCAGGATCGAAGTAGGCGTCGACCGCCGACCCGGCGGGGTGCGGCTGACAGTCGCCGACGACGGCCGCGGCTTCCCGTTCGTCGGCCGGCTCGACCTGGACGCTCTCGCCGCGGCGCGCGTCGGACCCTGGAGCCTGCGCCAGAGGGTGGCGGCCCTGGGCGGCGAGCTGTGGATCGATTCGAGCCCGCGGGGCGCTACAATCACCGTAGATCTTTCGACACAAGCCGAGGTCCACTGAGATTCCGATTCGGTTGGCGCTCGCGGACGATCATCCGCTACTGCTCGACGGTCTGGAGGCGCTGCTGCGCACCGTGCCGGACTTCGAGGTCGTGGCGCGGTGCACCGACGGCAACGAGGCGCTGCGTTTGGTCGATGAGTCGGCGCCGGACATCCTGGTCCTGGATCTCAAGCTTGCCGGCCTCGACGGGCACCGGGTGCTCGAGCGGCTGCGCGAGCGCCAGGTCGCGACCAGGGTGGTGGTGCTGACCGCTTCGGTCGACGAGGAGGAGCTGTTCGAGGCGGTGCGTCTGGGCGCCCGCGGAGTGGTGCTGAAGGAGATGGCCCCCCGCCTGCTGATCGACTGCCTGCGCCAGGTCCACGCCGGCAAGCTGTGGCTCGAGCGGCTGAGCACCGCGCACGGCATCGAGCGGCTGCTGCAGCAGGCGGCGGGCGGGCGCGAAGCCGCCGGCCGCCTGACCGCCCGCGAGCTCCAGATCGTGCGGCTGATCGGCGAGGGGCTCCGCAACCGCCAGATCGGCGAGAAGCTGTTCATCTCCGAGGGCACCGTCAAGGTCCACCTGCACAACATCTACGACAAGCTCGACGTCGACGGCCGCCTGGCGCTGTTGCGGCTGGCCGAGAAGCGCGGCTGGCTCTAGCTGCGGCCGCTCGCCGAGCGGCTCGGTGAGAGGTCAGCCTAACCTGCGAGCAGGCCGCGCCGGGTGAGCTCGGCGCGGCAATCGGCCGGGCCGCGGGCGCGGGCGGCGTCGAGGCCGAGGGCGCGAGCCGCCTCGACGTTGAGCCGGGCGTCGTCGAAGAACACGATCTCGCCCGGCGCGAGGTCGAGCTCCTGCCAGACGTGGCGGAACGCCTCGGGATCGGGTTTCAGCAAACCCGTCTCGCAGGATACGAAAGCGCGGTCGAAACGGCCGCCGAAGCTCGCCGCCATGCGCGGCCAGTGGAGCGGGTTGGTGTTCGACAGGCAGGCGACGGTGTAACGGCCGGCGAGCTCGTCGAGCAGCTCGAGAGCGCCGTCGAGCGGCCCGCCGACCCACGGCTCGAGCTCGGCCAGCAGGGTGTCGGCCGGCACTCCGAGCTCGAACTCGGCCAGGAAGCGTTCTGCGAACTCCTCCGGCGTCAGCCGCCCGAGCTCGAACGCGCGCACCACCTCGGAGTGCAGCCAGCGCTCCCACACCGCTTCGGCCGGCACCGCGCCGCCAAACCACTCGGCCACGCGCTCGATGCCGCGGAAGCGCACCAGCACGCCGCCGAGATCGAACAGGATGCAGCGGACGGCGCTCAGGGCCCGCCGCCCGGCTCGCCCCAGCGCAGGCCCGGCTCGCCGGCTTCCACCAGGCCGAGGCGGTCGAGGACGCGCAGGGCGTAGTGGTCGAGGAAGCGCTCGAACGACTCGCCGCCGAGATAGAACGCCGGCACCGGCGGCAGGATGACGGCGCCGGCGTAGGCCAGCCGCCGCAGGTTCTCGAGGTGGATCACGGTCATCGGCGTCTCGCGAAAGCCGAGCACCAGCGGCCAGCGTTCCTTGAGCGCCACCGCGCCGGCGCGGTGTACCAGGGTACGGGCAGAGCCGGTGGCCAGGGCGCCGAGGGTGCCGGCGCTCAACGGCAGGATCACCGTGCCGCCGAGCGGATAGGAGCCCGAGGCGATCGGTGCGTCGAGCTCGCCGTCGCGGTGCACCGTGACCTTGTCGGCGGCCGCGCCCAGCTCGGCCGTCGCCACCAGGTCGGCCGCCCCGGTCCTCTTCTCGCCCAGCTCGTGCTTGAGCACCTGGCTGGCGCCGGCCGACACCACCAGATGGACGCGCTCGACGTCGTGGCGCGACACCAGCGTGCGCAGCAGGTGCGCGGGCAGCCGCATGCCGGAGGCGCCGGTGACCAGCAGGGCGATGCGCCGGGCTGCCATCGTCGGGGCGTGGACCGCCGCCGTCAGGCCAGCTCGGCCAGGGTGGCGGTGAGCAGCTGCCAGAACCGGCCGACCGAGGCGATCCTGACCCGCTCGTCCGGCGAGTGGGGAAACTCGATGTGCGGCCCGAACGAGATCATGTCCATGCCCGGCACCATCTCGCCGATCAGCCCGCACTCGAGCCCGGCGTGGACCGCCTCGACGTGCGGCTCGGAGCCCAGCTCGCGCTCGTGCACCTGCTTGACCACCGCCAGCAGCTCGGAGTCCATGTCCGGCTGCCAGCCCGGGTAGCCGCCGTGCTCGGCCACCTCGGCTCCGGCCAGGCCGGCGACGGCGCGGATCTTGCGCCTGAGGGCCGCCAGCGCCGAGGCCACCGAGCTGCGGCTCGCCATGTAGATCTCGAGGCCGCCGTCGGCCGGCTTGACGGTGGCCAGGTTGGTGCTGGTCTCGACCAGGCCGGCGATGTCGTAGCTCATCGCCTGGACGCCGTGCGGCAGGGCGTTGACCAGGCCGAGGACTGCCGCCGTGGTGGCCTCGTCCCACGCCTCGGCCGGGGCGTCGGCCGCTGCCGAGTCGAAGGCGGCGCCGGGCTCGGCGGGGCGGTACTCGGCGCGCACTGCGTCGACCTCGCCGGCGATCGCCTGGGCCACCGCGTCCCGCTCGCCGTCGGCGGTGATGATCGTGGCGAACGCCTCGCGCGGGATGGCGTTGTGGGCGGTGCCGCCGCGCAGCCCGGCCAGCCTCAGCGGATGGTCGAGCGAGGCCCTGTAGACCGCCCGCGCCAGCAGCTGGATGGCGTTGCCGCGCTGCAGGTGGATGTCGATGCCGGAGTGGCCGCCTTTGAAGCCGTGCAGCTTGAGCTCGAGGGCGACGCTGCCGGCGGCCACCGGAGCCGAGACCAGCGGCAGGGTCAGGACGCTGTCGGCGCCGCCGGCGCAGCCGACGCAAAGCGCGCCCTCCTCCTCGGAGTCGAGGTTGATCAGCCGGCGGCCGCGGAGCATCGAGGCGTCGAGCTGGGCGGCGCCGGTCAGCCCGGTCTCCTCGTCGATGGTGAACAGCAGCTCGAGCGGCCCGTGGACCAGGTCGTCGGCCTCGGCCACCGCCAGCATCGCGGCCACGCCGATGCCGTTGTCGGAGCCCAGGGTGGTGCCGGCGGCGGTCAGGTAGTCGCCGTCGAGCTCGGGCCGGATGGCGTCGCGCGAGAAGTCGAAGTCGACGTCGGCGTTCTTCTCCTGCACCATGTCGAGGTGGCTCTGCAGGATGGTGATCGGCGCTCCCTCGTGCCCCGGGCTGGCGGGCTTGCGCACCACCACGTTGCCGGCGGCGTCGGTCGAGTGCTCGAGGCCGTGGCGCTCGGCCACCGCCAGCACGTACTCCCGCATCCTGGCCTCGTTCTTCGAGGCGCGCGGGACGGTCAGGATCTCGTCGAAGTGCCGCCACACCGCCTGCGGCTCGATCTCGGCTACGAACGTCGCCATGGTCTCCCTCCTCGGGGCCGATTGTAGTGCCTCGGGCGAGCCGGCGTGCGCCTGCCAAGGCTGGTGCTGAGGTCCTTCGCTGCGCTCAGGATGACGTTTGCCGAACGCCTCAGCCCCTCTTGGCCAGCCGCCGTGCCAGCTCCCCGGCCAGCGCCACCAGGGCGATCAGGTTGGGGATCGCCATCACGCCGTTGAGCAGGTCGGCCCAGGCCCAGATGGCGCGGGCGCCGGCCAGCGAGCCGCCCAGGATGGCGGTGCAGTAGAGCAGCCGGTAGGGCCGGCGGGCGCGCGGGCCGAGCAGGTAGACCGCGCTCTGCTCGCCGTAGAGCGCCCAGGTGATGAGCGTCGACACCCCGAACAGGAGCGAGGTCACCAGCACCACCGTGCCGCCAGCCCCGCCCAGCCCCTCGGCGAACGCCGCCGCGGTGAGCGCGGTCGAGTCGAGCCCGCTGGTCCAGGCGCCGCTGGCGAGCAGCACCAGGCCGGTGGCCGAGGAGACCACCAGCGTGTCGAGGAAGACACCCAGCATCGCCACTCGTCCCTGCCGCTCCGGGTCTGCGGTCCTGGCCGAGGCGTGGGCGATCGGCACCGAGCCGGTACCGGCCTCGTTGGAGTAGACGCCGCGCGCCACGCCGAAGCGGAACGCCTCGCGCACCCCGGCGCCGAGGAATCCGCCGGTGGCCGCCACCGGCGAGAAGGCGTGCTCGAAGACCAGCGCCAGAGCGGCGCCCAGCGAGCCGCGGAAGACGAACAGCACTACCGCGGCGCCGCCCAGGTAGAGCAGCCCCATGAGAGGCGCCAGCACCTCCGAGACTCGGGCGATCGAGCGCACCCCGCCGAGCACCGCACCGGCGGTCGCGAGCGCCACCAGCGCGCAGGTCACCAGCGGCCGCCAGCCCAGCTCGGCCGCCGCCACCGAGGCGATCGAGTTGCTCTGCACGGTGGTGGTCGCGAGCAGGGTCTTGACCGCCAGCCCGAGGGCGAAGAACGCCGCCACCCGCCGCCAGCCCAGCCGGTCGCGCAGGTAGTACATCGGGCCGCCGATCCACACGCCGTCGGCGCCGCGCCGGCGGTAGCGCACGCCGAGCACCGACTCGGCGTACATCGTCCCCATCCCCACCAGCCCGCTGACCCACATCCAGAACAGCGCGCCCGGGCCGCCGGCGGTGATGGCGGTGGCCACGCCGGCCAGGTTGCCGTTGCCGACGATGCCGCCGACCGCCGTCATCAGCGCCGCGAACGGCGAGATGTCGCCCTCCTGCTCGCCGCCCGCAGGCCGCCTGAGGTCGCCCAGCGCGGTGCCGAACTGGCGGAACTGGACGGCGCGCAGCCGCACCAGCAGGTAGCCGCCGGTGCCCAGCACCAGCACCAGCATCGGCGGCCCCCACAGCCAGTCGCTGGCCGCCTGGATCCAACCGCTCATCGCAGGTTGGCCTTCATCGCGGCCCCGAGAGTAGCGGTCCGCGCGGCTGGCCGCTACCGCGGCCCGCCTCACGGCGGCCTGGCGGCGTCGTCGGGCGCCGGCAGCGCGCCCGCCGCTCGCACCTCATTGACCCCTCCGCCGGGCGCCGCTTAGAATGCGCCGAGTCCTTCACCTTGCCCGCGAGCCACCGGGCACCCCAAGCAGCACGTTCGAGCGTCACCCCGGGTGGCTCCTCCGCGCGGGCCTGAACCCGGAGAGAAGCCATGGAGAAGAAGCCGTTCAAGCCGTTCGTCCCGGCGTCGCAGGATATGGCCGAGCTCACCTTCAAGGCCGTCTTCCTGGGAACCGTCATGGCCGTCGTGCTGGGCGCCGCCAACGCCTACCTGGGCATGAAGGTCGGGCTCACCGTCGCGGCGACCTTCCCGGCGGCGGTGGTCGCCATGGCGGGGCTGCGACCGTTCAAGGGCACGATTCTGGAGGAGAACGTCGCCCGTACCACGGCGTCGGTCGGCGAGGCGCTGGTGGCGGGCGCGATCTTCACGATCCCGGCCTTCGTCATCAGCGGGGTCTGGGACCAGATCCGGCTCGTCGAAAGCGCGGTGATCATGCTGATCGGCGGGGTGCTGGGCGTCTTCTTCGTCATCATGCTGCGGCGGACGCTGGTCGAGGAGGCCGATCTGCCGTTCCCCGAGTCGATGGCGGCTGCGGAGATCGTCAAGGCCGGCCAGGGCGGCCAGACCGGCGCCAAGTACGTCTTCGGGTCGATGGGCCTCGCCGCCCTCTGGGAGGTCTTCACCAACCCCCGCGGTCTGACCGTGGTCGCCGACTCGGCGTCTCGCTTCATCAAGTTCCCCAAGTCCCAGATCGAGCTGCTGGGGTCGAAGTCGGAGTTCACCGGCGGCATGCGGGTGGACACGCCGGGTGCCCTGCCGGCGCTCATGGGGGTCGGCTTCATCGTCGGCTTCCGGGTCTCCGCCGTGCTCTTCGCGGGCGCCCTGCTGGGCCATCTCTTCCTCGGCCCTCTGGCCCTCTTCCTGCAGCCCGATCTCGGCGCCCGGGCCGTGGCCGGCGGCGAGAGCTGGATGGGCCTGGCCTCGCAGGTCTACGGCCAGCAGGTCAAGCCGCTGGCGGTGGGTGCCATGATCGTCGCCGCCTTCTACACCCTCTACACCCTGCGCAAGCAGCTGGCCTCGGGCATATCCAAGGGCTTCGCCGAGATCAGCGGCGGCCAGGGCAACGCCGGCAAGAACCGGCTGGAGATCGACCTGAACCTGAAGAAGGTGGGGCTGGGCATCATCGTCTTCTCGATCGCTCTGTTCTTCCTCTATCGTTACTTCACCCACAGCACTCCCGGGTCGCTGGTGCTCACCGTCGTGATGGTGATCCTCGGGTTCCTGTTCGCCGCGGTGGCCGGCTATCTGGTCGGCCTGATCGGCAGCTCGAACAACCCGATCTCGGGCCTGACGCTCTCGACCCTCATCATCGCCGCGCTGCTCATGCTCATGCTGGGAGTGACCGGCGCCGCCGGCGTGGCGGGTGTCTTGGCGGTCTCCGGCGTCGTCTGCTGCGCCTGCGGCATCGCCGGCGACATGATGCAGGACCTCAAGGTCGGGCACGTGCTGGGCGGCACTCCCTGGCGCATGGAGGTCGGCGAGATCATCGGCGTGGTGCCGGCGGCCCTGATGCTCCCGGCAGTGCTGCTGGCCCTGGACCAGACCTACAAGATCGGCTCGGAGCAGCTCTCGGCGCCCCAGGCCGGGCTCATGTCGCTGATGGCCCGGGGCATCGTCAGCGCCGAGATGCCCTGGCCGCTGGTGATCGCCGGGATGTTCCTGGCGGTCGGCCTGATCCTGATCAAGGCGCCGTCGCCGATGCTGATCGCCGTTGGCATGTACCTGCCGTTCGCCGCCACCGCTGGCATCTTCGTCGGCGGCATCTTCCGCGCCGTCATGGACAAGGGCCTGGAGAAGGACGGCACCGTGGCCGACGACGAGAAGAAGCTGAAGGCCGAGAACACGGGTGTGCTGATCTCGAGCGGCCTCATCGCTGGCGGCGCCCTTACCGCCGTGATCATCGCCTTCATCGTGCTGGGCTACAACCTGCTGGGGACGCCGCCGCCGGGCACCGAGGACGTGCCCACGTTCCTCGATTCGGCGCGCCAGGCCCTCGGCGTCAGCCCCAATCCGTGGTTCGGCTTGATCGCCTTCGCCGGCGTCTTCTATCTGCTGGCCATGGTGCCGCGGAAGGCGGCGCGCGGAGACGGTTCGTGATCCCCGGCACGACGCCGGCGAGCCGGTGAGCCGGCGGGCCCCAACGCTGTCGAGATGAGCGCTCCCGGCCCGCCGGAGGGCAGCAATCTGCTCGAGCTGGTGCCCGTCCGGACGGCCGGCTGGAGAGAGGACGCCTGCCGAGTGGTTATCGAGATTCCGGCCCCCAGCCGCCCGTGGCGGGCGCCTATCGCCTGGCTGAGCTCGAAGATGTCGAGCAAGCGGGTGCGGCTGGACGAGGTCGGGAGCCTCGCCTGGACCCTGCTCGACGGCCGCAGGACGGTGGGCGAGGTGGCCGACGCGCTGCGGGAACGCTTCGGAGACCGGGTCGAGCCCGCCGAGGAACGCCTCGGCATCCTATTGCGCTCACTGCACCGCGGGGGACTGGTCGGCTACCCCGGCTGGGGCGAGATCGCGGAGCCTTCCGACCCCCGGTAGCGGCCTGCTCGAGCGCGGCGCCGAGATCACCAGCGGCTCTCTCCGGCTCGCGCCGCGGTAGGCGGATCGCCGCCGCGCCGTTTTTTCGGCCGGTTCTGGCCTCGCACGGCTGGGTCGGAAAAGCCGCAGTGCGCCGGGGCGAGCCGTTTTTTGGCAGCGTCTTTGCTGTGATACCTTTGCCGCGTCCCTACGGGGCCCGGGCCCGATCTTCTCGATTCGACGAACGGCAAGAGGATCGGGCTGTTGAGGATGAGGGCGATGGAGGTCTACGAAGAGGATTTTCGCAGTCTCGAAGAGGCGCTCAAGCGCCTGCGGCGGGACTCCAACGCCAAGGCCGTCTTCCTGATCGACAAGAACGGCCAGCAGATCGCGGCGGCCGGGGACATCGACAACTTCGATAGCACATCGCTGGCGTCGCTCACCGCCGGCAATGTCGCGGCGACCGACGGGCTGGCCAAGCTGATCGGGGAGCGCGAGTTCTCCGTGCTCTTCCACGAGGGTCAGCGCGACCACATCCACATCTCGATCGTGGCGCGGCGGGCGATCCTGCTGGTCATCTTCGACGAGCGCTCGTCGCTCGGCCTGGTGCGGCTGCGGGTCAAGCGGGCAAGCGCCGAGATGGACCGCATCTTCGACGAGATGGGCAGCCGGGCGCAGCGCTCTGCGGCGGGCGGGGAGGCGCCGAGCCCGTTCTCCGAGATCACCGACGAGGACATCGACTCGCTGTTCAGCGAATGAGCCAGGTGCGGGTGGCCGGCCGCGACGGCCTTCGCAGGCAGTGAAGCTCCGCGCTCCCGGGCTCGTCAACGGTCATGACCTTCATCAACTACGCCGCCAAGGAGATCAACTGCAAGATCGTCTACTACGGCCCTGGCCTGGGCGGTAAGACGACCAACCTCCAGTACATCTACAACAAGACCGCGCCGGAGCGGAAGGGCAAGATGATCTCGCTGGCCACCGAGGCCGACCGCACCCTGTTTTTCGATTTCCTGCCGCTCGATCTGGGGTCGATCCGCGGCTTCACCACCCGCTTTCACCTCTACACCGTGCCCGGTCAGGTGTTCTACGACGCCAGCCGCAAGCTGATCCTCAAGGGGGTCGACGGCGTGGTGTTCGTGGCCGACAGCCAGCGCGAGAGGATGGAGGCCAACATCGAGTCGATCCGCAACCTGGAGCTCAACCTCAAGGAGCACGGCTTCGACCTGGCGACCGTCGCCTACGCGCTGCAGTTCAACAAGCGCGACCTGCCCAACGCGATGCCGGTGGACGAGATGTACCGGATGCTCAACTTCAAGCGCGAGCCCACCTTCGAGGGTGTGGCGACGCAGGGAGTGGGGGTGTTCGACACCCTCAAGGCGGTGGCGAAGCAGATCTTGATCGAGCTGCGCAAGAAATAGGGGTGACGATGGCCAAGCGCTGGAAGAAGCAGGACGCCACCTACCTGAAACGGTATGCCACCAAGCGCACGGTGGCGGAGCTGGCCGAGCGTTTCAGGACCGACGCGGCGACGGTGCGCAAGAAGCTCGACGAGCTGGAGCTTTCGGCGGCGGACTACGCGCCTCCCGAGACCGAGCCGGATCCGGCGGTCGAGCCGCTCGCCGCGGGCCTGGATCTGCTCTACGCCAAGAAGTGGAAGGCGGCGGAGAAGAAGTTCGCCACTGCCGCCGGCCAGGCCGACCAGCCGGAACTGGCCAACCGCGCGCGCCGCTATCTGGCGGTGGCGCGCCAGCGCCAGCGCAAGCGGGCCGAGATGGACGATCCCTACCTGCAGGCCGTGTACGAGCGCAACCGGGGCAACCTGGAGCAGGCCCTCGAGCTGTGCGCGCGGGGCGGGCGGCAGAGCAAGGACGAGCGGTTCGCCCTGCTGGCGGCGGCCATCCACGCGACCACCGGTGACCACGAGAAGGCGGCCAAGTTCCTCGAGACGGCGATCCGGCTCAACCCCAAGAACCGCGTCCATGCGTACCACGACCCCGATTTCGAAGCGCTGCGGTCGCAAGACGACTACGCGCACCTGTTCACCGTCGCCTAGCGCGGGAGTCGCGGCGCCGGGGCGCCGGCAGCGGAGCTAGGGTGGTGTCGTCAGGGCCGACCTCCGGCTCCGGCTCGCGGCCGCGCCGCCGACTGGCGGCGGTCGGCGGGGGCAGCGGCCTGGCGGTGCTGCTGCGCGGCCTCAAGGCGAGCGTTGGCGGTGAGATCGAAGAGCTGACCGGCATCGTCACCATGTCCGACGACGGCGGCTCGTCGGGCCGTCTGCGGCGGGAGCTGGGCGTGCTGCCGCCGGGCGACGTGCGCAACTGCCTGGTCGCGCTGGCCGATGACGAGGCGCTGCTGTCGCGGCTGTTCCAGTACCGCTTCCCCGGCGGACAGGGCCTGTCGGGACATTCGTTCGGCAACCTGTTTCTGACCGCCCTGACCGGTATTACCGGCGACTTCTACCAGGCTGTGCTGACCGCCGAGACCGTGCTGAGCGTGCGCGGCCGGATCCTGCCGGCGACCCTGGGCGACGTCCGGCTGGCGGCGCGCGGCCGCTCCGGCCAGTGGTACGACGGCGAGTCCCAGATCGGCCGCGCCGGCGAGCCGCTGGACGAGATGCGCCTCGAGCCGGCCGCGGCGCCGGCGTTCGGACCCGCCGCCGAGGCGCTGCGCGCCGCCGACCTGGTGGTGCTGGGTCCGGGATCGCTGTACACCTCGATCCTGCCCAACCTGCTGATCCGCGGTATCCGCGAGGCGGTGCGCGCCAGCCGCGGCCGGGTGGTTCTGCTGGTGAACCTGATGACCCAGCCGGGGGAGACCGACGGCATGGACGCTCGCGACCACCTGGCGGCGCTCGAGCGGCATGTCGGCAGCGATCTGGTCGACTGTCTGATGGTCAACACCACCGAGCCGGCGGCCGAGCGCTTGCGACCGTACCGCGAGGCGGGCTCGGTGCCGGTCGCGGTCGACCGCCGGGCGCTGGCGGCGCACCGGGTGGAGGTGGTGGGCGCCGACCTGCTGGCCGACGGCGAGCTGATCCGGCACGACCCCGACAAGCTCGCCGCCGCCCTGCTCGCCCTGCTGCCGAGTCGGTTGACCGCCGTCGCGGAAGGCCCACAATAGGCCGATGGCCGATCTGCGAGCAGCCGGCACCACCGGCGAGCGACCGCTGGTGGCGGTGGTGCTGGCGGCTGGCAAGGGTACGCGGCTGCGCTCGCAGCGGCCCAAGGTGCTGCACGAGGTGGCCGGCCGGCCGATGCTCGAGCGGGTGCTGGCGGCGGCGACCGCCGCCGGCTGCCGGCGGCAGGTGGTGGTGGTGGGCCACGGCGCCGACGAGATCCGCACCGCGGTGCGCGGAGAAGACCTGGACTGGGTGGAGCAGGCCGAGCAGCGCGGCACCGGTCACGCGCTGGCGCAGGTGGCCGCGGCGCTCGACGGTGCGGCCCGCCTGCTGGTGCTGTCGGGCGACGTGCCGCTGGTGCGGCCGGCGACCCTGACCCGGCTGATCGAGGCCGCTGCCGGCGTCTGGGGCTCGCTGGCGGTGGCGCGCCTCGCCGAGCCGGGCTCGCTCGGCAGGGCGCTGGTCGACAACGGCCGGCTGGTGCGCATCGTCGAAGCCGCTGGCGCGTCGCCCGCCGAGCTGGCCGAGAAGCGGGTGAACGCCGGGCTGTACCTGCTGCCGGCGCCCGAGATCTTCGGCTTCCTGGACGGGCTCGAGCCGGACCCCGTGACCGGTGAGCTCTACCTGACCGACGCCCTCAGCGCCGCCGCCGCCGCGCACGCCGTCGCCGCCGTCGAGCTGGACGATCCCTCGGAAGCGCTGGGGGTCAACGACCAGGCCGATCTGGCGCGCGCCCACCGGGCTCTACTCGACCGGCGCGCCGGGGAGCTGCAGCGCTCCGGCGTCACGCTGCTCGAGCCGGCCAGGATCTCGGTCGAGCCGGAGGTGGAGGTGGGCGCCGACACGGTGCTGCACGCCGGGGTGAGGCTGGCCGGCGCCAGCGTGGTGGGGCGTGCCTGCGTCCTGCACCAGGGCGTCTGGCTGCGCGACTCGCGGCTGGGCGACGGCGTCGAAGTGGCGCCCTACTCGGTGCTGGACGGCGTCGAGGTCGCCGACCGCTGCCGGGTGGGACCTTTCTCGCGCCTGCGCCCCGGCACCGTTCTCGAGAGCGGGGCGCGCACCGGCAACTTCGTCGAGGTCAAGAACGCCCGGCTGGGCGCGGGTGTCAAGGCCAACCACCTGGCCTATATCGGCGACGCCGAGATCGGAGACGGCGCCAACATCGGTGCCGGAGCCGTCACCTGCAACTACGACGGCGAGCGCAAGCACCGCACGGTGGTCGGGCGGCGCGCCTTCATCGGCAGCGATACGATGCTCGTGGCGCCGGTGGAGGTGGGCGACGAGGCGACCACGGCGGCCGGCTCGGTGATCACCCGGGACGTGCCCGACGGCGCCCTCGCGGTGGAGCGCGGCCGCCAGCGCAACGTGACAGGCTGGGCGGCGCGCCGTAAGCGGCGCGAGGACTGAAGCGATGTGTGGAATCGTCGGATACGTGGGCCACCGCGAGGCCGTGCCGCTGCTGCTCGACGGCCTGCGGCGGCTGGAGTACCGGGGCTACGACTCGGCCGGGGTGGTGGTGCCGCGCAACGGGACGCTCGAGACCGTCAAGGCGGAGGGCAAGCTCGATCGACTGGTCGAGCGGCTGGCCGGCGTCGAGCTGTCAGGCAGCTGCGGGCTGGGCCACACGCGCTGGGCCACTCACGGTCCGCCGTCGGAGCGCAACGCCCACCCCATGCTGGACGCGCACCGGCGCATCGCGCTGATCCACAACGGCATCATCGAGAACTTCCTGCCGCTCAAGCGGCGGCTGATCGCGGACGGCTGGCAGTTCACCTCCGACACCGACACCGAGGTGGTCGCCAACCTGGTGAGCGCCAACCTCGGCGACGACGGGCTGGCGGCCGCGGTGCGGCGCGCGCTGGCCGAGCTCGATGGCATGTTCGCCGTCGCGGTGGTGTCGCTGAGCTCGAGCGAGCCCGAGATCGTCGCCGCCCGGCGGGGTCCGCCGCTGGTGCTGGGGCTGGGCGACGAGGAGCAGTTCCTGGCCTCCGACCCGGCCGCCCTGCTGAGCTTCACGCGCGACGTGGTGTTCCTGGAGAACGGCGACATGGCGCGCATCGTGGCCGGCGGAATCGAGCTGTCGGATCTCTCCGGAGCGGCCATCGAGCGGCCCAGCGTGCGTCTGAACTGGGACCCGATCCAGGCGGAGAAGGGCGGCTTCAAGCACTTCATGCTGAAGGAGATCCACGACCAGCCGCAAGCCGTCCAGGACACCTTCGGCGGCCGACTCGACTTCGAGCGGCGCACCGTCCACTTCGACGCCCTCGAGATGACCGCCGCCGAGGCGTCGGCGGTCGAGCGCATCCAGCTGCTGGCCTGCGGCACCTCGCTGCACGCCTGCCTGGTGGGCAAGTTCCTGCTCGAGGAGCTGACCCGCATCCCGGTCGAGGTGGACTACGGCTCCGAGTACCGCTACCGCGATCCGATCGTCGACTCCTCGGTGCTGGCGGTCGGCGTGTCGCAGTCGGGCGAGACCGCCGACACCCTGTCGGCGATGGAGGCGGCGCGCGAGGGCGGCGCCCGGCTGCTCGCCATCTGCAACGTCGTCGGCAGCCAGGCGACCCGCATCAGCGACGGCGTCATCTACACCCACGCCGGCCCCGAGATCGGCGTCGCCTCGACCAAGGCGTTCACCACCCAGCTGGTGGCGTTCTACCTGCTGGCCCTGTTCCTGCGGCAGCGGCGTGGCCGGCCGCTCGAGCGCGAGCTGTTCGCCGGCCTCGCCCATCTGCCGGCGGCGATCGACGAGGCGTTGCAGCAGGAGGCGGCTATCGAGGAGCTGGCACGCCGCTTCTTCCGCTACGAGAACTTCCTCTACCTCGGCCGCGGCATCAACTATCCGATCGCCCTCGAGGGCGCCTTGAAGCTCAAGGAGATCTCCTACAGCCACGCCGAGGGCTATCCCGCGGGCGAGATGAAGCACGGCCCGATAGCGCTGATCGACGAGGACATGCCGGTGGTCGCTGTGGCCACCGGTGAGCGGGTCTACGACAAGGTGCGGTCGAACCTGCAGGAGGTCAAGGCGCGCGACGGCGTGGTGATCGTGGTCAGCGATCGGCCGGCGGAGGAGCTGGATGGGGTGTGCGATCACCGGCTCGAGGTGCCGCGCGTCGACGAGCTGCTGCAGCCGATCGTCAACACCGTGCCGCTGCAGCTGTTCGCCTACTACGTGGCGGTGCGGCGCGGCGCCGACGTCGACCAGCCGCGCAACCTGGCCAAGAGCGTGACGGTCGAATGAGGGCGGGCCCGGCGACGCCGCACCTCGACCTGGAGGCCGACCTCAACCCCGAACAGCGGGCGGCGGTGACCCACGGTGACGGGCCGCAGCTGGTGCTGGCGGGCGCCGGCTCCGGCAAGACGCGGGTGATCACCTACCGCGTCGCCTGGCTGGTGCGCGAGCGTGGCGTGGTGCCCGAGTCGGTGGTGGCGGTGACCTTCACCAACAAGGCTGCGGGCGAGATGCAGGAGCGGATCGAACGGCTGCTCGGGGTCACGCCGCTGCCCAGCTTCGTCGGCACCTTCCACCGCTTCGCGCTCGTCCTGCTGCGCCGTTGGGGCAGCCGCGTGGCGCTGCCGGCGGGGTTCGCCATCTTCGACCGCGACGATCAGGTGGCGGCGGTCAAGCGGACGCTGGCCGATGAGGGGCTCAGCGAAACGGCGTTTCCGGCGCGCCGTATGCTGGCCGCGATCAGCGCCGCCAAGAACCGGCTGCTCGGCCCCGCCGAGTACGAGGCCGAGGCCGGCGAGTACATCGAGCGCAAGGTGGCGCAGGTCTACCGCGGCTACCAGAAGCAGCTGTACGACTCGAACGCGGTGGACTTCGACGACATGCTGCGGCTGGCGGTGCGGCTGTTGGTCGGGGAGCAGGACATCCGCCAGCGGCTGCAGGAGCGCATCCGCTACCTGCTGGTGGACGAGTTCCAGGACACCAACCACGCCCAGATGCGGATGGTTCACGAGCTGATCGGCGCCGGCGGCAATCTCACCGCGGTGGGCGACGAGGATCAGGGGATCTACCGCTGGCGCGGCGCCGACCTCGACAACGTGCTGGAGTTCGAGCGCTACTTCCCCACGGCCAAGGTCAGGAAGCTCGAGCAAAACTACCGCTCCACCCAGGCCATCCTGGATCTCGCCGGCGCGCTGGTCGAGCACAACCAGCGGCGGCGCGCCAAGCGGCTGTGGACCGACAGCGCCGGCGGCGAGCTGCCGGAGCTGTACAGGGCTCGCGACGAGGGCGACGAGGCGCGCTGGTTGGTGGCGGCGCTCGCCGACCTGCCGGACACGCCGCTGTCGGCGACCGCGGTGCTGGTGCGCACCAACGCCCAGACCCGGGCCTTCGAAGAGGAGCTGATGCGGCGCGGGCTGCCGTACGACCTGGTGGGCGGGGTGCGCTTCTACGAGCGTGCCGAGATCAAGGACCTGGTGGCCTACCTGCGGCTGGTGCGCAACCCGCGCGACAACCTGTCGCTGCTGCGGGTGCTCAACCAGCCGCCGCGCGGCATCGGCAAAGCCACCCGCGAGCTCCTGCTGACGCACGCCAGCGAGTACGGCGGCTCGCTGTGGGAAGCGCTGGCGCACGCCGAGCTGGGCAGCTATCCGCCACGCGGCGGCAAGGCGCTGGCGGCGTTCCGCCGCCTGATCGAGGAGCTGGCGGCGGCGGCCGAGGAGCTGCCGCTGTCGGCGCTGCTCGACCGGCTGCTCGACGCCACCGGCTACGCCGACCTGTACCGGCAGAAGGACGACCCCGAATCCGAGGCCCGGCTGGAGAACCTGCGCGAGTTCCTGACCGCGGCGCAGGAGTTCACCGAGCGGCCCGAGCTTTCCGGCGACGACGGGCTGACCGCCTTCCTGGACCACGTGGCGCTGGTCACCGACATCGACAGCTGGGACCGCGAGCGGGGTGTGACGCTGATGACCCTGCACAGCGCCAAGGGCCTGGAGTTCGACGCCGTCGCGGTGGCCGGGTTGGAGGACGGTCTGCTGCCGCACGCCAACTCGCAGGGCGAGCCCGACGACCTCGAGGAGGAGCGGCGGCTGCTCTACGTCGGCATGACGCGCGCGCGCCGGCGCCTGTTCCTGACCTGCTGCCGCCGCCGGCGCATCGCCGGCCGTTACCAGGACCAGGAGGAGTCCGGCTTCCTGCGCGAGCTGCCGGCCGACGGCCTGGTGACCCACGAGAGCCCGGAGCTGTTCTACAGCCGCCGAACCAGCGGCGCCTACGACTTCTTCGACCGCCCCCGGCCGGCGCCGTCACCGGCCGACCAGGGCGCCGCCGGCGGTCTGCGCCGCGGCGGCCGGGTGCGCCACCCGACGCTCGGCGACGGCGTCGTTCTGGAGGTCGACGGCGAGGGCGACAACCTCAAGCTGACCGTCTTCTTCCACCGCGCCGGCAAGCGCAAGATGCTGGCGCGCTACGCCTCGCTCGAGCCGCTCTAGCCGGCGCCGCGCCGGGCTAGCCGCCGGCGACGACGAGCCGCAGGTAGTCTTCGCGCAGCATGGCGTACAGGTAGTTGTCCACTCGCTGGCCGCCGAGCTCGAAGTAGCCGCGCAGGGTGCCCTCGCGGCGGAAGCCCAGCCGCTCGAGCAGCTTGATCGAGCCGGCGTTGGCCACCGCGCAGCGCGCTTCCAGCCGCTCGATCCGGCTGTTGAGGAACAGATCGGCCAGCAGCTGCTCGATCGCCGGCGCCATCAGCCCGCGGCGCTGGAACGGCGTCGACAGCGCGTAGCCGAACTCGGCCAGCCCGTGCTCCCAGTTGGTCACAACCAGCGTGATCCAGCCGGCCGGCTCGTGGTCGGCGAGCACGATCCACTGGAACTTCTCGCCGTGTCCGCGGTACAGGTCGTCGTTGCGCTGGCCGGCCAGCTCGGCGCGCAGCTGGGAAGTCGACACTTCGCCCAGCGGCTGGAACCGGCCGATCGAGGGCTCGGCTCGCCACGCCCTGAGCCGCTCGGCGTCGCCCGGCCGGGCGGGGCGGAGCTCGACGCGCGGCGGTGAGGCGGCGGGCTGCACGGCTCAGGCCACGGGGTTGACGCCGGCCAGCGGCTCGCCGGCGGTGCGCGGCGGCTGCTCGCCGGCCGTTGGCAGCTCTGCGGCCGGCGCCGAACGGCCACCGCGGGCCGGCGCCAGCGTCAGCGCGACCTGGTAGCTGTAGCCGTGGAGGAAGAGGTAGAGGAACGGCAGCGAGGGCCACATGCCGCGCCACACGGCGACCCCGAAGTAGACGGCGAAGGCGAGAGCGAGCGCGCCCTCGGCCGTCACCGAGTCGTCGCGTCTCACCCGGTAGCGCTTGCCGAGCCAGCCGTCACGCCGGTGCTCGATGCGGTACTTGGGAGTGCGCTCGAACTCGCCGCCCTGGCGGGTCAGTCCTGCGACCACCGCCCGCGCGTTGTTGACCGACAGACCGATCCCGACGCCCATCAGCGCCGGCAGCCGTCGCAGCTCGCGCCACCAGTCGCCGCCGCGCTCGATCTGGCTGGCGGTGTAGAACACCAGCACCGAGACGGTGGCGGCCAGGAACAGCGGCAGATCGAGCAGCAGCAGCAGCACGAGGTCGCCGTGACGGAGCAGCATCGCCGGGAAGACCAACACCGACAGCGCCATCATCAGCAGATAGCAGGCGTTGTTGGTGAGGTGCACCGTCGCCTCCAGCTTGACCCGCCACGGCAGCGGCGCGCGCCATACCGTGCCCAGCAGCTTGCGCGCCGTCTGCATCGAGCCCTTGGCCCAGCGGAACTGCTGCCTCTTGAAGGCGTTGACGTCCACCGGCAGCTCGGCCGGCGCGACGACGTCGGAGAGGTACAGGAACCGCCAGCCGGCGAGCTGGGCGCGGTACGACAGATCGAGGTCCTCGGTCAGGGTGTCCTGCCGCCAGCCGCCGGCCTGCTCGATCGCCCGCCGCCGCCAGACGCCGGCGGTGCCGTTGAAGTTGAAGAACCGGCCGGCGCGGTTGCGGGCGGCGTGCTCGATGATGAAGTGACCGTCGAGCAGGATGGCCTGGATGCGGGTGAGCAGCGAGTAGCCGCGGTTGAGGTGCTCCCAGCGCGCCTGCACCATGCCGACGCCCGGGTCGCCGAAGTGGGGGACGGTGCGGCGCAGGAAGTCGGGCCGCGGCACGAAGTCGGCATCGAACACGGCGATCAGGCTGCCGCGCGCGGCGCCGAGGCCGGCGGCCAGCGCGCCGGCCTTGAACCCCTGCCGGTCACGGCGGTGCAGGTGCTCTACCGCCACCCCTCGCCGCCGGTGGTGCTCGACCCGTGCCGCCACGATGGCGCGGGTCTCGTCGGTCGAGTCGTCCAGCACCTGCACCTCGAGCCTGTCGCGCGGGTAGTCGAGAGCGCACACCGCGTCGATCAGCCGTTCGGCCACGTACAACTCGTTGTAGAGCGGCAGCTGCACGGTCACCACCGGCCATTCGTCGGGCGGCGGCGGAGGTGCCGGGGCGCGGTGCCGCGTGCGATAGTAGGCGACGACCAGCACCAGCCGGTGGAGCCCGTACAGCGCCAGCGTACCGAGAACCGAGTAGTAGAGTGCGAGCAGAGCGCGAGCGGCTAGAAGCTCCATATCCATCGCTGTCGTCTCGGTTGTGGCTGCGGGCCGCGCCGCTGGTGGTGGCCCATGCCGGGCTGCTGGCGACGTTCGATCTGGCGGCTCGGCCGCTGCTGCTCTACCTCTGGCTGGTGCTGGCTACCGGCGGTCTGGTGTGGGCGGTGGGCGGCCTCGAGCGGTCGGCGAGACTGAGCGCCGCCAGCGTGCTGCTGGTCGCCGCGCTGCTGCGCCTGCTGCTGGTGCCGCTGCCGCCGACGCTGTCCGATGATCTGCTGCGCTACCTCTGGGATGGCAAGGTCGCCGCGGCGGGATTGAATCCTTACGAGCTGGCTCCGGACTCGGCGGAACTCGCGCCGCTGCGCGACGCCGACTGGCGGCGGCTGCCCCACCGGCACGTGCCAACGGTCTATCCGCCGCTGGCCGTGACGGTCTTTAGTATAGCGGCCCGGCTGCCGTGGCCGGCGGTTGCACTCAAGCTCGGCCTGGTAGCCGCCGACCTGCTGGCCTGCTGGCTGCTGCTGGGGCTGGCGGCCGCTCGCGGGCTGGGGCGGTGGCGGGTCCTGTGGTACGCCTGGAACCCGCTGGTGACGCTCGAGCTGGCGGGCATGGGGCACGTCGACGGGCTGGGAGTCGCGGCCAGCGTCGCGGTGGTGGCCTGGATCGGCGGCGGCCGCCGGCGGCCGTTCGCCGCCGCCGCGACGGCCGCGGCGGCGGTGCTGGTCAAGCTGGTGCCGCTGGCGGCGCTGCCCGCCTGGTCGCGGCAGAGCGGGCGGCCGTGGCTGTTCGCCGCCGCCACGCTGGCGCTGGTGGTAGCGGCCGCCGCCCCGGTAGTAGTGGCGGTTGGCGGCGTGCCGCCCGGGCTCGTCACTTACGGCGTTTCGTGGGAGTTCAACGGCCCGCTGTTCGAGCCGCTGTGGCGGCTGCTGGACGGGGCCGGTGCCCGCGGCTGGGTGGAGTCGCGGCTCGACGCGCTCAAGCAGCTGACCGGCAACCACGACCTGTGGAACCGGTTCTATCCGTTCAACTACCCGCAGCTCCAGGCCAAGCTGCTGCTGGCGCCGGGGCTCGTGGCGGTGGTGGCGCTGGCCTGGCGGCGGCGCGACCCGCTGGCGTCGGCGGGGGTCCTGTTCGGCGGTCTGCCGCTGTTCTCGGCCACCGTCTACCCGTGGTACCTGCTGTGGGCGCTGCCGTGGGCGGCGCTCTGCCGGCAGCGCGCGTGGCTGGCGCTGGCGGCGGTGGCGCCGCTGTCCTACCTGCCCAAGGTCGCCGGCGTGCCGTTGTGGCCGTGGGTCTGGGCCGCCGTCTGGTTGCCGTTTCTGGCGGCGCTGCTGCTCGACCGACGATGGTCTACCGGCTGACGATCGCCTACCGCGGCACCGCCTACGCCGGCTGGCAGCGCCAGCCGAACGCGCTAGCCGTGCAGCAGGTGGTGGAGGAGGCGCTGGGCTCGCTGCTCGGCCAGCCGGTGCCGGTGGTGGCGGCCAGCCGCACCGATGCCGGCGTCCACGCGCGCGGCCAGGTCGCCCACCTGAGCCCGGCACGCGAGTTTCCGGAGCGCGGGCTGGTCCACGGCGGTAACGCACGGCTGCCTGAGGACATACGCATCCTGGCGGCGGCCCGGATGCCCGACGGCTTCCACGCCCGGCGCAGCGCGGCTGCCAAGGAGTACCGCTACCGCCTGGTGCGGACCGCGGTGCTGTCGCCGCTCGAATCGTGGCGCGCCGTGCGGGTCGACCCCGCCATCGACGTCGGCGCGCTGCGCGCCGCCACCACCGCGCTCGCCGGCCGTCACGACTTCAGCGCCTTCGCGCTGGCCGGCGGCAGCCACCGCTCGCCGGTGCGGCGGATCCTCGAGGCGGAGTGGCTGGAGCGCGGCGATGCGCTGGTGCTGCGGCTGGTGGGCGACGCCTTCCTGCGCGGCATGGTGCGGTCGATCGTCGGCACGCTGCTCGAGGTCGGCCGCGGCCGGCGCCCGGTTGGCGATGTCGCGCGGCTGCTCGCCGGGCGGCCGCGCTCGGAGGCCGGGCCCACCGCCCCGGCCCGCGGTCTGACCCTGGAGCGGGTGCTCTACCGGCTGCCGGACGGCCGCGGCTGAGTGGCCGCAAGGGGCTTCAACGGCCGGCGTGGCCACCGCTCCGTATGGTAGATTTCGGCCGCCGGCCATGGTGGATCTAGCGAAACTGGCGGAGCCGGGCTCGCCCGCCGAGCTGCTCGTACGGCGGATCGATTTCGACCGCCTGCCGCGCCACGTGGCGTTGATCATGGACGGCAACGGCCGCTGGGCGGCCGCCCGCGGCCTGCCCCGCGTCGAGGGCCACCGCGCCGGGGTGGAGGCGGTACGCGACACGATCGAGGCTGCCGCCCGCATGGGCATCGAGATCCTCACCCTGTACGCCTTCTCGGTCGAGAACTGGAAGCGTCCCCGGCACGAGATCTGGACCCTGATGAACTTGCTCAAGCTGTACCTGCGCAAGGAGCTCGAGACCCTGGTGGACAACGACATCCGGCTGGAGGTGCTGGGGCGTTGGCGGGAGCTCGACGGCTCGGTGGTGCGGGCGCTCGAGGCGGCGCGCGCGCAGACGGCCGACGGCTCGGGCATGCAGCTCAACATCGCCCTCAACTACTCGGGTCGCAGCGAGATCGTCGACGCCTGCCGGCGTATCGTCGCCGACTGGGCGAGCGGCAAGCGGGCCGATATCGACGAGGACACCCTCAACCGGTACCTCTATACCGCGGACCAGCCCGACCCGGACCTGCTCATCCGCACCTCCGGTGAGCTGCGGCTGAGCAACTTCCTGCTGTGGCAGGTGGCCTACACCGAGATCTGGGTGACCGACACGCTGTGGCCCGACTTCCGGCGTGAGGAGCTGTTCCGCGCGGTCGCGGACTACCAGGCGCGCGAGCGCCGTTTCGGCGGTCTGGCGCAGCCGCGCGGCGCCACACCGGTTGCAGGCGCGGGATCCGATCCCCAGCGGGCATGAAGCGGCTGCTGACCGCCGCGGTCACCGTACCGCTGGCGCTGGTGGCGGTGTTCCGTCTGCCGTCGCCCTGGTTCTTCGTCCTGGTGACGCTGCTGATCGGGGCGGCGGTTGTCGAGTTCGTGCGGCTGGCGCGCCGGGCGGCGCCGCGCGTGCCGGTGGCGGTGCTGCCGTGGGTGGTGCCGGTCGCCGCGCTCGCCGCCAGCCCCGGCGTGCTGGGCTGGCACCCGCAGGCGCTCGGCTGGGATCCGATGATCGCCATGGCCGCCCTGGTGCCGCTGGGGTTCGGCGCCCTGGCGCTGTTCTCGCGCGCGCCGCTGGCCGAGGCGGTGAGCGGCCTGGGGCTGCTGAGCTTCGGGCTGCCGTACTTCGCGGTGCCGATCGCCAGCCTGTGCCATCTGCAGCGCAGCGATCCCTGGCTGCTGCTGCTGCTGCTGGCGATCGTCTGGCTGGGCGACAGCGCCGCCTACTACCTGGGCACCCGCTTCGGCCGCCACAAGCTGGCGCCGGTGGTCAGCCCCAACAAGAGCTGGCAGGGTGCCGCCGCCGGTCTGGCGGCCTCGGTCCTGGCCGCCGTGGCGTGGGGGTGGTGGCGGCTGGGCGCGCCGAGCGCGTCGCTGGTGCTGCTGGCGGCGGTCACCGCGGTGGCGGCGCAGATCGGCGACCTGGTGGAGTCGATGATCAAGCGGGCGGCGGGGGTCAAGGACTCGGGCACGCTGTTCCCCGGCCACGGCGGCGCGCTGGACCGGCTGGACGCGCTGTTGTTCGCTGCGCCCGTCTGGCATCTGGGGCTGCGGCTGCTCAGGTGGCTCGAAGCGGGGCCGTGAGCTCGGCGGCGGTTGCGCCGGCCCGCGAACCGGCACGCGGCTTGCAGCCGCACCCGCCGGCGCCTCGGCGTCGTATGAGAGATTAGGGGAGAGCCATGAATCTGCTCACCAACGCCGCCGCCTTCATCTTCGCGCTCGGCATCATCATCTTCTTCCACGAGATGGGCCATCTGCTGATGGCCAAGGCGTTCAACGTCCGGGTGTTGACGTTCTCGCTCGGCTTCGGCAAGCGCCTGTGGGGCTTCCGGCGCGGTGAGACCGACTACCGGGTGGCGCTGTTCCCGCTCGGCGGCTACGTGCAGCTCGGCGGCGAGGAGCCGGGGGAGCTGTCCGACGACCCGCGCGAGTTCCTCAACAAGCCGCGCTGGCAGCGGGTGCTGGTCTATCTGGCCGGCCCGGCGATGAACGTGGTGCTGTCGGTGCTGCTGATCGCCGTGGTCTTCATGGCGGGCTTCGAGGTGGCGGCGCTGCGCGAGGTGCCGGCGGTGGTCGGCGCGGTGGCCAGCGACTCGCCGGCGGCGGCCGCCGGGCTCCGGCCGGGTGATCGAATCGAGGCGGTCGACGGCAAGCCGGTCGGGCGCTGGGACGACGTCCACTTCGCCATCCTCACCTCTCCCGGCAGGCAGGTGGAGCTCGAGGTGAGCCGTGACGGCCGCGCCCTGACCCTCGAGGTGACGCCCGCCGTGGTGCCGCGCTACGAGTTCGGCGACGCCGGCGTCTTCCCGCAGCTGCTGCCGCGCATTGCGCAGGTGATGGAGGACTCGCCGGCGGCAGCCGCCGGCTTCGTCTCCGGCGACGAGATCCGCGCCGTCGCCGGGCGCAGCGTGGCCGACAGCCGCGACTTCATCGAGCAGATCGAGGCGCGCGCCGGCGAGGCGGTGGCGGTGGACGTGGTACGCGACGGCCAGCCGCTGACCCTCAGCGTCACGCCGCGCGACGACGGCGGCGTCGGCAAGATCGGGGTGGTGATCGGCTACTACGAGCGCTACGGACCGCTGGCGGCGCTCGGCGCCAGCGTGCGCTACAACGTCGACATCGTGCGCCAGACTTTCGCCGCGCTCGGCAAGATCGTCACCGGCAGGCTGGCCGCCAAGAGCGCACTGTCGGGACCGATCGAGATCGCCGCGCTGAGCGGCCAGGCGGCGCGCAGCGGCCTCACCGTGCTGCTCCACCTGATGGGCATCATCAGCATCTCGATCGGAATCCTCAACCTGCTGCCGATCCCGATCCTCGACGGCGGCCAGATCACCATCCTGCTGGTCGAGAGCCTGCGCCGGCGGGACCTGTCGCTCAAGGTCAAGGAGAGGGTGCAGCAGGTGGGCTTCGCGCTGGTCGTCCTGCTGATGGTCGTGGTGCTATATTTCGACCTCGTCAAGAACCTGCCGCTGCCCGGCAGCTAGCCCTCCCCCGACCGTCCCGACTCACTGCGCGATGAGCTCCGAGCCGCCCCCCGCAGCGTTAGGGGGCCCGGCAGCCGGCGGCTTTCCGACCGGCGCGCGCGGAGCCTGAGAGGATCCGAGATGGCCCGACTCTCCGTGGGCGACGAAGCGCCCAACTTCGACCTGACCTCGACCGAGGACGTGGTCCTGATGCTGCGCGACGAGGTGCCGCGCACCGCGGTGCTGCTGTATTTCTTCGCGGTGGCCGACGACCGCGGCCGGGGCGAGCTGTCGGCGCTGGCGGCGGCGGCGCGCGGGCTGGCCAGGCGGCGCACCCGGATTCTCGGGGTCACGCCGCTCAAGCCGGAGGAGGCCAAGGAGCTGCAGCGCGAGCTGGCGCTCTCGTTCCCGCTGCTCAGCGACGACCGTGACTTCGCCCGCCACTACGGCGTGGCCGCCGCCGGCGACGAGCCGGCGCCGCCGGCGCTGTTCCTGGTCGATCGCGAGCTGCGCGTGGTCTGGCTGGCCAACCCGCTGGAGGACGTCGGCGCCGCCCTCGGCGAAGTGGAGAAGGCTGCCGCCGAGCTGCCGGCCCCGACCGCCAACCTGCCACGCAGCGTGGTGAACCGGGTGGTCAACTGGTGGGTCAACGTCGTTTCGCGACGGCGGCCCGCCGGCTCCGCCGGTTAGCCGGCAGCCCGCGCCAGCCTGCCCAGCAGCTCCAGGTCCCGCCGGTGGCCGTCGCCGCCGTCGCCGCGCGGCGTCTCGAGCACCATCGGGATGCCGGCCAGGCGCCGGTCGCGGACCAGCCGCCGGAAGGCGCCGCGGCCGATGCGGCCGGTTCCCAGGTTGGCGTGGCGATCGCGCCGCGAGCCGGCGGCGTGCCGCGAGTCGTTGAGGTGGAAGCAGCCGACGGCGTCGAGCCCCAGGCAGGCATCCAGCTCGGCGACGAATCGCTCGTAGCCGGCCGGCCGGTCGAGGCGGTAGCCGGCGGCGAAGGCGTGGCAGGTATCGATGCAGAAGCCGATCCGCCGGCGGTGGCGGCAGCGCTGGCGGATCTCGGCCAGCTGCTCCAGCCGCCAGCCGAGCGTCGTGCCCTGGCCGGCGGTGTTTTCGAGCAGCAGGCGGGTGGCGGCGCCGCGGCGGCGGTCGAGGACCCGGTCGAGCGAGCGCGCCACCGCCTCCACGCCGCGCCTCTTGCCGCGCCCGAGGTGGGCACCGGGGTGGACCACCAGCGCCGGCACGGCCAGCGTCTGACAGCGTGCCAGCTCGGCGCCCAGCGTGCTGCGCGAGCGGCGCAGGGTGTCGCGGTCGGTGGCCGCCAGGTTGATCAGGTAGGTGGCGTGGGCCAGCACGGCGGCGATCGGGCTCGCCGCCCGGGCGGCCCGGAAGCGCGGTGCCTCGCGGCGGGCGAGCGGCCGCAGCCGCCACTGGCTGGGTGGCTTGACGAAGATCTGGATGGCGTCGCAGCCGAGCTCGACGCCGCGCTCGAGCGCCAGCGGCAGGCCGCCGGCGGTGGAGACGTGGGCTCCGAGCAGAGGCGTCACGGCGGCGGATCTTGCCACAGCGGCCGCCGCCGCCTGCCGCCGGCGGTCTGGTAGACTTCGCCGCCATGCTGGCGAGAGTCCTGCGCCGCGCGGCGTGGATCCTCTACGCCGGCCTCGTTCTGGTCGTCTTCTCGGCTACTGCCTACCTGGCCTTCATCCTCTTCGTGCGCCGCGGAGCCACCACTGTGCCCGACGTCGTGAGCCTGACCCCGCCGGCGGCGGCGGCGCGGCTGCGCGACGGCGGGCTGCGGCTGGCCGGCGAGCGCAGCGAGCGGTACGACGCCGAGGTCCCGGCCGGCCGCATCCTGCTGCAGCGGCCGGCGGCCGGCGGCCTGGTCAAGCGCGGCAGCACGGTCGAGGTGGTGGTCTCGCTCGGGCCGCAGCTGGTGGAGGTGCCGGACCTGTCGGGCTCGGCGCTGCAGGCGGCGCAGGTGACGCTGGCGGCGGCGGGGCTGACCGTCGGCCGTACGATCAGCGTCTACCACGATGCCGCTACGCCGGGTACCGTGGTCGACCAGTCGCCGCCGGCGGGCAGCCGCGCGGGCAACGCGCAGCCGGTGACCCTCTACCTGTGCCAGGGCAGCCCGTCGTCGGTCTACGTCATGCCGGACCTGATCTACCGCGACTACCACGAGATCCGGCGGTTCTTCGAGCGGCGCGGTTTCCGCCTCGGCAGCATCAAGTTCGAGACCTACGAGGGCATCGGGGCGGGCGTCGTGCTGCGCCAGTTCCCGCTCGCCGGCCATCCGCTCAGCCGGCGCGACGTGATCTCGCTGGTGGTGGCGAGCGACGAGAGCCTGGGAACCTGAGCGTGCTGCTGGCACCGTCGATCCTGGCCGCCGATCTGGCGGACCTCGCCGGCGCGGCGGAAAGCTGCCGGCAGGGCGGCGCGGACCTGATCCACGTCGACGTCATGGACGGCCGGTTCGTGCCCAACCTGACGTTCGGCGCGCCGGTGGTGCGCGACCTGGCGCGACACACCGACATTCCACTCGACGTCCACCTCATGGTGGTGGAGCCGGACAACCTGCTCGACGACTTCCTCGACGCCGGCGCGGCCTGGATCTCGCTCCACTGGGAGGCCGCCGTGCACCTGGACCGCAGCTTGCATCGGATTCGCGAGGCTGGCGTCCAGGCCGGCGTGGTGCTGAACCCTGCGACGCCGACCGAAGCCCTGACGGACATCCTGCCCGCAGCCGATTTCGTGCTCCTCATGTCGGTCAACCCCGGATTCGCCGGTCAGCCGTTCCTGCCCTACGTCGTCGACAAGGCGCGCCGCCTGCGCGCCGAGGTGCGGCGCCGCGGGCTGGCAACCCGCATCGCGATGGACGGCGGCATCGGGCTCGACAACATCCGCCAGGTGGTCGGCGCGGGGGTCGAGGTCTGCATCGCCGGCTCGGCGGTGTTCGCCACGCCGGACCCGCCGGCGACGATGCGCGAGCTCCGCCGCCGCGCCGAGACGGAGGTGGCATGAAGCGGCTGCTCCACGCCACGCTGGCGGTCGGGCTGGTGCTGGCGGTCGCCGCCTGCCGCAGCGGCGCGCCCAAGGAAGACCCGATGCTGGCGCTGTCGGCCGAGGAAGCGCTGGAGATCGGCAAGCGGCTGATGGAGGAGGAGAAGTACCGCCGCGCCGGCGAGCATTTCACCCACGCCTTCGAGGTCGAGCCCAACTCGGCGAGCGGCCGTGAGGGGCTGCTGCTGGCGGCCGACGCCCTGTACCTCGACGACCGGGCGGATAGCTACGTCAAGGCCGAGGCCAAGTACCGCGACTTCCTCAACCGGTTCCCGACCAGCGACCGGGCCGCCTACGTCCAGTACCAGCGGGCCAACTGCCTGGCCGCGCGGCTGCGCAAGCCGGACCGCGACCAGTCGCTCACCCGCGAGGCACTCGACGCCTATCGCGAGCTGATCCGGCTGTACCCCGACAGCGAGTACGCCGACGAGGCGCGCCAGCAGATCGCCCGGGTGAAGCAGAACCTGGCGGCCCACGAGATGGTGGTGGGTCGCTTCAACTACCGGTTCAAGCTCTACCCGGCGGCCGTCGCGCGGCTGCAGACGATCCTCGACGACTACCCGGACTACGAGGAGATAGACCGGGCCCTCTACTACCTCGGGCTGGCGCTGGCCAAGCTCGAGCGGAACGACGAAGCGGACCAGGTGTTCGAGCGGTTGCGCAGCGAGCACCCGGAGAGCTCCTTCGTCGGTAAACTGCCGAAGAAGGGGGCGACATGAGGCGTTTTCCGATCACGCTGTTGGTGGCGGCGCTGGCGGCCGGCGGCTGCTCGTCGGCGCTGCTCACCGACCGCGGTGCCAGCCCCGACGAGCTCGCCGAGATCAAGAGCCGCATCCTCGAGCTGCAGCGGACCGCGGCCATGACCCGGGTCGAGCTGGAGCGGCTGCGCGACGAGCTGGCGGCGCTCGAGGCCCGGCTGGCGGGCGGCACGGTCGCGCCACCCGGCTCGAGCCCGGCGGCCCGGCGGCCGCCGGCCGTCCCGCCGGCCTCGCCGCCCGCGCCGTCCGCCGCCGCCGAGCCGGCGGGGCGCGACAACGAGTCGATGATCGAGGTCTCCGATCTGCCACCCACCCCGGCGCGGCCGGCTGCCAGCCCGCCGCCCGCAACAGCGCCGTCGGCCGCCACGCCGCCGCCGTCCACCGCGCCCGCGGCTGCCGTCCCGCCGCCGGCCGCCGGCCAGCAGCCGGTGACCGAGGCCGCCCAGGCGCTCTACGACCGCGGCTACACGCTGTACCACCAGGGCCGCTACGTCGACGCCGAGACCAGCTTCCGCCGCTTCCTGCAGAGCTATCCCGACAGCCCGCTGTCGGACAACGCCCAGTACTGGATCGGCGAGAGCCGGTTCGCGCGCGGCGACCTGGAGGGTGCCCTGGCGGCGTTTCGCGAGGCCAGCGAGCGCTACCCGACCGGCAACAAGGTCGCCGACAGCCTGCTCAAAGCGGCCGACTGCCTGCGCCGGCTGGGGGACGAGACGGGCGCGCGCGCCGGGTATCAGGAGGTGATTCGGAGCTACCCGGGCACCGCCGCCGCGGCTATGGCCGAGGAGCGGGTCGGCGGCGGCGGTGCATAAGTTCAAGTTTCACTTGAACTTATCGGCGCTAAAGCTTGACAAGTGAAGGAGAAGGGGGTAGCTTGGATCGCTGATCCAGCGGCGTTTCCGGCCTGTCGGTCGGTGAGACGGGAGGTCTCGACATGGCTTCTTCGCGACACCAACTCCTAGCACTTATCGTAGTCCTGGTGGTGTCTTCGGCCGCCATCGCGCAGCGCCCGCCGACCAACCTGCGGCAGGTAGGGGACCATTGGACGGCCTGGCAGCCGCCCACCGAGTTTCCAGAAGGGGCGCAGCTGTACCTGATCCAGAGCGGTGACACGCTGTGGGATCTGGCCGGCCGCTTCTACGGCAACCCGTACCTGTGGCCGCAGATCTGGGAGCAGAACCGCTACATCCTCGACGCCCATTGGATCTATCCCGGCGACCCGCTGGTGGTGGGCATGGAGGTCACCCCGGTCGAGGAGCTGTCCGATCTGGCCACCGGGATGGAGGAGGCCGAGGCTCCGGAGCCGACAGCCGAGTCGCGCTTCGCCGGCGCCACCGGTCCTCCCGCGGCGCTCGGCGGCGCCGACGACATCTACTGCACGGGCTACATCGGCGACGCCGACGAGCAGTTCGATCTGCGCATCGTGGGCTCGGAGTACAGCGGCCTGGAAGTCGGCGATCCTAGGAACCGGACGTGGGGCCGACAGACCGCGACCGGCACGCCGCTCACCGCCAAGCTGGGGCTGGCGCTCGGCGACATCGTCTACCTGGACGCCGGCATGGATCAGGACCTGATGCCCGGCAGCCTGTACACGGCGGTGCGTCCCGGGCGGCTGGTGCGGCACGCCTACAGCGACGAGCTGCTGGGCCGCGCCTACCAGTACCTCGGCCGCGTGCGCCTGCTGTCGGTGCAGGAGACGACGGCGATCGGCGAGATCGTGCACTCGTGCCATCCGATCGAGGTCGGCTCCACGCTCAAGCCGTTCGAGCGGGTGCCGGTGCCGCTGGCGCGGCGCACCGGGATGCGGGGCGTCAACGATCCGGTCTCGGCGACCGAGCTCGAGTCGGCGGCCATCATCGCGCTGTCCGACGGTGATCGTGTGGCGATCGGCCAGGGCCACATGGTGTTCATCGATCGCGGTTCGGCGCACGACGTGACGCCCGGCGACATCTACACCATCTACCGCCTCAACCGGGGCGATCTGCCGCCGATGGTGATCGGCGAGCTGGCGGTGCTGACCGTCGGCGACCGCACTTCGCTGGCCAAGGTTGTCGAGTCGCGCTACCTGGTGCAGGTGGGCGACCGGCTCGATCTCAAGTAGGCGCCGCTCGCTCTTTGCCCGAGCCGCCGGTGGCCTGCCCGGCGGCGTGGTTCGCTCTTGCGCCGACCGGCGGATGTGGTACCCTCTGCACCCTCCTCTTGACGTCTTTGGATCGGGGGTCGGCGTCGTGGCATCGCGGAACCGTAATCTCAACGGCCGCCTGTGTGAACTGGTGGACGAGTTGGTGCACCGAGGCGTGCCGCTCGAGCAGGCGCGCCGCGAGTTCGAGAAGCAGTTCATCGTCGCGTCTCTGAGGAGCCACTCGGGCAACCTCACGCAGTCGGCCCGCTCGCTGGGCGTGCACCGCAACACCCTGCGCAACAAGGTCTGCAACCTGGGGATCTCCGGCGAGGACTACACCGGCCGCGCGGTGCGCCGCCGCCGGACCGTCTGAGCGCCGCCAGGGTGGCAGTGGCGGCGGGTCGTTTTGACGCCCGCTCCGGTGGCGGCCGTCGACGTCGGCTGGACCCGCCGCGCGACCGGCCTCGGGCCTGTGTCGCCGAGGCCGCGCGGGGGGGTGGGATTGGCACTCGATTTGCTGTAGAATAGGCGCCTGGAGCAGCCGCTCCTGTCTGGCCCGTCGGCGGCGGGCCCCCCTACTTCGAAACAGCCCAGATGCGCCCTCGCGGCCCGTCGTGTAGCCGGATGAACCAGCCGACCAGCATCGCTCCAGCCCTCGCTCGCCTGCCGCTCGTTCGGCAGCTGTGCGGGGCCGTGGCCTTCCTGGCGGTGGTCCTGTACTCGCCTCCGGGCAGCCCGGCGAGCCCCGACCCTCGGCCGGTGGGGCCTTCGGCGGCCGAGGTCAAGGTGCTCGAGCAGCTCTCCCATTGGGTGCTGCGCGGCACCGAGCCGTACGGCCGCGGCGATCTCGCCAGCGCCGTACGCGCCCGACACCGCAGCTTCGAGCTGTTCCGCAGCTACGCCGGCGCCGAGGTGCGTCGTGAGCTGGTGCACGAACTGCCGTTCGGGGCGCTGATCTGGCAGGCCGCTCGCCGGCACGGCATCGATCCACTGCTGCTGGCGGCGGTCGTCGAAGCCGAGTCGGGGTTCGATCCTCGCGCGGTATCGGTGCAGGGCGCGCTCGGCCTGATGCAGCTCATGCCCGACACCGCGGCGCTGTTCTCGGCGAGCGCCGACCCGCTGGATCCGGCAACCAACCTGGAGCTGGGCGCCCGTTACCTGGCCGCCTTGCTGGAGCAGTTCGATGGCGACCTGGCGCTGGCGCTGGCGGCCTACAACGCCGGACCCGGCAACGTGCAGCGCTTCGCCGGCGTGCCGCCGTTCGTCGAGACGCGTGGCTACGTGCGCAAGGTGCTGGCGAGCTACGTCGGCCAGCTGCAGCACACCTGGCGCAGCACCGGCGACCTGGACTGGCTCATCCTCGAGAGCTAGCCTTCGGTACCGTCGTTCTTGTCGCCGTCCTTCAGACCGCGGCGGAAGTTGCGGATACCCTCGCCCAGGCCTCGCCCGAGCTGTGGCAGCTTCGACGCGCCGAAGATGACCAGCACGATCAGCAGAATGACTAGCAGCTCCTGGAATCCCGGCATCGGAGAACGCCTCCAGAGCTCAGTCTAGCAGACCGGCCGCGATCAGCTCGCGCCAGCGGTCGGCCAGCGGCGCCACCGCGGCGGCGGTCTCCGGGAGCGCCTCGAGGTGCTCGAGAGCGCGGCCGAGCGTCGGCGGGATGAGGTGCAGGTGGCGGCGGTTGCCGCGCGCCGCGAAGGTGGCGAAGGTACCGACCGCCTTGAGGCCGCGCTGGGCCGCCGCCCGGCGGTAGGCGGCGAGGTCGGCGGGCGTTTCGATGCCGTAGCCGGCCAGCAGCTCGGCGACTTCCGCCGCCGGCGGGAACAGGCTGTCGTTGAGCAGCGACGCCGGGTCGTAGAGCGGCGGGCCGAGCCGCAGGTCCTGATGGTCGAGCACCGCCAGCTCGCCGGTTGCCAGCGGTACCAGGTTGCGCGCCATGAAGTCGCGATGGCACGGCACCGCCGGCAGCTCGCCCAGCCGGTGACACAGCTGCTCGAAGGCGGCGCTCAGGCCGGCAGCATCGGCCGCCTCGCCGGTCAGCCCGCGCGGCGCCAGGAACGAGCTCCAGGTCTGCGCCAGCTCGCGCTCCAGCAGGGCGGAGTCGAGCGCCGGGTTGAGGGCGGCGACCGACCCGCGCGGCAGGGCCGCGATGCGCCGCGCGGTCTTCATCGCACGGTCGAGCCGGCGTCGCAGCTGGCGGTCGTCGTCGCCTGCCAGCTCGTACAGGGTGAGCTCCCCGACGTCCTCGAGCAGCATCCAGCCGCGCTCGCAGTCGGCGGCCAGGATCCGGGGTACGCGCACGCCGATGCCCTCGAGCAGCACGCTGGTGGCGCGGAAGCGCTCGCAGGTGGCTTGCATGTCGGCCGGGTAGACGGCGACGATCGCCGAACCGGCGGTGCTCCACGAGCGCCAGTAGCGCCGGGCCGAGACGTCACCGGCGAGCGGCAGGAGACGGTCCGGTGGATGGTCGTGGCGCGCCAGCCAGTCGCCCAGGCCGGCGGGTATCGAAGCTCGGTCGGTCTCGGAGCGCGGCATGAGCGGTCGATCGGGTGGTTGTTTGACAGCCCCTGGCGGGCCAAGGATAATCCAGCCAGCGGAACGCCAACCGGATCGCTCGAGGCTAGACCTTGGACGCCAAGCTGCACAAGCTCTTGCTCAACTTGCGCGGCGCGCTGTCGCGAGCGTTGGCGCAGTCCGCCGAGGCGCACCAGGCGGTGCGCGAGATCCACCGCGAAGGCTGGTCGCTCTATCTGGTGGTCGACCCGTCGGAGGACAGCGAGAGCGCGGCGGCGCTCGAGCTCACCCGCCAGCGCAAGTCGCCTCAGCCGCCGGTGTTCAAGATCGACGGCAGCGACCTGAGCTTCCTGCGCTCGATCGGCATCGATCCGACGCGCAAGCTCAAGCGGCGCCGTTAGCGTCTGCGCGAGCCGCCGCCGGCACCGCCGGACGCGGGCCGCTCGAGCCAGACGAGGGCCAGGTTGCGGCCGGCGCGGGGTCCGTCGCGCCGGTAGCTCCACAGCAGGTCGGGCCGGCAGCGGGTGCAGGCGTCGACCCGTCGCACGGTGCGCACGCCGGCGAGGTCGAGCTGCGCGGTGACCGCGGCGGCGAGGTCGAGGTGCGGCTTGCCGTGGTCCACCGCCACGATCGCCGCCTCGGTCGAGGCCCGCGCCACGCGCCGCGCTACGTCGCTGCCCACCTCGTAGCAGCAGGCCCCGATGGCCGGTCCCAGCCAGGCGGTCAGCTCGGCTGCGGTGGGAGCGCCGTGGCCGAGCCGCTCGAGCGCCGCGCTCACCACGCCGCCGGCGATTCCGCGCCAGCCGGCGTGCACCGCGGTCACCGCGCCGTCGCCGCCGATCAGCACCGGGACGCAGTCGGCGGTGACCACCGACAGCACCAGGCACGGGTCGGCCGTCACCAGGGCGTCGGCCTCCCCGCAGCAGCCGGCGGCGGCGGGCAGCACCCGCGCCGAGTGGACCTGCCGGTTCCAGGCCACCTGCCGGCGGCCCGCGCCGGCCTGGCGGGCGAGCTCCTGACGATCGTCGCCGGCGCCGCGTCCCACGAAGCGGACCTCCACGTCGCCGTCGCTGTCGCTCCACAGCGCGTGGCCGGTGGCGGTGCGCGCCGCGATCACGCCGCCCTCCGGCGCCGCAGCTCGACCAGCGGCCGCACCTCGTCAGCCACCGCCTCGGCCAGCCGCCGGTAGCCGGCAGCGTTGAGGTGGACGCTGTCGCTCTTGAACCGGCGATCGGTCAGCAGTCGCGGCAGGACGTCTCTCAGCACCGGCACGCCGTAGCGCTCCTCGAGCCGGTCGAACAGCCGCGCGTAGCGCCCACCGAACGGGCCGCGCACCTCGATCAGCAGTGGCGACACGCCCGCGTCGAGCAGCTGCTCCAGGATCGCGGCGAGCGCCTGCTCGGTGGATTCGAGCGGCAGTCGCCGCAGGATGTCGTTGCCGCCCAGCGCCACCACCACCAGCCACGGATCGTCGGCCAGCACCGTTTCGATGCGGCTCAGGGCCTGGCCGGCAGTGTCGCCCGGAACGCCGGCGTTGATCACCTTCTCGCCCAGCTCCGCGGCCAGCAGCTCGGGGTAGGAAGGCCCGTCGCCGCGCCCGACGCCGGCGGTCAGCGAATCGCCGAGGCAGACGATCGTGGTACCCGGCGAGTCGAGGTTGGGGGCCGCCGGGGCGCACGCCAGCAGCAGGCAGAGGGCGAGCGGGTGGGGCCTCACGCCGCGAAGTGTAGCCTGCCGGTGGCGGCGTGTGCCGGCCGGGGTTTCGGTAAACTCGATCTCCACCTTGATCCAGTTCCTCAATGTCGGCAAGCGGTACCCGAGCGGCCGGGTGGCTCTCGAGGACGTCAGCTTCCACCTCGGCCGTGGCGAGTTCGCCTTCCTCACCGGGCCGAGCGGCGCCGGCAAGACCACTCTGCTGCGCTTGATCTACCGCGAGGCGCTGCCCGACAGCGGGCAGATCCTGGTCAACGGCCGCAACGTCGGCGCGCTGCCCGACCGCAAGGTGCCCTACCTGCGGCGGCGCATCGGCGTGGTCTTCCAGGACTGCCGGTTGATCCCGCGCAAGACGGTGTTCGAGAACGTCGGCTACCTGCCCCGGGTGCTGGGGGCCGGCCTGCGCGACCGCAAGCGACAGGCCTACCAGGCGCTCAAGCAGGTCGGGCTGGCGCACCGCATGAGCTCGTTCCCGCCGGAGCTGTCGCGCGGCGAACAGCAGCGGGTGGCGATCGCCCGCGCGCTGATCAACCGGCCGGAGATCCTGCTCGCCGACGAGCCGACCGGCAACCTCGACCCCGACCTGGCGCGCGAGGTGTTCCGGTTGTTTCGCGGCATCAACGACAGCGGCACCACGGTGCTGGCCGCCAGCCACGACCCATCGCTGATCACCGAGTTCGGTGGCCGCGTGCTGGTGCTGGACCGAGGCAGGCTGGTCGGAGATCAGCGGCTCGAGGGGCGTCACGGCCCCGACTTCCTGCACCGCAACCGCGGCCAGCCGCGGGAGGTGGCGGGGAGAGCCGGCAGTTGAACCTGCTCCGGATCCTGCTGTTCTTCCTGCGCGAGGCCTATCTCAACCTGCGGCGGAGCTGGAAGGTCAGCTTGCTGGCGGTCTTGACGATCGCCACCAGCCTGTTCGTCGGCGGTCTGTTCCTGCTGCTCAGCGACAACCTGGCGCGCATGCTCGCCGGCTGGCGCAGCGAGGCCAAGGTGATCGTCTACCTCAAGAGCTCGCCTTCGGCCGGACAGCGCGAGCAGCTGCTCGACGAGGTGCGCCGCGGCCCCGGCGTCGAGACGGTGGTCGAGGTGACGGCCGACGAGGCTGGTGAGCGGTTCGCCGAGATCTTCCCCAGCCTGTCGCATCTGATCCGCGAGTGGAGCCAGGAGCCGCTGCCGGACTCGCTCGAGGTGGGCGTCGACCCGGCGCAGGCGGATGCCGAGCCGGTGCGGCGGTGGATCGGCAAGCTGCGGTCCCATCCGGCGGTCGACCTGGTGGACGACGACCGCGACTGGCTGGCCCAGCTCGAGCTGCTGGTGGCGGTGTGCCGCGGGATCGGCGTGACCCTCGGGATGCTGCTGCTGGCGGCAGCGATTCTGACGATCGCCAGCGTCATCCGCCTCACCGCCTACCTGTACCGCGACGAGATCGCCGTGATGCGGCTGATCGGCGCCACCGAGTTCTACATCCGCGGGCCGTTCTACGCCGAAGGCCTGGTGCAGGGCGCGGCCGGTGGCCTGGCCGCGCTCGCCGGCCTCTATCTGGTCTTCCAGGTGCTGGCGCCGCAGAGCGAGGCGGCGGTGCTGGGCACCGTGCTGGTGGGACAGTTCCTGTCGCTCATGGAGTCGTTCCTGCTGCTCGCCCTGGGAGCCGGTGCGGGACTGCTCGGAGCGGTGGTCTCGTTGCGCCGCGAAGCTCTCGGCTGAGCCTGCACCGCGCACCACAAGAAAACGCCCCGCCCGGCGAACCGGGCGGGGCGGAAGGAACAACTCCGGGTCGAGGTTACTCGATGCGCAGGATGATCACCGCGCGACGGTTCTCAGCACGGCCGGCGGCGGTGTCGTTGCTGGCCACCGGATCGGCCGAGCCGCGTCCCTCGATGGTGATGCGGCTGGGATCGATCTGGTGCCGCTCGACCAGATACGCCTTGACGTTCTCGGCGCGCTGCCGGCTGATCCGGTCGTTACTCGACTGCGAGCCGCGGTTGTCCGAGTAGCCCAGCACGTGCGCCCGTAGCGCCGAATCCTGCTTCAGCTTGAGCGCCACCTCGTCGAGCTTCGCCTTGGCGATGTTCGACAGCCGCGCGCTGTTGGAGTCGAAGTGCACCACCTCGCGGATCTCCGGCGTCTCCGGCGGCGGCGGCGGCGGCGGAGGCGGCGGCGGCGGCGGTGGCGGCGGCGGTGGCGGCGGCGGCGGCGGTGGCGGCGGAGGCGGCGGCGGTGGCGGCGGCGGTGGCGGAGCCGGCTTGGGGAAGCTGTAGGCCAGCCCGAAAGTGGCGATCACCGGCTCGAGGTCGACGCTGCCGCCCGAGGCGTCCGCCGAGACGTCCATCAGCCGCACGCCGGCGCTGACCGCCCACTGGCTGTTGCGGCCGAACGGAACATCGAGGCCGAGGTTGACGCCGAAGGCCGTCTGGTCGTCGAGGGCCAGCCGCTTGCGCTCGCCGATCACGGTGTAGTTCAGGTCGTCGAACTGTGCCAGCGCGACGAACGGGCCGAGGTAGAAATCGGCCCGTGACCCGGGCGAGACGTGGTAGTTGAGGCCGAAATACAGCGGGTTGAACCCGAACTCGGCCTCGTCCATGACCCAGGCGGCCATGTCGAACCCACCGCCGGGCACCGGCTCGAGCAGGTCGAACAGCACCTCGGCCTCGAGGTCGGCGAGCAGGATGCCCAGCTCGAGCCCGAGCCGCTTCGAGAAGTGGTACTCGACGCCGAAGCCGAAGCCGTCGCCGGAGTCGAACAGGAAGTTGGACTGCTCGCGGAAGCCGTCCGATCGGCCGGCCGAGACGCGCAGCGGGTCGGAGTGCAGGCTGATGCCGGCGCCGTAGCCGCGCACTGTCCATTTGTAGTGGTCGTCCGAGCCTGCTGCGGCGTCCTGCGCCGTCGCAGCCACGGGGGCCAGGATCGCCAGGAGCAGTGCCCCGAGGCTCGCCAGGGTTCGCATTCGGTTCATCCTCGCTACACTCCTTCCCAGAAAACGGTAGATCCTCAGTCGGGTCCGCTGGTCTCGCGGCCTCGCTGCGGAGGAGGAATTGTAACGGCAAGCCTTTTCTTGCGCAACTGCTTTCGGGCCGGATCGGGCGCTCTGCGGGCGGTGGGGGCGCCGCCGTCCGGGCGCCCGGAGCGGTCCGCGCTGCCGGGGTGGGGGTGGCGGCTCAGCGATAGGACTTGATCGCGAGGCGGGCCTCGGGGCCGCCCTCCTGCTCGAGCGCCTGGGCGACGATCGCGCTCAGGAAGAAGGTGTGGTCCCGCAGCCGGAACGAGGCCTCGAAGCCGATTCCGAGGTCGGAGACATAGTTGCCGGCATGGGCCAGATCGTCGCGCTCGTAGCCGATCGCCCCGTATCCGCCGTACAGGATCCAGTACCAGGTGTGCCAGTCGACCCCCAGCCCGCGGCGCTCCTCGTCTTCGAACCAGGGCAGGAACAGCTCGCCGGTGGTGTGTAGCTCGTGGGTGCCGCGCCGCTCGTCGGGCAGCCCCTTGAGGTTGTCTCGACCGTCCAGCCGGAACAGCTCGTCGCGCGGCACCGACAGCCGGTCGCCGAGCTCGAGCGTCGGGTCGTCGCGCAGCTCGACGTGGTCGAGGAAGCTGCCGCCGTGCAGGCGAGCGATCAGGAACCGGCCGCCGGTGAGGTCGAACCGTTTGAGGCTTTCGATCTCGGCCTTGACGTAGTCGAAGTCGCTGCCCAGCACCTCGAAGCCCCACGACACGGCGCCGGTGAAGCCCGCTCCGCGCGGACCGATCCGGCGGTGGGCGGTGAACAGCCGCCGACGGCTGGCGCGGGTGGCGCCCACCAGAGCGTTCGAGCGGTCGTCCTCGGGGGTGCCGAGCTGGAACCCCAGCCTGACGAAGGTGTTGGTGCGCCCGGAGCTGAAGCGCAGCCTGTCCTTGTTCGAGGAGATGTCGTCGATCTCGGCGAGGAAGAACGTGCGCCGGTGCAGGGTGTGGGGCCACTGCAGCAGCACCAGCCCGCCGCGCACCCGCTCGAACTCGCCCGAGCCCTCCTCCAGGTCCTCGAACTCGACCGAGTCGAACAGGCCGAGCTGCAGCACCCGGTTGTGGCCGTAGTAGCGGTAGCGCAAGAAGGCCAGGATGTCGCCGTCGACGAAGTCGTAACGAATCTGGCCCTCGTAGAAGGCCCCCTTGATCAGGCCGTTGAGCCGGAAGTCCAGCTCGCCCTCGGGGAAGTAGACGTCGAGCTGGGGCAGCAGGCGGCTTTCGTCGCCCGAGCCGCTGTCCTCGCCGGCAGCAGCCGGCGGCAGCAGCAGGGCCAGCAGCAAGATGGTCCGGAGCTTCGGCACGAGCGCTGATTCTAGCTCGACCTGGTCACCTGTCGGTCAGCGGCCGGCCGTGGCGCGGCCGCTGCTGGCCGCGGCGCCGACGGGCACGAAAAAGCCCGGCGACCGCTGCCGGCCGCCGGGCTCGGAAACTCGCCTGGGCTGGGTCAGCGCAGCGGCGGCTTGGCACCGGGCAGCGCTTTGAGCTCCTCCTTGAGCTTGTCCTGCTCCTGCTTGAGGCGCGCGATCTCGGCGGCCTCCTGCTCGACCGCCTGGTTGTACTGCGCGGTCTGCTTGTTCTCCTCGGCGCGTTTGACACCGGCCGCGTTGCCGGCCTGGCTGTAGGCGGCGATGGCGTTGTCGTAGGCCTTCTGCTTCTCGTAGACGAAGCCGAGCTGGGTCCAGATGGTCGTCTTGTCTCCGGGCTTCGAGGCCTTGGTCAGGGCTTCCTTGAGCTTGGCTTCGGCGGTGCGGAACTCGCCCTTCTGGGTGTAGGCCTGCCCCAGGTAGAAGGCCGGCAGCCAGTCGGTGGCCTTCTGGCTGGCCGCCCGCTGGGCCGTGGCGACGGCGCCGTCGTACTGCTTGGCGCCGAGCTGGGCGCCGGCCATGGCGATCAGGTCGTCGTAGGTCGGGCTGCCGATCTTGCCGAGCGCGGAGGCGGCGGTGGCGTAGGCGTTCTGCTTGGCCTGGCCCTGGCTGGTACGGCCCTGGCGCAGCAGCGCCTGCGCGTAGGTGCGCTGCTTGTCAGCGTCGCGCGCATCCAGGTCGGCCGCCTTCTTGAGGGCGCTCAGCGCGCCCTGCATGTCGCCGGCGTTGAACGCCGCCGCGCCGTAGGCGAACCACAGGTCGGCGTTGTTGGGAGCGGCGTCGGCGGCCAGCTTGAGCTCGCCGCGCGCGCGGCGATCGTCGCCGGTCTTCTCGTACGCCTTGGCGCGCATCTGGAAGAGCGGCACCCGCTGAGCCGACGGCAGGCCGCCGGCGTCGATCTTGCCGAGCACGCTGGCGGCATCGGCATAGCGGCCGTTGTCGAGATAGGCCTTGCCGAGCACCATCTGCACTCCCAGGTTGCCCGGCTCGAGGTCGTAGGCCTTGCGCAGGTGCGCCAGGGCCTCCTGGTTCTTGTTCTGCTTGAGTAGGACCTGCCCGAGCATGTAGTGGCCCTGGTAGACGTCGGGGCGCTCATCGACGTACCGCTGGAACTCCTGCGCCGCGCGGCCCAGGTCGCCGGCCCGGAAGGCGGCGACACCCTCCTCCCAACCCGCTTCGGCCGCGGCGGCGAAAGTCAGCACCGCGAGCACCAGGGCGCTGGTTGCCAGTTTCTTGTTCATCGTCTCAACTCTCCTTTGGTCCGCGACAGACCGGTACTGATGGCTTCGAGCTCTCCACCCCCGTGGAGTGCAAGGCCAGTGCCAGGCCACCGCCGGGTTGCCGCCGGCGGGGGCATGAGGGCAACCGACCGCACCGTCCTTGCCGTGGGACGGAGCCGTAGCCTCGCCGCTCGCTGAACCACGCGGGCACGGCTACTGCAGGCGGAAGTTCACGGTCAGGTTGTAGATCACCGCAACCGGCTTGCCGTTGAGCGTCGCCGGCTCGAACTTCCACCGCCGTACGGCGTCCGCGGCCGCCTGATCGAGCCCCATCGGCAGCCCCTTGAGGACCTTGACGTTGGTGACGTTGCCTTCCTTGTCGATGATCGCCTCGACGATCACCACCCCCTGGATGCGCGCCTTGCGGGCGATCTCGGTGTACTGCGGGTTGGGCGCCTGGAGCTTCTTGGGCGGCTTGACGTCGCCGCCGACGCGGATCGGTCCCGTCGGCTCGGCGGGCGGCGGTGCATCGGGCACGCCGAAGATCAGGTCGGTGTCGGGCAGGTCGAACTCCGGCTCGATCTCCTCGTCCAGCCGGATCGGCTCGGGCTCGTCGGGCGTCGGGTCCGGGATCGGCACCTTCTTCGAGCGCGGCTTGGGGATCTCCTGCTGCTGCTTGGGCGGCGGCGGCTTGAAGCGCACCTGCTGCACGACGTAGACCTTCTGTTTCTTGTCCTCGCCCGCCTCCGCGATGAACTGCGGAAAGTGGATGACGAACAGGATGGCGTGGAAGATCACCGCCCCGATCAACGCCATGCGGATGTGCTTCTTGTCCTCCTCGTCCTCCATCGCGAAGGTGGCGAACTCGCCACCGGTGAGGTCGGTCTCGGCGGGTGGTGCGGGCTGCTTCTGCTTGGCCATCGGTTCTGCCTCCCGGGACTTTAGTACCAGAACATCTCGATCTCGCGCTGGGTCGGGATCGAGACGTTCTTGACCTCGAAGCCGATCTTGTCTTCCGCCTGCCGCAGCTCGTCGAACACTGCGACCATGTAGCCGTACTCGGCCATCGGGTCAGGGCGGATGATGACCGGCTTCATCCGGTTCACCTCCAGCTTGGGCTTGAGGTAGTCGAGCACCTCGTCGAGCTGCTTGGGGTTACCGTCGACCAGCAGGTTGCCGCCCGGCTGGATCTCGATCAGCACCGAGTCCTCCTTCTCGACCAGCGGCGTGTCCTCCTCCTGCGGCAGCGAGAAGTCGAGGCCGCGGGTGGCCGCGAAGGTGGTGGTGACCATGAAGTAGATGATCAGCAGGAAGGCGATGTCCGCCATCGAGGCGGTGGGGATCTCGTCGCTGACCTGGTCGCGTTTGAACTTCACGGCTCTATCCTCCCGTGCCGCCGGTGGTGTCGACGGTCTCCTGCTCGGACAGCAGGTAGATCACCTCGGCCTTGGACTGCTTGAGGGCGTCGATGACCTTGTCGACGTAGCTGTAGGGCACGTTGCGGTCCGCCTTGAGGACGAACGCCTTGCTCGGGTCCGCGGCCACCACGCCGGTGGCGAACGACAGCACGTCCTCGGGTCCCGGCACCGGTACGCTGATCTCTTCGCCGCTCGAGACGCGGATCTGGCCGGCCTCGGTGACCGAGATGTACGCCGACTTCTTGGGGATCTCGAGCCGCAAGTCGGTGCGCGGCAGCAGCACCTGCGTCTTGTCCACCTCGAAGTTGATCGTCACCATGAAGAAGATGATCAGCAGGAAGGCGATGTCCGCCATCGAGGCAGTGGGAATGCCCTGGTTCTGTACGGAGCGCACCTGGAGTCGCATGGCTCCTCCGTTCTAGCTCGATGCCGTCGTGCCGCCGCTGTCGGCCGCGATGCCGCTGCGCTGCATCTCGCCGAAGGTCTCGAGCAACATGTTGGTCGAGGTCTCGATGTCGCGCACGAACTTGTTGATCCGGCTCATGAAGAAGTTGTAGGCGAGCTGCGCCGGGATGGCGACCGCGAGACCGGCGGCGGTGGTGATCAGCGCCTCGGAGATTCCGGCGGCCACCAGACCGGGGTTCGACAGGCCGGCCTCGGCGAGCGCGTCGAACGACTTGATCATGCCGGCGACGGTGCCGAAGAAGCCGAGCAGCGGCGAGACGTTGGCGATCGTCGCCAGCCACACCAGGTTGCGCTCGAGCCGCCCCATCTCGAACAGCGCGGCGTTCTCGATCGTCTTCTCGACGTCTTCCTTCGGCTGGCCGTACTTGAGCAGCCCGGCCTTGAGGATCGACGGCACCGGGCCGCGGTAGTCCTCGCACACCTTGATGGCGTCCTTGACCGACCGGTTGACGATCAGCGACTTGCGGATCTTGGCGAGAAACTCGTTGACGTTGATCTTGGCCTTGCGCAGCGCCAGCAGACGCTCGATGATGAAGACCACACCCAGGATCGAGAACACCAGGAGGGGCCACATGACGGGGCCTCCCTCCCTGAAAATCTCCATGATGGTTCCGCCGAAATTCACGATCGTCCTCCTCTGATCAGGTTAGACCCATTCCCAAGCTACGAGTTCCCGACTCTTTCTCTCCGATCGGCGGCGGGAAGGCCGCCGGTTCCGGGGTTTCCGACGTCGGAAGGGCCGGTTGAACCGTTCCGACCCCGATGCTAGCAAAGAAGCCAGAGCCCTGCGGCCCTTAAGAAGCAAGCGCGGGATGCTAGCACAGCGGCTTCAGGCCGCACAAGGCGAGGGCGCCGCGGCGCGCCGGCGCCGCCTCAGGCCGACCGCCCGGCGAGGTGGTCGAGGCGGCGGCGGTGGGCGTAGCAGATGGCCACCGCCAGGGCGTCGGTGGCGTCGGTGCTGGCGTCGGCCGGCAGCGACTTCAGATGCAGGGCCACCATGCGCGCCACCTGGCGCTTGTCGGCGCGGCCGTTGCCGGCGACCGCGCTCTTGACCTCGGCCGGGCTGTACTGGTGGACCGTGAGGCCGCGCACCGCCAGCGCCCCGAGCAGCGCGCCGCGCGCTTCGGCCAGCACCACCAGCGAGCGCGGGTTGAGGCCGAGATACGGGGTTTCGAGCACGGCCACGTCGGGCCGCCATTCCTCCACCAGGGCGTCCAGCCGCTGGCTCAGGCGCCCCAGCCGCTCGGCCACCGGCCGGCCGGCAGGCGCCGACAGCCGGCCCTGGCAGCACAGCTCGAGACGGTCGCGCCGCTGGTCCACCAGCCCGTAGCCGGTGTGACGGCTACCGGGATCGAGACCGAGGATGCGCACCGCTGCCCTGCCGGCAGATCAGCCCGACTGGCCGGCCAGGACCTCGGCGTCGACCTCGAAGTTCGACCAGACGTGCTGCACGTCGTCATGCTCCTCGATCGCCTCGATCAGCTGGAGCATCTTGCGCGCCGACTCGCCAGCCAGCGACACCGTGCTCTGTGGTACGCGCGCCAGCTCCTGGGCGTCGAGCGGCACCTGCCGTCGCTCGAGCTCCTCGCGCATCTCGGCGTACGCCTCCGGGCGGCTGAAGATCTCGTAGGTCTCGTCGTCGATGGCGATGTCGTCGGCGCCGAGCTCGAGGGCCAGCTCCATGAACGCCTCCTCCGCCATCGCGCCGCGGTCGATGGCGAAGTAGCCGCGCTGGTCGAACATCCACGCGACGCAGCCGTTCTCTCCCAGGTTGCCGCCGTACTTGGAGAAGTAGTGACGCACGTCGGAGACGGTGCGGTTCTTGTTGTCGGTCAGCGCCTCGACCAGCACGGCGGCGCCGCCCGGCCCGTAGCCCTCGTAGCTCACCTCCTCGTAGGTGACGCCCTCGAGCAGGCCGGCGCCGCGCTTGATCGCCCGGTCGATGTTGTCGTTGGGTACGTTGGCCGCCTTGGCGTCCTGGATCGCCGTCCGCAACCGGGAGTTGCCGGTCGGGTCCTCGCCGCCCATCCGCGCCGCCACCGTCACCTCCTTGAGCAGCTTGCTCCACAGCTGCCCCCGGCGGGCGTCGGTGACCGCCTTCTTGCGCTTGATCTGGGCCCATTTGCTGTGACCGGCCATGGCAGCTTCCCGCCTGCCGTCGGTGGCTGGCGGGCGCGCTCATTCTAGCCGACCGCGCGGCCGCGCCGGCACCTGGTGGCGCCGGTCGGCGGTATGATGAGCCGCTTCCGGCCGCCTCCGCGGCCCGCCTCGACGCCATGGCCTGGTTCAAGAAAGCCAAGAAGGGACTGCCCGACGAGCGCGCGCGCAGCAAGGTCCCCGAGGGCCTGTGGCTGAAGTGCGAAGGCTGCCGGGAGGTCATCTACTCCAAGGAGCTGGAGCGCAACCTCCGGATCTGCCCCAAGTGCGGCTACCACTTCCGCATCGGCTCGCGCGAGCGCATCGGGCTGCTGCTCGACGAGCCGGAGCCGGTGCGTCACTTCGCCGGCGTGCGGCCGTCCGACCCGCTCGGCTTCACCGACGCCAAGCCGTACGCCGACCGTCTGCGCGAGTACCAGTCCAAGGTCGGGCTGCCGGACGCGGCGGTGGTGGTGGAAGGGCACATCGACGGCATTCCGGTGGTCATGACCGTGCTCGAGTACGGCTTCATGGGAGGCTCGATGGGGTCGGTGGTGGGCGAGCTGGTGACGCGCAGCGCCGAGCTGGCGCTGGCCCGCCGCCAGCCGCTGGTGGTGGTGTCGGCCTCGGGTGGAGCGCGCATGCAGGAGGGCGTGCTGTCGCTGATGCAGATGGGCAAGATCTCCTCGGCGCTGGCGCAGCTCAAGCAGGCGGGCGTGCCGTACCTGTCGGTGTTGACCGACCCGACGACCGGCGGCGTCACCGCCTCGTTCGCCATGCTGGGCGACGTCAACATCGCCGAGCCAGGTGCGCTGATCGGCTTCGCCGGCCCGCGGGTGATCCAGCAGACGATCCGCGAGGAGCTGCCCGAGGGTTTCCAGCGCAGCGAGTTCCTGCTCGAGCACGGCTTCCTCGACCTGGTGGTCAGCCGCGCCGAGCTCAAGGAGACGCTCGCCCGTTGCCTGCGCCACCTGGGCCGCTGAGGGCGGTGGCGGCGGTCCGGGGCGCGGTGCGGCGCCGCGCCGCTCGGCCGCGATGAGCCTGCCCGCCGCGGCCGCCCGGCTGCTCGAGAGGCTGGGCCCTTCCGCCATGCGCCTCGGGCTGGGGCCGTCGCGCCGGCTGATGGCGGCGCTCGGCGACCCGCAGGACCGCTTCGGCGTGGTGCTGGTGGCGGGCACCAACGGCAAGGGCTCGACGGCGGCCTGGCTGGCGGCGATGGCGACCGCCGCCGGCTACCGCACCGGCCTGTACACCTCGCCGCACCTCGAGCAGCTCGAGGAGCGCGTCAGGATTGACGGCCGGGCGGTGGCCGGCGGCGAGCTGGGCCGGCAGCTGCTGGCGGCGGCGGCCGCCGCCGAGTCGACGCCCGATGGCCCGCCGACCTACTTCGAGCTGGTGACCGCCGCGGCCTGGTCGTCGTTCGCCGCCGCCGGGGTCGAGCTGGCGGTGGCCGAGGTGGGGATGGGAGGCCGGCTCGACGCCACCAACGTCGCCCGGCCGGAGCTGGCGGTGATCACCGACATCGGCCACGACCACGAGCGCCACCTGGGCTCGACCATCGCGCGCATCGCCGCCGAGAAGGCCGGCGTGCTGCGCGCCGGCAAGCCGGTCGTCGTCGGCTGCCGGCGGCGCGCGGCGGCCGCGGTGGTGCGCCGGGTGGCGGCCGAGATCGGCGCCCGCCCGGTGGTCGAAGCGCGGGCGGCGCGGCGCAGGCGGCACGCCGACGGCGGTCTGACGTTGGGCACGGCCAGCGCCCGCTACCGGCTGCGGCCGGCCCTGCCCGGCGTCCACCAGCAGCACAACCTGCGGCTGGCGGTGCTGGCGGCCGAGACGCTGGCCGTGCGAGGCTGGCGGCGGCTGGACCGGGCGGCGATCGAGCGCGGCGCGGCCGCCTGCCGGTGGCCCGGGCGGCTGGAGAGCGTCTCGCTGGGGGACGGCCGCGCGGTGCTGCTCGACGTGGCCCACAACCCGGACGCCGCGGCCGCCCTCGGCTCTCACCTGGCGCGGCTCGGCCGCCCGTACGACCTGCTGTTCGGCACCCTGGCAGACAAACGCGGCGACCGTATGCTGCCCCCGCTGGCCGCCGGCGCGCGCCGCGTGGTGCTTACCCGGCCGCGCAGCGACCGCGCGCTCGATCCGGTCGCCCTCGCCGAGCTGGCGCCGGGGGCGACGGTGGAGCCGCGGCTCGGCAGGGCGCTCGACCTGGCGCTGGACCGAGCACCCGGCGGCGCCGTCGAGCTGCTGGTGGTGTGCGGCTCGTTCTATCTGGTGGGCGAGGTCCGCGGCCTGCTCCGGCGGCGGCTGGGGACACCGCCACCGGCGGCCGAGATCGCCACCTGCTGAGCGCCGGCGTCAGCCGTCCGCCGCGGTGTCGTAGAGCGGGAACTCCCGGCACAGCGCGACCACCCGCTCGCGGACTCGCGCCAGGTGGCCGGCGTCCTCGGGCTTGTCGAGCGCGTCGGCTATCAGCTCGCCGATCCGCTCCATCGCCGCGCCGTCCATGCCTCGGGTGGTCAGGGCCGGTGTGCCGATGCGGATGCCCGAGGCCACCAGCGGCGGGTTCTCGTCGTACGGGATGGTGTTCTTGTTGACGGTGATGCCGGCGGTCTCGAGCGCTTCCTCGGCAAGCTTGCCGGTGAGACCCGCCGCCGCCACGTCGACCAGGAAGACGTGGTTGTCGGTGCCGCCCGAGACGATGCGGTGGCCGCGCTCGGCCAGGGTCGCCGCCAGCCGCCGCGCATTGTCCACGATCTGCCGCTGGTAGGCGCCGAACTCGGGCTCGAGCGCCTCACCGAACGCCACCGCCTTGGCCGCGATGACGTGCATCAGCGGCCCGCCCTGGATGCCGGGAAACAGCGCGCGGTCGATCTTCTTGGCCCACTTGCCGGTACACAGGATGAGGCCGGCGCGCGGGCCGCGGAGCGTCTTGTGGGTGGTCGAGGTGACGAAGTGGCAGTGCGGCACCGGCGACGGGTGGATGCCGGCGGCCACCAGCCCGGCGATGTGGGCGATGTCGGCCATCAGCAGCGCCTCGGCGCTGTCGGCGATGGCGCGGAAGCGGGCGAAGTCGATGACCCGGCTGTAGGCGCTGGCGCCGCAGACGATCAGCTTGGGACGGTGCTCGAGCGCCAGCCGCTCCACCTCGTCGTAGTCGATGTGCTCGGTGTCGCGATCGACGCCGTAGGCCACGACGTTGAAGTCGCGACCCGAGTACGACAGCCGGTGACCGTGGGTCAGATGGCCGCCGCACGACAGGTCCATGCCCATCAGCGTGTCGCCGGGCGCAAGCGCGGCGAAGTAGACGGCCATGTTGGCCTGGGTGCCGCTGTGCGGCTGCACGTTGGCGTGCTCGGCGCCGAACAGCTCGAGCGCGCGCTCCCGCGCCAGCCGCTCGGCGACGTCGACGAACTCGCAGCCGCCGTAGTAGCGGCGTCCGGGGTAGCCCTCGGCGTACTTGTTGGTCAGCACCGAGCCCGTGGCCTCGCGGACCGCCCGGCTGACGAAGTTCTCCGAGGCGATCAGCTCCAGGCCGTCGTTCTGCCGGCGCCGCTCGCCGTCGATCGCGGCGTGGATCTCGGGGTCGGTCTGCTTGAGAGAGCGGGTGCCGAACATGCGGACTCCTCCTCGGCCGCCCGGACGGCCCGCCGGCGTGCCGGGCGCGGCCTCAGCTCGCGTCGCCGCCGTCGCCCGAGCTCTTCTCGGCGGCCTTCTTGGCCGCGGCTTTCTTGGCGGGTGCCTTCTTGGCCGCGGCCTTCTTGGCGGCGGTCTTCTTGGCGGGTGCCTTCTTGGCCGGTGCCTTCTTGGCGGCGCTCTTCTTGGCCGGCGCCTTCTTGGCCGGCGCCTTCTTGGCGGCGGTCTTCTTGGCGGCGGTCTTCTTGGCCGGCGCCTTCTTGGCGGCGCTCTTCTTGGCCGGCGCCTTCTTGGCGGCGGTCTTCTTGGCCGCGGCCTTCTCCGGCGCCTCCTCGGCCGCACGGCGCTTCGAGGCCTTGGCCGGGGTCGCCTTGGCGCGGCTCTGCTGCTCCTTGCGGCGCACCTTCAGTCGCTTCTTGCGCCGCTGGCGGCGTCGTCTCAGCTCTCGGTCTTTTTCGCGCATGGTTGCCGGCTCTCCCCGCCCGGTCGACGGGCGAGCTTGGCGCAGGAGCGCTTCGCTGTCAAGGCGGCGGCGGGCACGGTGCCGTCCGCCGCCTCCGGCTCACAGCGGCAGGTTGCCGTGTTTCTTGGGCGGCAGCCGCTGACGCTTGCCGGCCAGCTGGCGCAGGGCGCGGACGATCTCGGCGCGGGTCGTGCGCGGAGCGATCACCGCGTCGAGAAAGCTGCGCTCGGCTGCGATGTAGGGGTTCGAGAACTTCTGACGGTACTCGTCGACGCGCTCGGCGCGCAGCCGGTCGGCGTTCTCGCCGGCCGCCTCGAGCTCGCGCCGGTAGAGCACGTTGACCGCGCCTTCCGGTCCCATCACCGCGATCTCCGCGGTCGGATACGCCAGGTTTACGTCGGTGCGCAGGTGTTTGCTGGCCATCACGCAGTAGGCGCCGCCGTAGGCCTTGCGCGCGATGACGGTGATCTTGGGCACCGTCGCCTCGGCGAAGGCGTACAGCAGCTTGGCGCCGTGCTTGATGATGCCGCCGAACTCCTGCTGGGTGCCGGGCAGGAAGCCGGGCACGTCCTCGAAGGTCACCAGCGGCAGGTTGAAGGCGTCGCAGAAGCGGACGAAGCGCGCCGCCTTGAGCGAGGCGTCGATGTCCAGCACGCCGGCCAGGAACGCCGGCTGGTTGGCCACGATGCCGACGCTGCGGTTGCCGAAGCGCGCGAAGCCCACCACCACGTTGCGCGCGTAGTCGGCCTGCACCTCCAGGAACTCGCCGTCGTCGACCACCGCCTGGATCAGCCGGTGCATGTCGTACGGCTTGTTGGGGTCGGGCGGCACAAGCGAGTCGAGCTCCGGCGCCTCGCGGTCGGCCGGATCGTCACTCGTGCCGGGCGGCGGGTCCTCCAGGTTGTTGCTCGGCAGGTACGACAGCAACTGCCGGATCGCCGCCAGGCAGGCGGCGTCGTTGGGCCGCGTGAAATGGCATACGCCGCTCTTCGAGGCGTGGGTGCGGGCGCCGCCCAGCTCCTCCTTGGTGACCTCCTCGTGGGTCACCGTGCGGATGACGTCCGGGCCGGTGACGAACATGTAGCTCGTCTGCTCGACCATGAAGATGAAGTCGGTGATGGCGGGCGAGTAGACCGCGCCGCCGGCGCACGGTCCCATGACGGCGCTGATCTGCGGCACCACGCCCGAGGCCAGGGTGTTGCGCAGGAAGATGTCGGCGTAGCCGCCGAGCGAAGCCACCCCCTCCTGGATGCGGGCGCCGCCGGAGTCGTTGAGCCCGACCAGCGGCGCGCCGTTCTCGAGCGCCAGGTCCATCACCTTGCAGATCTTGCGCGCGTTGGTCTCCGACAGCGAGCCGCCGAACACCGTGAAATCCTGCGCGAAGACGTAGATCAGGCGGTTGTCGATGGTGCCGTAGCCGCACACCACGCCGTCGCCGGGCACCTGCCGCTGCTCCATGCCGAAGTCCCGGCACCGGTGGGTGACCAGAGCGTCGATCTCGACGAACGAGCCGGTGTCGAGCAGCAGCTCGATGCGCTCGCGGGCGGTGAGCTTGCCGGCCGCGTGCTGACGCTCGATGCGCTCCTGGCCGCCGCCCAGCCGCGCGTTCCGCAGCCGCTCGGCGAGCTCGTCGGGCGGCGCCGGAGTGGGTGTGGTGTCGGGATCGGCCATCGGGGGGCTCGCGCCGCCGCGGCCGTTTGCCGTGCGGCGGGCCGCGCGGCGGTCATTCTACCGTCGCCGGCGCCGCGCGCCGCCGTTCGCTCGCCGCCGGCTGGAAAAACGTCGACGGAAGCTGTATGAACCGCCTGTGAGCTTCGAGCAGCTGCACACCACCGCCATCAGCCGCCGGCTGGCACAGGTCGCCGACGGCGAGGGCGATCTGGCGGACGTCTATTTCGAGCGGCGCGAGCGGGTCGAGCTGCCGCCCGCCGACGAGGCGCTCGGCCTGCGCGTGTGGCAGGAGCAGGGCCTGGCGGTGCGGCTGGTGCGAGGCGGCCACAGCTGGCTGGCGTCGCGCGACTCGATCGACGCGTCGTCGTTCCAGCAGGCGGTGCGCCAGGTGGCGCGGGCGCTGCCGGCGGCCAGCTATCCGGGCTTCCGGCTGGAGGTGGAGCCGCCGCGGGCGCCGGTCGAGGCCGGCGAGGTGCAGCGCTTTCCAGCAGCCGTCCAGCGGCTGCTCAAGGAGCGGCTGGTGGGCTTCCCGCTCCGCCTGACGGTGCGCCGCCACCGCCGCTGGCTGCGCGTGGTCGGCACCGAACTGGCCGGCGAGCCGCAGTCCGAGCGTTTCTACAGCTGCCAGGCACGGATGCCGTGGGGCCGGCACGGCGTCGTCCTGCGACGGCTCGATCCGGCCTGCGCCGCGGAGATGGTCGACGGCCTGGTGGAGCTGTTCCGGGCGCGCGACGCGCCACCGCCGCCGCCCGGGCGCCACACGGTCGTGCTGTCGCCGCAAGCGGCGGCGGTGCTGCTGCACGAGGCCGTGGCCCACGCCCTCGAAACCGACACGCTGGCGCTCGGTGGCCGGCCCGAGGCGGCGGTCGGGGTGCGGATCGGGCCCGAGCATCTGGCGGTGCTGGACGACCCGGCTGCGCTGCCCGAGCCGATCCGACGCACCTGCGACGACGAGGGCATGCCGGTGGTGCGGCGCTGGCTGGTGCGCGCCGGTACCGTCGAGCAGCCGCTGGCCGACCGCTACGCGGCCTCGACCTCGGCGTCGCTGATCCCCGGTGCCGGCCGCCGCGGCGGCCGGCATCAGCCGCCGGTGCCGCGCTCGACCCACCTCGAGGGGGTGGCGGGCGAGGCGGCGGAGGGCGGGCTGATGGCCGCCGGCGAGGGCGGTCTGTACGCGCCGCTGGCCGAGCGCGGTGCGCTCGATCCGCTGCGCGGCGACTTCAGCCTGCAGCTGCCGGTGACGCGGCGCATCCGCGACGGCCGGCCGCAGGAGTATCTCGGACCGGCACGGCTCGAGGGCCGGGTGGCGGAGCTGCTGGGCGCGGTCGCGGTGGTCGGCGACAAGCCTCGTTTCGCCGGTGCCGGCTGGTGCGCCAAAGGTGGGCAGCGGATGGCGGTGTGGGCGACCGTGCCCGAGCTGCTGCTCGAGGGGGTGAGGCTGGGATGAGCTTCGGCGACCTCGGGGCAGAGACCCTGGCAGCCCTGGCGGCGCGCGGCAGCGAGTGCGCCGAGGTGTTTCTCAAGCGCGGCCGCACGCGCCGCTTCGAGACCGGTCCGCAGGGAGAGCTGTCGCTGCTCAGCGAGGAGCGCGGCTGGGCTGTGCGCGCCGGCGGCGCGCGGTCGTCGTTCTTCGCCGCCGGCAGCGGCGAGCCGTCGCCCGGCGGACCGTGGCCGTCGTCCGACGGCCAGGGCCTGCGGCTGCCCGAGCCCGGGCCGCCGGCCAACTGGCGGCCGCCGGCGGATCTCGACGCTCCCCTGGTCGGTGAGCGGGAAGCGTTCGCGCTGCTGCGCGAGCTGGCGCGGCGGGTCGCTGAGGCGGTGCCCGGCGGGCGTCTGGTTCACGGCGTGCTGGAGGACGGCTCGAGCGAGTCGGAGGTCGCCAACAGTCAGGGCGTGCGCGCGACGGTGCGGCGGCGGCTGGCCAGCCTGCGGCTGGAGGTCGCGGCCGGCCGGCCGCCGGTGGGCTGCAGGCTTCTGGCGGCGGCGCGCGAGGCGCGCCGGTTCGATGCCGCCGGACTGGTGGAGCGGGCCGTGCGACAGCTCGAGGCGCGCACTCGCGGCGCACCGGTCGAGCGCGACCGCGCCGAGCTGGTGATCGCGCCGGCGGTGGCGGCCCGTCTGCTCGACGGGCTCGGCCCGCTGTGGGTCGGTCCGGGAGCCGCGGCGCGGGCGCGCCGCCTGCGCGACCGGCGGGGACGGCTCGGCAGCGAGGTGTTGAGCGTGGTCGACGACGGCCGGCTGCCCGACGGCCTGCTGACCGCCCCGGTCGACGGCGAGGGGGTGCGCTCGCGCGAGGTCTTGCTGGTCGAAGAGGGCGCCTTCCGCCAGCCGCTGGTGGCCTGGTGGCAGGTGGCCGCGGACCGCGTCAGGGCCTCGGGCTGCACCCGCCGGTCGAGCTGGCGCGAGCTGCCGCGGCCGGCACCGACCCACCTCTACCTGCGTGCCGCGCCGGCGGTCACGGCGAGCTCGCTGCTGGGCTCGGTGGAGCGCGGCTACTGTCTCGTCGACACCCTGGGTGCCGGCCACTACGATTTCGACGCCGACCGGCTGGCGGTGCCGGTGTGCGGCTACGCGGTGCGCGGCGGGCGGCTGGCGGAGCCGTTTACCGGCAGCTGGCTGGTCGGCAGCCCGGGTGGGCTGCTCCACGGCGTGCGGGCGGTGGCGGGCGATCTCGAGTTCGCGCCGCTCGACGGTCTGATCGGCGCTCCGACCCTGCTGGTGTCGGGGCTCGAGCTGCGCGCCGGCGGCGGCGAGCTGGTCTGACTGCCAACCCGTCCGCTGCGGCCGCCCAGATGCCCTCGAATCTGCCGCGGCTCTGCTTTCGCAGGCGTCCCCACACCGACGGCCGCTCGCCCGGCGGCTGGTTGAGAACGTCGGGCTAGCCGTCGTCCTGCGGCTCGTCCGCGGCCGGCTCGGCCTCGTCCGCCGGCGCCGGCGGGGTGGCAGGCAGCAGCAGCGCGGTCACCCTCCCCGGGTCGGCGTACAGCCGCGGCACGGCGGCGGCGTTCGACAGCTCGGAGAACGCTCGCAGCATCGCGGCGGTGGCCAGCGGGTTGGACAGGATGTGCTGGTTGAACACCGGGTCGCTGAGCCGCGGATCGAGCCGGAACGCCTTGACGTACCGCTCCAACGCCCGACTGCGGTTGCCCCTCTCGGCGTACAGGGCGCCCAGCTGGTACTGGCCCCAGGCGTGGTCGGGATGGTGCTTGACCAGCCGCCGGAGCTCGCGGACCGCCTGCCGGAGACGCCCCTGGTCGTGCAGCAGCAGCGCCAGGTTGAAGCGCGCCTGGGGCTGCTCCGGCTCGTGCGCCAGCGCCTGGGCGTAGGCGGCTTCGGCACCCTCACGGTCGCCGGCGAGCAGCAGCAGGTTGGCCAGGTCGTTGAGCGCCCCGGCGTCGCCCGGGTGCTGCTCGACGTGCTGGCGCTGGCTGGCGAGCGCGGCGTCGAGGTTCTCGGGCGGCGCCGCGGACAGCGGCGGGGCGAGGGCGACGATCGCGGCCAGGGCCAGAGCGGCGCCGAGCCGTCGCCCGGCCCGTGGCCGCCTGTTGCAGTCGGTTCGTGTCACGTCAAAGGCCTCCGGTTGCTGGCAGACGGACCGCTCGCACGGGCTTGGCCTTGAGCTTGACCTTGCCGCCCTCGTTGGCGACCCGGAACTTGACCTCGGAGCAGCCGCTGCGCTCCCGGATCTTGGCCACCTGGCCGAGCAGGTACGTCTGAAACCTCTGGAAATCTGTCGCGCCGCGCTCCTCGTCGCCGTACAGCTCGGCGTAGAGAGCCCGCAGGGCTTCCGGCGGGGCGCCCTCGCTCACCACTATGCCGGTGTACGGATCGAACTGCCGGCGCGTCTGGTGGCTGGCCATGCTGCCGACGGTGGCGCCCTCCTCGCGCTCGCGCAGCCGCCGGTTGAACAGCTCGTTGAGCGTGTTGAAGCGCGCCTCGAGGGTGTTGAGGCGGAAGCGGTGCACCAGCGCCGGCGCCGGCCGCGCGCGCAGCTCGCGGATCTGGTGCTGCACGGCCTGGCGGAACTCCTCGGGCGGCACCGGTAGGGCGCCGTTGAAGAAACGCTCGAAGTCGATCTTGAGCCGCGTGATGTCCTGCTCGAGCCGGTCGATGGCGGTCTGGATCTGCACCTTGACCTAGAATCGCATGGAGCGCAACGCGGAAGCCGATGTCCGACCCGAATCAGGATCCCCGCCGCCACCTGCCGTCAGTCGACGCCGTCCTGCAGGAGGCTCCGGTCGCGGGGTTGTCGGCATTATACGGAAGGCGAGCGGTGCGCGCCGCGGTGCGCGCCGAGCTCGACGAGCTGCGGCGGGCGGCGGCCGGGTCGACCAACGGCGGCGCGCTCGAGGCGCGCGTCGCGCGCCTGCCGCAGCGCATCGAGCGGCGGCTGGCCGCGGGCGTGGGCGACCGGCTGCAGCGGGTGATCAACGCCACCGGCATCTTCGTCCACACCAACCTCGGACGCTCGCCGCTGCCGGCGGAGGTGGCAGCGGCGCTGCCGGCACTGGCCGACGCCTACTGCGATCTCGAGCTCGACCTCGACAGCGGACGCCGCGGCGACCGCAACCGGCGGGTCGAGCGCCTGCTGGTGGAGCTCACCGGTGCCGAGGCGGCACTGGTGGTGAACAACAACGCCGCCGCGCTGGTGCTGGCTCTGGCCGGTTTGGCGCGCGACCGCGAGGTGGTGATCTCGCGCGGCGAGCTGGTGGAGATCGGCGGCTCGTTCCGCATTCCCGACATCCTGGGTGCTGCCGGCGCCCGGCTGGTGGAGGTCGGCACCACCAACCGCACCCGCCTCGCGGACTACGCAGCCGCCGTTGGACCCGACACCGCGCTGTTGCTCAAGGTCCATCCCAGCAACTACCGGATGAGCGGCTTCGTGGCCGCGGTCGAGCCGGCCGAGCTGGTGGCGCTGGCGCGCGAGCGGGGCATCGCCGTGCTGGTCGACGAGGGCAGCGGCCTGTTGCGGCCGCATCCGGCGCCGCAGCTCGAAGGCCACGCCAGCCTCGAGGAGCTGGTGGCGGCGGGCTGCGATCTGGCCTGCGGCAGCGGCGACAAGCTGCTGGGCGGTCCGCAGGCGGGTCTGCTGGTGGGGCGCGCCGAGGTGGTGGGGCGGCTGAAGCGTCATCCGCTCTACCGCGCTCTGCGCCCCGACCGGCTGTCGCTGGCGAGCCTCGAGGCGGTGCTCAAGCGCCACCTCGCCGGCCGCGAGATGCCGCTCTCCCGGCTGTGGCCGGATCCGCAGGAGCACCGCCGGCGACTCGAGCGCCTGGCCGGCGAGCTGGCGGCCGAGATCGTGCCGGCCGACGCCTACGTCGGTGGCGGCGCGGCGCCCGACCGGCCGGTGGCGGGCGAGGCGCTGGCGCTCGACGGCGGTGAGCGGCTGCTGGCGGCGCTGCGTCGCGGCAGCCCGCCGGTGGTGGGCTACGTGCGGGACGACCGGGTGATCCTGGATGCGAGGACCGTGGCGCCGGCCGACGAGCCCGCCCTGGTGGCGGCGGTGAAGGCGGCGCGGCGGGCACTCGCAGCCTCCTGACCCCCGGCTCCGGCGCCCGCGGCACGTCGCCGCTCGCGAGGGCTACAATTCCACCGTGCCGGCCGGCCGCATCCTTCTGGTCGAGGACCGTGAGTCGCTGCGCCGCATGCTGGAGCGGGCGCTCGCCGGCGACGGCTACGCGGTGGTGACCGCGGCCGACGGTGCCGGCGGCGTCGAGCTGGCCAGCGGCGGCGGCTTCGATCTGGTGCTCACCGACCTCAAGCTGCCGTCGGCCTCCGGGCTGGAGGTGCTGGCGGCCGGCCGCGCCGCCCACCCGGAGACGCCGGTGGTGGTGCTCACCGCCTACGGCACCGTGCGCAGCGCGGTCGAGGCGATGCGGCTGGGCGCCGCCGACTTCCTCGAAAAGCCGGTCGACCTCGACGAGCTGTCAGCGCTGGTGGCCGCGCTGGTGGGCGGGACGGGCGAGGCGGTGGCCGTCGAGCTGCCCGGCGGGCGCGCGATCGTCGGCCGGCATCCGCGCATGCGGGCGGCGCTGCGGCTGCTCGAGCGGGTGGCCCCGACCGATTCGACCGTGCTGCTGACCGGCGCCTCCGGCACCGGCAAAGAGCTGTTCGCCCGCGCCCTGCACCAGCTGTCGGCGCGCGGCGCGGGGCCGTTCGTGGCGGTCAACTGCGCCGCCATCCCGGAGGGCCTGCTCGAAAGCGAGCTGTTCGGCCACGAGAAGGGAGCCTTCACCGGCGCCGTCCGCCGACGTGCCGGCCGCTTCGAGCAGGCGGCGGCGGGCACCCTGCTGCTCGACGAGATCGGCGAGCTGACGCCGCCGGTGCAAGGCAAGGTCCTGCGGGTGCTCGAGGAGCGCAGCTTCGAGCGCGTCGGCGGCCGCCAGACCCTGACCGCCGACGTGCGGCTGGTCGCCGCCACCAACCGCGATCTGGCGGCGATGGTGGAGGCCGGCGAGTTCCGCTCCGACCTGTACTACCGGCTCGACGTGTTTCCGATCGCGCTGCCGGCGCTGGCCGAGCGCGCCAGCGACGTGCCGCTGCTCGCCCGCCACCTGCTCGACCGGCTGGCCGAGCGGCACGGCCGGGCGCGGCTGCAGCTCGATGACGAGGCGGCGGCGCTGCTCGCCACCGGCTCCTGGCCGGGCAACGTGCGGCAGCTGGCCAACCTGCTCGAGCGGGCGGTGATCCTCAACGAGAGCGGCCGGCTGACGGCGGCCGAGATCGAGCCGCTGCTCGCTCCGGCGCCGGCCGACGACGAGCGGCAGCGGGTGCGGCAGGCGCTGGCCGACACCGGCGGCGACAAGCGGGCCGCCGCCGAGCGGCTCGGGGTGAGCTACCGGACCCTGCTGCGGCGGGTGGCCGAGTACGACCTCGAGGGCTACCCGCGTTACCGCGACTAGCAGGTCAAGCTAGCTCACTGGGGCCGGGATCAGGGCTCCGGCTCGCCGAGCGGCGTGCCGGGCTCCTCCCCGGGCTCGGTCCGGAAGTCGACGCTGGCGGTCTCGAACCGCACCGCCGACATCGCGAACACGCCGGGGAAGTCGATCGCGAACCGCACCTGCCGGCCCGGCATGACGTTGGCGGTGCTGAGCTGCGCCTCGCCGGTGGCCAGCAACGAGCCCTCGGGATCGAACAGCAGCGCGGTCAGGCGCACGCCGGTCGCCGCCTCCGCGCCGCGGTTGCGCAGCGTGCCGGTCAGCCGCAGACCCTCGCCGTCGGTCAGCGGCTCCTCCTGCCACTCGGAGACCACCAGCCGCTCGCCGGGCGGTAGCGATGGGCGGGGCGTCGGCGCGTCGCCGCCGTCCCCCTGCTCGACGTTGTCGCCGTTGTCGCCGCCTCCGCCGGCATCGCCAGCCGCCGGAGCGCGGCGCACGTCGGCGTCGGTCAGCACCAGGACGGCCTGGCGCGGCGGGGGTGGGGGCGCGGGCGCGGCCTCGGGCCGCGGCCGGGCGGCGTCGGCGGTGGCCTCGCGGCTGGCGTCGGCGTCGACCTCGGCGAGCCGCAGCGACGCCAGCTGGCCGTCGGCGGTGGTGAACACCACCAGCTTGCCCTTCACCTCCCACGGGCCGCGAGTCTCGACGCGGCTGCCGTCGCGCAGCACCAGCCAGTCGGCGGCCGCCGGCGTCGCGAGCCACACCGGCAGCAGAGCGGCGACGGTCGCGGCGATCAGGCGGTTGCGGCTCATGGTCAGAACTCCTTCCAGTTCTTCTCTATCACGCACACCGGCACCGCGGCGATGCGCTGCACCGCGGTGTCGGAGGTGACCAGCTTGACGTCCACCCGCTGGCTGGTGAACCGGCAGTTGGGCGGGAACAGCGACTTGATCGCCTCCATCACGTCCTTCTCGGCGTCGGTCAGGGTCTCGGCCGGCGCGCCGCCCTCGGCGCCGCTGCCGTCGTCGGTGATGCCGATCTCGGTGAACGGATTGCTGACGAAGGCGCCCGAGACCTCGATGAAGCGCGACGGGTTGCCGGCTTCGTTGGTGAAGAACGGCTGGGCCTGGAGCGTCGAGGTCAGGAACAGCCGCGAGTTGCCGGTCGGGTTGCAGGTGACACCCTGGTTGACGTCCTTGGGGTCGGCCGGGCAGGTGTTGTCCTCCTCGCCCGGAGCCAGCTCGCGGGGTGTGGAGACGAAGGTCGAGAAGAAGGTCAGGCCGAGCAGCGAGAACGCCTGCGACACCACCTTCTCCTTGCCGCGCAGCCGCAGGTACCAGCCCTTCTGGCCCAGCCCGCCGCCCAACAGGTTGGCGAGCGTCGTCGTGTCGTTGAAGTCGATGCCGGTGAAGTTGGTCTCCCGGAGCGGCAGGGCGGGTGCGGGGTCGAGACCGGTGTCGTCGACGAAGACGTAGAAGCGGCCGGTCTGGAAGCCCAGGCCCTCGGGCGTCCAGGTCATCAGGTCCTCGCGGTCGCCGGTGCCGAAAGCGACGCCGTACAGCCCCAGCTGGGTGACGAAGAACACCGACGGCGCCTGATAGATGGCACGCGGCACGTCGGTCGGGTCGGCGCCGTTCCAGTTGGCGTCGAAGATCCTGACCGGCTCCCAGGTAGGCTGGTTGTTCTTGTCCTTCATGATCCGCACCGCGCCGTAGTCGTTGCCCTCGATGTCCGACACCACCGTCACCGACGGCTTGGGGTAGTCGTTGTCGACGTCGGGCAGCAGGTCGACGCGGTACAGCGAGCCGAACAGCGTGCCGATGTAGATGCGGTCGAGGTAGCCGTCCTGGTCGGTGTCGACCGCCGCTGCGTCGCCGGGAGTCGGCCCGTCGAGCGCGCGCTTGTAGACCACCCGGCCGGTCTCGATGTCGACCATGTACAGGAAGTTGCCGCGCAGTGGCGGCACGTTCATGCCGGCGTCGCGCGGGTCGAAGTCCTTGTTGATCGGGTCCATGCCGCCGCCGAACACCGCCACGTGCAGGTCGCGGACGTTGTTGACCGGCTGGCGCGGGTCGCACTCGGCGCCCTCGCAGACCCGGATGCGGCCGATGGTGGCGTTCGACCAGGTGTCGCCGAGGTCGGGCGCGCCGTTCTGGTCCTCGTCCATCAGGATCGGCTGCGGCGGTGGCAGGGTGAGGAAGCTGTCGGCGGTCGAGTCGAAGAACTCCCACAGCGGCGCCGGGTACTTGTTGGGGCCGCAGTCGGTACCCCCGTCGCTGCAGCCGGCCACCGCATCTGTGGCGGGTGCGGCTTCGGAGGGCGCGAAGCCGAGGCCGGGCACGTCCTCGAGCGGCTCGGGCTGGGTGATGTCGAGCGCGAAGTAGCTGCTGCCGCCCTCGCGTAGACCGGTCACCACCACCGTGCGCCACTGCCGCTGGCCGGCGGTCGGGTTGCCGGCGAAGACCGGGTCGATGAACACGTCGGCCACCGCCGGCGAGCCGTCGACCGAGAACCGGTGGTTGCCGGTCTGGTTGACCTCGCGCAGGGTCGGTAGGGCGGCGCGCGGCGCGTAGGCCCAAACCTCGGAGCCGGTGCCGTCGGTGAACTCGTTGGCCGAGCGGTCGTAGCGGCCGACGTCGAAGGCGTGCAGCATGCCGTCGTTGGCACCCACCAGCAGCAGCTTGCGGCGGTAGATGTGGCGCTGCAGGAAGCAGCGGTAGCCGCGGTTCGAGCCCATGCCGGAGTCGTCGATCTCGCACGGCGCGAGCGGCGCCGCCGGGTCGGCGCCGGCGTCCTGGGCGAAGTAGAAGTTGTTCGGCGGCGCCTCGACGATCAGCGGCTGCGAGTGGAAGATGTCGCCCAGCAGGTAGTCGGGCACCTTGGTGCCGTCGTTGAGGGTTCCCTTCTTGAGCGACAGCAGGTCGGAGATCAGGTCGTTGGCGACGCTCTCGATGCCAGTCTCGGTGGCGTCGTCGAAGGCGCTGTCGGGGGTGGCCTCGGGGATCAGCGAGAAGCCGCGCCACAGGTCGTAGCGGGTGGGGTCGCCCGACGCCGGGTCGGTCGGGTCGAGCAGCCGCCGGCCGCCGGGCCAGGCGCCGCTCACCGAGCGCTGGCCGTAGAACACCCGCCGCTTGCCCGGGCCGTCGATGTCGAGCGGGTCGGCGTCGAACGCCTGGGTGGTGGCCAGAACCTTGCCGGCGTCCCAGGCGACGCAGCCGTCGTCGGGGGGGAGGGGGGGGCGGGATCGACGCAGATCTCGTTGATGTCGGGCAGCCCGTTAGCGTCGAGCGGCAGCGGCTTCCGGAAGTTGCGCAGGTGGCCGTCCCAGAACCCCGAGTTCTTGATCGCCTGGAAGCTCGACAGCAGCAGGGTCTCGTTGGCGTTGGTCTGCACCGTGGGTACCGCCGCCGAGGCGAAGGTGCGCGCCTGCGAGGTGATGGTGCCCAGGATGCGCTTGAGCTCGGTGACCAGCTC
>JBFGNS010000004.1:0-71102 GCA_041574955.1 Thermoanaerobaculia bacterium | reverse complement strand
GACGATCACCGCGTCGCCGAACGCCAGCGGGCTCGACGAGTAGCCGTTGCGCCGCACGGTGCCGCCCAGCTCGCCCACCAGGTCGCGCCGCCACAGCAGCTCGCCGCTGGCGGCGTCCAGCGCGTACAGCAGGCCGGTGGCTCCGACGGCGAACAGCCGGCCGGCCGCCACCAGCGGCGTGGCGTGGGGCCCCGGGCCGTTCTCCATCGAGTAGTCGTCGCTGAACGGCGCCGGCCAGCCGGTCTGCCAAACCGTCTCGCCGCTGGCCGCCGCCAGCGCCACGCACACCTCCCGCTCACCGCGCCGCACCAGGGTGTACAGGGTGCCGCCGACCGCCGCTACCGCCGAGTAGCCCTCGCCCAGCGCGCGCGACCAAAGCCGCGGAGGACCGGCGGCCGGCCAGCTCGCCGCCAGCCCCTCGTCGGGCACCCGGAAGTCGCGCCCCGGGCCGCCCCACTGCGGCCAGTCGCCGGCCGGCGCCGGCGCGGCGAGCGCCAGCACCGAGGCGGCGAGGGCCAGCGCCGCCCTCACCCGCTGTCGCCCGTCTCCGGCTGCGGCGGTGCGAACAGGTCGGGCGGCAGCTCGGGGTCGATCCGCGCCGACTCGACCACGAAGCTCCGCGCCGGGAACGGACCGCCGCCGTACCTTCCCTCGCGGCGGAACGGCAGCAGCAGGCCGTCGACCGCGCGGTAGTCCGAGTAGACGACCTCCACCTCGCCCACCCGCCAGTCGGGTCCCTGGCCGTCGAACGCCAGGCTGGCCGGCAGACCGCTGCCGGCGTCGAGCGCCAGCACCAGCCGCTGGCCGCCGGTGTCGACGGCCACGCGCTCGACCGTTCCCCCGCCGGCGGGCGGCGGCAGTGCGACGGCGCGGAAGCCGGCACCGGTGCGCGCGGCGAGCAGCGCCAGCGGGTGGCGCGCCAGCTCGCGCTCGAACAACAGCCGGTGGTAGTCGAGCCGCCGCTCGACGCCGAAGCGGGTCACCTGGAACAGACCGTCGGCGTTCAGGATCATCGACAGCGGGCCGAAGGAGCGCACCGCGTCCTGACGCGCCCGACCGGCGAGCTCGAAGCTCAGGGTGACCGGGATCGGCTCGGCCTCGCTACCGCCCGGCGGCGGTATCGTGCCGCTCTCGAGCAGCACCCGTACGGCGTCCACCACCGCCGCGCCGCCGACCGCGGCGACCGCCCGCTCGATCAGCTGCCGGCCGCGCTCGGAGGCTGCCGGGTCGTCGCCCAGCGGCGCCGGCGGCCGGTCCAGGTAGTCGGTCGGCGCGGCGCGGAAGGCACGCCAGCACTCGGCGCTGCCGAAAACGTAGATCCCGCCGTCGTGCACCGCGAACAGGTCGGGGTTGCCGTCGGCCGAGCGCATGCGCGCGCAGGCGCCGCCGTAGCGGATCTCGTACCGCTCGGGATCGGCCTCGAACCGGCGCCGGGTCTCCTCACCGGCAAACGAGTAGCGGAACCGCCCGCGCGCCACCGTAATCCCGGGCTCGCCCTGGACCTCCCGGCCCTCGACCAGCAGCACCGGATCGAGCCCCTCGAGCGGCTCCACCGGACCTTCTTCCTGAGCCCAGGACAGCCCTCCCAGGCCGGACGCCAGCATCGAGGCCCCGAGGGCTGCCACCTTCAACAACGACCGCTGTAGCGGGAGCACCGGCGGGGAGCATATCTCACGGGGCTCAAGGGCTTGGGGGCTGGGTTTGCGGCTTCGGGCCGGGCGCGCGGCCGGCTCGGGGCCCGGCGCTACGCTCCAAAGGCGAGGGTGATGTCGCTCCGCCCCGGGCCCCGAGCCGGCGGGCACACCCTCCGGGGATGGCTACCGCGCTGTTCTCGCTTCGAGGAGCGCTGACTGGCGACCGGTGATGCGCGGAGCCGGCGGCCGATTCCCGCTGCTCTCACCGGAGGCCGGCGTCAGAGGCGAGGGGGACAGGGTCCCAGGGTAGCTCTCGGCCAGCGCAGCGCAACGCCGGGTGGAGTCCGACGCCCATGCCGCGCGCCAGCCGAGTGCAGGCGAGCGCCCCGCCCGAAAGTCCGACCGCGCGCGAGCCGGTACCCTGGGACCCTGTCCCCCTCGACTCCGAGCCGGCCGGGCCCATGCATCCCGGTGCCCCACGACCCTCTCCCGCCACTTCCCCAGGTCGGGGCACACCGGCACCGCCAGTACACACTCTTCAGGCCGTTTCCGACCCGCCCCCGGCCAGGTCCGGCGCCAGGTCGAAGGCGATCGGGGCCGCCAGGCAGTTGTCGGGGATGCCGAACGCCTCGACCAGGCCGAGGGCGTCGGGGCGCACCTCGGCGAGCAGCCGGTTGACCAGCGACCGGATGGCCTTGGCCTTCGAGCCCTCGAGATAGCCGTTCTCGAGAAACCACCCCCGGTCGCTCTCGATCCGCCACAGCGCCCACAGGTCGTAGAGCCGGGTCATCACCGGCGCCAGCGCCTCGTCCTCGAGCCCGGCCACCGCCTGCTGGAACTGCTCGACCACCACCCGCTCGACGTAGGCCAGCGCCAGGGTCACCAGGTGGTCCTGGCACAGGTTGAGCGCCTCGAACGAGTCGCGGCCGTCGTCGATCAGCGCCTTGAGCCGCCGCGCCGCCGACACCAGGAGCCGTTCCTCGCGGTAGCGCACGGCGTGCAGATGGAACTCGGGGTTGCGCAGATGCGCCTCGTCCGTGCGGCGCGGGAAGACCGGGTTGATGTCGGCCAGCGCCGCCATCGCGCGCGACGCCAGGTAGCGCACCAGACCGCCCAGCCTCAGGTCCTCGAACTGGTGGCGGTAACGGGTCAGCAGCCCCTTGGCCACCAGCTGCAGCAGCACCGTGTTGTCGCCCTCGAAGGTGGTGTAGACGTCGGTGTCGTCCATCAGCTGGGCGATGCGGTTGACCCGCAGGTAGCCCTGGCCGCCGCAGCACTCGCGGCAGGTCTGGAGCGTCGCCACGGTGTGCCACGAGCTGTAGGCCTTGAGCCCGGCTGCCAGCCCCTCTACCTCGCGCGCGTCGGCTTCGGTACGCGCCACGAACCGCTCCACCAGGTGCCGTTGGGCGAAGCCGACGGCGTAGCAGGCGGCCAGCCGCGGCAGCAGTCGCCTCTGGTGCGTGCGGTACTCCATGAGGGGCACCTCGGGGCGCCCGGCGGGACCGAACTGGCGCCGCCGCTCGCCGTAGCGGATGGCGATCGCGAGGCCGGAGCGGGCCGCCGTCAGCGCCGCGCCGGCGACGCTGATGCGGCCGCCCACCAGGGTCCCCAGCATGGTGAAGAACCGCCGGCCTGGGCTGGCTATGGGGCTCGAATAGGTGCCGTCGGCGTCCACCTGGCCGAAGCGGTCGAGCAGGTTGTCGCGCGGCACCCGCACCCGGTCGAAGCTCAGCCGCCCGTTGTCGACGCCGTTGAGCCCTTCCTTGTCGCCACAGTCCTCGATCGCCACACCCGGCAGCGGCCGGCCCTCGGCGTCGCGGATCGGCACCAGCAGGGCGTGCACGCCGTAGCGCTCGCCGTCGATCTCGAGCTGGGCGAACACCGTCGCCAGCCGCGCGTGTCGCGCCGCGCCGCCGATCCAGTCCTTGCGATCGAGCGGTTCGGGAGTGTGGATCTCGAACTCGTCGCGCTCGGCGTCGAAGCGCGCCACGGTGGCCAGGTCCGCGACGTTCGAGCCGTGGCCGGTCTCGGACATGGCGAAACAGCCCGGCAGCTCGAGCCGTCCGACGGCGCGCAGGTAACGCTCGTGGTGGCGATGTGTACCGAGCCCGACGATGCTGCCGCCGAAAAGCCCGAACTGGACGCCGAACTTGACCAGCAGGCTCTGGTCGAACATCGCCAGCGTCTCGAAGGCGGTGATGAACCCCGCCAGGTCGCCCTCGCCGCCGTGCTCGGGCGGCATCGACAGCGCACCCAGGCCCTCGTCGGCCAGGATCCGGCACCACGCCAGCACCTGGTCGCGGTAGGCGTCGCGTTGGAGGTCGTAGCGGTAGCGGAACTCCGGCCGCGCCAGCACCGCCCGGACACGCTGGCGCATGCCGTGGCTCGCGCCTTCGGCCCAGCTGGTGAGCGCCGCCGGCTCGAAGCCGGGCGCCGGCACGGCCTCCGGCGCCGCCGGCCTCCGCTCGCTCACCAGCTCGCGCGACAGCTCGCCGCCGGCCACTCCCAGCGCCTCCTCGAGCGCCACCAGCGCCTCGCGCTCGGCCGCCGACAGCTCGGCCTCGCCGGCCACCTGCCGGGTGAGCTCGCTGCCCAGCTCGGCCAGCGAGCCGCGCGCCGAGTCTCCCAGGCCGGCGGCGGCGCGCCGCACGGTGCGCAGGATCGCCTGCAGCTGGCGCGGCGGCGGCGGGCTGGCCGGATCCAGCCACTGGCCGAGCCGGCGGCGGCAGTCGTCGTCGAGCCGGCTGGCGGTGATGCGCTCGCGGATCGCCGCCGCCTCCTCGGCGGCCAGCTCGCCGTCCGCCCACGCCACCCAGATCAGCGGCAGGAACGGCAGCAGCGGACGGTCCTGCCGCACCGCCGCCAGCGGGTCTCGCTCGTCGGGCATCTACCGGCGCCTCCTCGGCTTCTACGGTCGCGGCGCCCGGCGCGGATGGCGCGCCCGGCTAGCCGGCCGACGGCTCCTCCGCCTCCGCCCCGTCGCCTTCCGTGCTTTCCTCCTCGACGCCGGCCAGCAGCTCAAGCGCCTCTGCAGCGCGCGCGCGCGGCACCCGCACCACGGTGCGCAGCCCGTGGCCGTCGCTGGTCCAGCCGGCGCCGCCGAACTCGCCCACCGGCAGCACGCCCATCACCTCGTCGCCCTGCACGTCCGGCTCGATGCCGGCCGACTGCAGCAGCGAAACGACCACCGGCAGCAGCGACGGATCCGAGGTCTCGAGCACCTCGACCATGTCGGGCTCGGGATGCTCGACCCCCGGCAGCGGACCCTCGACCAGCGGCACCTCGCAGTCGACGCACTGGGTGATTCCCTCTCGGTACTCGGCCTCACACTGGGGACAGAACACTCGACCCTCCCTTCTGACGGTGCGTCGATCGTATCCGGCCCCCGGCGGGCGTGGCCAGCAGGTGGAGGACCACCACCTCGCCCGCCGCCGGGTCGGCGGCCTCCAGCCGGCCGAGCGCCGGCGCCACCGCCCGCCGCCCCTCGGCCGCCAGCACCGCCAGCTCGTAGCCGGCGCCCCACAGCCACTCCACCACCGCGCGCGGCGCGTCGGCCGCGCCCGACCGGCGATGGAGCTCGACCACCAGGGTCGGAAGGCAGCGGGCGATCATGCCGGCGGCGCCGCGCAGCGCCGCCAGCTCGCCGCCCTCGAGGTCGAGCTTGACCAGGTCGGGCCGGGCACCGGTATCGGCTGCCCAGCGGTCGAGGCTTGTCACCTTCACCCTCCGACCGCCCGCGCCGCCGCCAGCCGCCAGCCGCGCCATCGAGGGGTTGGACGAGTCCAGCAGCCGCGCCTCGCCCGGCGTCTCGCCGAGCGCCGCCGGCACCACCGTGACCTGCGCCAGCCCGTTGCGCTCGACGGTGCGCTCGAGCGTCGAGCGGCTCGCCGGCTGCGGCTCGAACGCCCACACCCGCCCGCCGCCGCCGACCCGCGCCGCCGCCGCCAGCGTGAAATAGCCGAGGAAGGCGCCGCCGTCGACGAAGGTCATGCCGGCTGCCAGCCGTTCAGCCACCAGGTCGAGCACCGCGCGCTCGTGATGGCCGCCGCGGTAGGCGAGCAGGCGGCTCGCCGGCGCCAGCAGCCAGCGGCCGCGCGCCGGTCCGTAGGCCAGCCGCACCGGCAGCGGCCCCAGCCGGTCGAGCAGCCGCCAGGCCGCGGCCCGGCTGCGCCGCGGTAGCAGCCGCCACAGCCGTGCGAGGCCCACGCCCGACAGCCCCCTTCAGCCGGTGTTCTGCAGGCCGCGCGCGATGCCGTGCACGGTGACCAGCAGCGCCCGCAGCAGCTCGTCGTCGCGCCGCCCGCCGGCGCGCCAGCGCGCCAGCAGGTCGACCTGCAGCAGGCTCATCGGATCGACGTAGGGGTTGCGCAGCACGATCGAGCGCCTCAGCGCCGGGTCGCGCTCCAGCAGGGCCTCGCTGCCGGTGATCCGCCCGAGCTCGACGACGGTGCGCTCGAACTCCTCGCGGATGGCGGCGAAGGTCGCGCTCCCCGCCTCGCCGGCGAGCCCGGCGTAGCGCGCGGCGATCGCCAGGTCGGCCTTGGCCAGCACCATCTCGACGTCCTCGAGCAGGGCGGCGAAGAACGGCCAGCCGCCCGCCATCTCGGCCAGGAGCTGGGCGCCGTGGCGCTGGCGGGCTTCCGCCAGCGCCGTGCCCAGGCCGTACCAGCCCGGCAGCAGGTGTCGGCTCTGGGTCCAGGCGAACACCCACGGGATGGCGCGCAGGTTCTCGATGCCGCGCCGGCTGCGCCGCGCCGCCGGTCGCGAGCCGATGCGCATGCGCTCGATGACGTCGATCGGCGTGGCGGCGCGGAAGTACCCCTCGAAGCCGTCGGCATAGACCAGGCCGCGGTAGGCGTCCCGGCTGTCGCGGGCGATCTCGTCCATCACCTCCGCCCAGGCGCCGGCCGGGCCTTCGGCCGGCAGCGCAGTCGCCAGCAGGGTCGCCGCGGCGGCCCGCTCGAGGTGGCGCAGGGCGATGGCGCGCAACCCGTAGTTGGCGTCGATGGTCTCACCCTGCTCGGTCAACCGCAGCCGCCCGCGCACCGCCGACGGCGGCGCCGCCAGGATGGCGCGGTGGGTCTTGCCGCCGCCGCGGCTGATCGTACCGCCACGGCCGTGGAAGACGGTCAGCTCGACGCCCGCCTCGTCGAGCACCGCCGCCATCGACTCCTGCGCCCGATGCAGCGCCCAGCGCGACGCCGCCAGCCCGCCGTCCTTGCCGCTGTCCGAGTAGCCCACCATCACCATCTGGCGGTGGCGCCGGGTCTCGAGATGCCGGCGGTAGCGGGCATCCCCCAGCAGCTCGCCCAGCACCTCGGGGGCGGCGCGCAGGTCGCCCACCGTCTCGAACAGCGGCGCCACGTCGAGCGGCACCCGGCCGTCCTGCTCGAGACCCGCCCAGCGCGCCAGCAGCAGCACCGTCAGGACGTCGTCGGCCCCCTCGGCCATGCTGATGACGAGCGGGCCGATCGCCGCCCCGCCGTAGCGGCGCCGACAGTCGGCGACGGTCTCGAACACCGCCAGCACCCGCCGGTCCTCGTCGCCGGGGTCGACCGCCGGCCGCTCGCCCGTGTCGAGGGCACGCGCCAGCCGCCGCTGCCGCTCGGCGGCGGTGAGCGACAGCCAGTCGGCCTCGCCCAGCAGCCGGCCGGCAGCCGCGCGGTGCACCAGCGCGTCCTGGCGCAGGTCGACGCGCGCCAGGTGGAAGCCGAAGCAGTCGACCTTGCGCAGCAGGCGCTGGACCCGGAACAGCCCGGCCTGCCGGCCGCGGTGGCGCGCCAGGCTGGCGGCGATCAGCTCGAGGTCGCGCGACAGCCCGTCCGCCTCCCGGTAGCCGGCCGCTTCGTCGCAAACGGTCGCCTCGAGCCGTGCCCGCATCAGGTGGAGCAACACCCGGTACGGCATGTCCCGGTGACGCTCGGGAACCGCTTCGCGGGCGGCGGGGAACCGCTCGCCGTACTCCGCCAGGCGCCGCTCCACCGCCGCGTCGACCGCCGCCCGTGAGCGGCCCTGGCTGAGCCTGCCGGCCAAGTCCCCCAGCTCGCGGTCGTACAGCGCCAGAATCACCCGGCGGTGGCGCGCCAGGGTCGCCCGGTAGGTGTCGGCGGTGACGTTGGGGTTGCCGTCCATGTCGCCGCCCACCCAGGAGGCGAAGCGCAGCAGGGTCGGCAACCGGAGGCCGGCAGCCGCCTCGCCGAACGCCTCGTCGAGCGCGCCCTCGAGGGTCTCGTACAGCATCGGCACGACCGCGTAGATGACGCCGCTCAGGTAGAACAGCACCTGCTCCAGCTCCTCGCCGACGCTTGGGCGCAGCTCGGGGTGCTCCTCGGTCTGCCACGAGGCGGTGACCTCGGCGCGGATGCGCGCCCACAGCACGCGCTTCTCGGGCGGCGTCAGCGAAGGGTCCAACCGCTCGATCAGCCGGCGGGCGATGCGCTGCTCCTTCTCGAGAATCGTGCGGCGGGTGGCCTCGCTCGGATGGGCGGTGAACACCGGCTCGAGGCTCAGCCGGTCGAGCAGCTCGGCGAGCCGCCGCGCCCCGAGATCGGCCGCCACCAGCCTGCGGGCCGCCTCCTCGAGGCCGTCGCTCTGCGGCCGGCCGCGGCGCTGGTGGGCGCGGCGGCGCCGGATGCGGTGCACCTTCTCCGCCAGGTTGACGACCTGGAAGTAGGCGGCGAAGGCGCGTCCCAGCTCGGCCGCTACCCGCGGCTCGAGGCCGGCCAGCCGATCCGCCAGGCCGCCGCCGTCCTCGCCACCGCGCCGCCGCCGGCGGATCGCCGCCTGCCGCACCTCTTCCACCTGCTCGAACAGCTCGCGCCCGCCCTGCTCGGCCAGCATCTCGCCGACCAGCGCGCCGAGCCGCCGCACGTCGTCGCGCAACGGCGCGTCCTTGGCCGGGAACAGGACGCCGCGACGGCTCATCGGACGGCTCCGGGCAGCCAGCAGGTCACGCGCGCCTCACCGGGCTACAGCCGCGTGCCGCAGTACTTGCAGTAGACCGCATCGACGGCGTGGCCCTCGGCGCCGCACTCCATGCACGCTTCGGTGCGCGTCGAGTGCTTGAGGGCGCTGGCCATCTCGACGGTGACGATGCCGGTGGGCACGGCGATGATGCCGTAGCCGAGGATCATCACCGCCGACGCCAGGACCTTGCCCGGCACCGACTGGGGGGCGACGTCGCCGTAGCCCACCGTGGTCATGGTGACGATCGCCCAGTAGACCGACTGCGGGATGGAGGTGAAGCCGTTGTCTGCACCTTCGATCAGGTACATCAGGGCGCCGATGATCAGCACCAGGGTGAGCACCGTGCCCAGGAAGACGATGATCTTGCGGCTGCTGGCGCGCATCGCGGCGTGCAGCATGCGCGCCTCGCCGACGAACTGCGCCAGTTTGAGGATGCGGAAGATGCGCAGCAGCCTCAGCGCCCGGATGACGATCAGCGACTGGGTGCCGGCGACCAGCAGGCTGAGGTAGGTGGGCGCCACCGCCAGCAGATCGACCAGGCCGTAGAAGCTCAGGGCGTAGCGCCAGGGCCGGCCGACGGACAGCAGGCGCAGGACATACTCGACGGTGAACAACAGCGTGAACAGCCACTCGAGAGCGCGCAGCGGCCCGCCGTATTGGGCCCGGATCGAGCCGACGCTCTCCAGGCAGACGGCGATCACGCTCAGCACGATGGCCAGCAGCAGGGCGACATCGAACGCCCTGCCGCCCGGCGTCTCGGCCTCGAAGATGATCTCGTGCAGCCGTGCGCGCCAGGAGTCCGCCGGCAGGGTTGGCTCGGCCACGGCGCGACTCTACCGCAGGGCTATGATGGTGCCGCCGCGCCGCCGGGCGCGGCCGAGCGCACCGAACCGTCCAGCGAGGAGCCCGCGCATGCACCGCCGAACCGCCGTCCCAGCCCTGATCCTGGCCGTTCTCGCCGCTGCCACCGCCGGCGCCCAGGAGCCGGCGAACGAGCCGGCCGGCGACGACGCGACGGCAGCCGCCGCGGCGCTCGACGACCCGGCGCAGCCCGGTACCCACCATCAGCACCTGGCACGCCTGGCCGGCCGTTGGCGCTACACCCTCAAGGTCTGGCTGACGCCCGACGGCGAGCCGGTCGAGGCCAGCGGCACGGCCGAGGCGCGCACCATCCTCGGCGGCCGGTTCCTGCACACCGTCTACCGCGGCGAGCTGCTGGGACGGCCGTACGAGAGCTGGTCGACCGACGGCTACGACAACCAGGCCAAGCAGTACGTCGGGACCTGGCGCGACACCCAGGGGACCTACACCCTGATCTACCGGGGCAGCTGCAGCGAGGAGGGGGCCGAGCGCACCACCACCGCCGAGCTGACCGATCCGGCCACTGGCACCAAGTTCCAGATCCGCGCCGTCACCACGATCGAAGACGACGACCGCTACGTCTACACCACCAGCCTGGTGCTGCCCGAGGACACCGAGTTCCGCAACCTGGAGCTCACCGCCGTCCGCGCCGACGGCTAGACCTACAATGACGGCGTGCGGCTGACGCGCCGACAGCTCCGGATCCTGCTGGCCGCCGGCCTGGTGGTGGCGGTGTGGGCCGGGCGCCAGCTCACCGCGCCGGCGGCCGGCGGCGGCGAGGCCCTGCTCGAGCAGGCGTTCGAGCAGCGCCGCTCGGGCGTCGTGGTCGAAGCTGAGGGCACGGTCGAGCGGCTGCTCGCCGACGACCGGGAAGGCTCGCGCCACCAGCGCTTCATCCTGCGCCTGGATTCGGGGCAGACGGTGCTGGTGAGCCACAACATCGACCTGGCGCCGCGCGCGCCGCTGGCCGCCGGCGACCGGGTGGGCTTCCGCGGCCAGTACGAGTGGAACGAGCGCGGCGGCGTCATCCATTGGACCCACCACGACCCCGGCGGCCGCCGCCCGGGTGGCTGGCTGCGCCACGCCGGCGAGACCTACCGCTGATGCCGGTGATCGACGAACGGCTGACGCTCCCCGACGACGAGCTGAGCTTCGTCACCTCGCGCAGCTCGGGCCCCGGCGGCCAGAACGTCAACAAGGTCGAGAGCCGGGTCACTCTGCTGTTCGACGTCGCCGGCTCGCCCACCCTGACTGCCGGCCAGAAGCAGCGCCTCGCCGAGCGGCTGGCGACGCGGATCAACCGGTCCGGGGTGCTGCGCGTGACGAGTCAGAAGCACCGCACGCAGGCGGCCAACCGCGCCGCCGCCGAGGCGCGCTTCGTCGAGCTGGTGGCGGGGGCGCTCGAGCGCCGGCGGCGGCGCGTCGCCACCCGGCCGGGTGCCGCCGCAGCGCGGCGCCGGCTCGAAGAGAAGCGCCGCCGGAGCCGGCTCAAGGCCGACCGCCGGCGGCCGCCGCTCGACTGACCCGCGAGGCAGCACCGTGCCCGAAGCCTGCCTGGTCGACGCCAGCCCGTACATCTTCCGCGCCTACTTCTCGCTGCCGGACTCGATCACCGACGCCGCGGGCCAGCCGGCCAACGCGCTGCGCGGCTTCGCCGACTTCCTGCTCAAGCTGGTCCGTGAGCTCGCGCCCACCCACCTGGCGGTGGCGTTCGACGGCAGCCTCACGACCAGCTTTCGCAACGAGATCTACCCGGACTACAAGGCCCAGCGCGATCTGCCGCCGCCCGAGCTCGAGGCCCAGCTCGACGCCTGCCGCCGGCTGGCCGGGCTGTTCGGGGCCACCTTCATCGACCGCCGGTACGAGGCCGACGACCTCCTCGCCACCCTCTGCCGGCAGCTCGGCGCCGAGGGGCTCCGCGTCGTGATCGTCAGCTCCGACAAGGACCTCTGCCAGCTGGTGGGCGACGGCGTCGAGCTGCTCGACTTCGCGCGCGGTGAGCGCTACGGCCGCCGGCAGGTGGTGCGGAAGTTCGGCGTCCGGCCCGAGCAGATACCGGATCTCCTGGCGCTGGCGGGCGACCCGGTGGACAACATCCCCGGCGTCGCGGGCATCGGCCGCAAGACCGCGGCCGCGCTGCTGGCCGAGTTTCCCGACCTGGCGGCGATCTACGACGATCTGGATCGGGTCGCCGGGCTCGAGCTGCGCGGCGCCCGCTCGGTCGCGGCGCGTCTCGAGGCCGGCCGCGAACGGGCCCTGCTGTCGCGCCGGCTGGCGGTTCTCGCCGCCGATGCGCCGATCGATTGGCCCGGGCTCGACGGCCTCGCCCGGCGCGACCCCGGTGCCGGGGCAGCCCGCCGCGTGCTCGAGGAGCTCGGCCTGGCCGGCCTTGCCGCCCGGGTCGAGGCCCGCTGAGACGGCGCGGGGCGCCGGTTCTTGCAACCGGGCGCCACGATCACCGCCGTTTCTTTCGGCCCGCGCTACCGGTCCGCCGTCTCGAGCCCCCCGGCTCGTCCGCGCGCTGTCACCGGAAAGTGTTGCCCCGGTTGACCTCTTGCGGTGCCGGGCCGCTCGCGATCCATCGACGTCGGTCTCTGGTACTTCCCTTGCTGCTCCAGCGGTCGGAGGTTGGGTTATGGGCGGCTGGAGCTCGCAGCGAAGGTACACGACGGCGCTCTGCGCTGTGGCTGTCTGCCGGTCCGATGGCTTCCCGTGGTCAGACGGCCTGGCGTGGGCCGACGCGGCGGCGAGCACGGTGGCGGTCAACAGCTGGGTGGAGCAGGAGTGAGCCCCGGCGGCTTCTTCCCGGCCCGCGGCGCTTCCGGCAACCGGCAGCACCTGGTGCTGCACGCGCTCGGCGGCGAGCTGCGGCCCCTGGCCCACGCCGCGCTGCGCGGCGCCGGCTTCCGCACCACCCCCGCCGGCTCGCTGCGCGAGCTGCTCGCCCTGCTGCGCTCTGAGATGCCGGACGCCATCCTGCTCGACGACGCGGCCGGGGGCAACGGCCTTTCGCTGTGCCGCGAGGTGCGCCGCACCGCCGACGGCGCCGAGCTGCCGATCTTCGTGCTGCTCTCCGAGGGCGGACAGCGAGCAGTGGAAGACGCCTTCGAGGCCGGCGCCACCGACGTCGTACCGCCACCGATCTCCTGGACGCTGCTGACCCAGCGGCTGGCGCGCTGCCTCAGCACCTGGCGGCTGCTCAACCGGCTGCGCGAGGACCGCTTCTCGCTCGAAGAGGCCAAGCGCAACGCCCTCGCCGCCAGCGACGCCATGCTGCGGCTGAAGCACTACGACGACCTGACCGGGCTGCCGAACCGCACCCTGTTCACCGACTTCCTGGGGCTGGCGCTGGCGCGCGCCGAGCGCGACGGCAAGCAGATCGCGGTGCTGTTTCTCGACATCGACGGATTCAAGGAGATCAACGAGACACTCGGCCGCCAGCGCGGCGACGAGCTGCTGCGCCAGATCGGCAAACGTCTGCGGCGCAGCCTGCGCTCGGGCGACACGCTGGCCCGCGAGCGCGGCGGCGACGACGGCACCACCTCGGTGGCGCGGCTGAGCGGCGACGAGTTCGTCATCCTGATGAACGAGGTGAACGACCGCGCGGCCGTCGAGCGGGTGGGGCGCCGGCTGATCGAAGCGATGGCCGGCCCGTTCGCCATCCAGCAGAAGAAGCTCCACCTGACCTCCTGCATCGGCGTCGTGCTGGCGCCCGAGGACGGCAGCGGTGAGGACGCCCTGCTGCAGCGCGCCGAGACCGCCATGTACCACGCCAAGTCCAAGGGGCCGGGAACCTGCCTGTTCTTCGACAGCTCGATGAAGAGCGCCGCGGTCCACAAGCTGGAGATCAAGCTCGGGCTGCGGCGAGCGCTCGAGGAGGACCAGCTCGTACTCCACTACCAGCCGCTGGTCGACGCCGGCGGCGGGATCACCGGCCTCGAGGCGCTGGTGCGCTGGCAGCATCCCGAGCGCGGGCTGCTTGCGCCGGACGAGTTCGTGCCGATCGCCGAGGACACCGGTCTGATGGTGCCGATCGGCGACTGGGTGCTGCGCGAGGCCTGCCGCCAGCTCGGCCGCTGGCGGGAGCAGGGCATCGAGCTGGTGCCGGTGTCGGTCAACGTCGCTTCGAGCCAGCTCGAGCAGCCGGACTTCGCGCGCGGCGTGCTCGCTGTCCTCGCCGAGCACGGCACCGAGCCCGGGCTGCTCAAGCTCGAGCTGAGCGAGCGTGCCGTGCTGCGCGACGACCCCCGGCTGCTCGGCCAGCTCGAAGAGCTGCGAGACGGCGGCGTGCAGCTGGCGATCGACGACTTCGGTACCGGCCAGACCTCGCTCACCTACCTGCGCCGCTTCCCGTTCGACGTCATCAAGATCGACCGCTCGTTCGTGGTCGGCCTGACGCGCGACGAGGACGACGACGCCATCGCCGCCGCCATCATCGCGATGGCGCGCAAGCTGAACCTGGTGGTGGTCGCCGAGGGCGTCGAGACCGAGGCGCAGGCGGGCTTCCTGCGCTCCCAGGGGTGCGACGAGCTGCAGGGCTTCCTGTTCCACCGGCCGCTGCCGGCGGCGCGCGTCGCCGAGCTCGTTCGCGCCCCGGCCGCCGCCGCCATCGCCTGACGGCGCCCGCCTGCGACCGGCGCGGCGCGCCGCCGAGAGCGCCGGGCCCGGGGCCGCGACCGTCTCGTCGCGGCGCGTGTAGACTCTGGCAGCCCGGCCACGCCGCCACCCCTCCGGCCCGGCCCGATCGTCAGACAGCCCGCGGCCGCGACGCGCCCAGCTCCCGATGTCCGACCAGCCCAGGATCCTCGCCTTCGCCGGCAGCACGCGCCGCGGCTCGTACAACAAGCGCCTGCTGGCGGTGGCGGTCGCCGGCGCGCGGAAGGCGGGCGCCGAGGTCACCCGCATCGATCTGGCCGACCTGCCGATGCCGCTCTACGATCAGGATCTCGAGCGCGCCGAGGGCATGCCGGCCAACGCTGCCGAGCTCAAGCGGCTGATGCGCGAGCACGACGGCTTCCTGATCGCCTCGCCCGAGTACAACTCCTCGATCACCGGCGTGCTCAAGAACGCCATCGACTGGGCGTCGCGCCGCAGCGAGCCCGACGAGCCGCCGCTGGTCGCGTTCCGCGGCAAGGCGGCCGTGCTGATGAGCGCCTCGCCCGGCTCGCTGGGCGGCCTGCGTGGCCTGGTGCACGTGCGCGCCATCCTCTCCAACCTCGGCGTCCTGGTGCTGCCCGATCAGCGCGCGGTGAGCCGTGCCCATCAGGCGTTCGCCGACGACGGCTCGCTGGTGGACGCCAAGCAGCAGGCGGCGGTCCAAGAGCTGGGAGCGAAGCTGGCCGCCACGCTCGCCAAGCTGCTGGCCTGACCGGCCGTCCGGATTCCGCGATGATCTACGACGACATTCTCCAAGTGGTCGGACGCACGCCGATCGTGCGCCTGAACCGGATCGGCGCGGGCCGCGGGGTAGAGCTGCTGGCCAAGTGCGAGTTCCTCAACCCCGGCGGCTCGGTCAAGGACCGCATCGCGGTGCGCATGGTGGCGGGGCTCGAGGCGGCCGGCGCGATCGATCCCGACACCACGCTGATCGAGCCCACCAGCGGCAACACCGGTACCGGTCTGGCGATGACCGCCGCGGTCAAGGGCTACAGTCTGATCATCACCATGCCGGAGAAGATGAGCCGCGAGAAGCAGGTTGTGATGGAGGCGCTCGGCGCCGAGATCATCCGCACTCCCACCGAGGCGGCCCACGACGACCCGGAGAGCCTGCTGGGCGTCGCCCGCCGGCTGGAGCAGGAGATCCCCAACGCCAGGATCCCCGACCAGTACGCCAACCCGGACAACCCCGACGCCCACTACCACGGCACCGGTGCCGAGATCTGGCAGGAGCTGGGCGACACGCTCGACATGGTGGTCGTCGGCGCCGGCACCGGCGGCACGATCACCGGCGTGGCGCGCTACCTGAAGGAGCGGAACCCGGCGATCGTGGTGGTCGGGGTCGACCCCGAGGGCTCGATCCTGGGGGGGCGCAGCGAGGTCAAGAGCTACCAGGTCGAGGGCATCGGCTACGACTTCATCCCCGACGTGCTGGACCGCGAGCTGGTGGACGAGTGGGTGTACGTCGACGACCGCTCGAGCTTCCTGATGGCGCGGCGGCTGATCCGCGAGGAGGGGCTGCTGGTGGGCGGCAGCTCGGGCTCGGCGGTGCACGGCATGCTGGAGGCGCTCGACCGCCGCCCCGACACCCGCCGCGCCCTGGTGCTGCTACCCGACTCGATCCGCAACTACCTGAGCAAGTTCGTCAGCGACGAGTGGATGCGGCAGCACGGCTTCCTGGACGGCGACTGAGAGCCGGGACCGGGCCCCTAGCCGGGACCCCGGCGGCCGCGGCGGCGGGCCCGCGGCCGGTCGTCGTCGCGGCGGCGGTCGTCGCGATCGCGCAGGCGGTGACGGCGCCGATCGTGACGCCGGTCCTCGCGCCAGTCGCGGCGGTCATCCCGCCGGTCGCGCCGCCAGTCACGCCGTTCGTCGCGCCGGTCGTGCCGCCGGTCCCGCCGCCAGTCGCGGCGGCGGTCGCGCCGCTGGTCACGACGGTCCCAGCGGTCGCCGCGGTGGTCCCACCAGCGGTCGCGGTGGCGGTCCCGGTGGAGATAGTAGCCGTGCCGGCGGCTGGGCGCACGGTGCCGGTAGTGGCGGTCGTGGTAGCCGCCGTAGTAACCGCGGAAGAAGAAACCCGGCGGCGGGTACGCATCGAGGTAGTAGCCCGACGAGTATCCGAAGCGGCTGAAGTGGAGGCCGACCAGCGGGCAGGTGTAGTGGTGGTAGAAGTCGCGGCCGCTGCGCAGGCAGTAGCTGCCGCAGCGGTGGCCAGGGTAGCTCAGGGCGCCGCGGGTGTGGAAGTAGGGGCCCGGACCGTACCGCCCGCCGTCGCGGAAGCCGATCTGGAAATCAAAGCCGCCGACCCGGAAGCCGGCGCCGAACGACCAGCCGGCGTGCCCCGCCTCGGCCGGCGCGGCCACCATGAGCCCCAGCGCCAGCGCGCCGCCGGCCAGTGCCAAAGTCATATTCCGTCGCATCATCTCGGGCCTCCTCGCCGGCCCCGGGCTTCAGGATCCGTGCCAGCGCCACAGTCCCCCGTAGCCAAAGGGCTTTCGGCGCGAGTGCCCCGACCGCCCTGCACCCTCCGGTACCCGGCCCTGTCTCCCGTCGAGGACGAGCAGCAGCCCCCCGAGCCCCCGGCCAGCGCGTTGGGCGCGGGGCCCGGTCGCTTGGCCACACGAGGGTGATGTCGCTCCGACCGGGCCCCCGCCGGCTTACGCAGCGCCAGGCCTCAAGCCTCGAGCCCTCGAGCCCCCGAGCCCTCGAGGCCCCCCTCGCCCCGCGGAGGCCGGCGTCAGAGGCGAGGGGGACAGGGTCCCAGGGTAGCTCTCGGCCAGCGCAGCGCAACGCCGGGTGGAGTCCGACGCCGATGCCGCGCGCCAGCCGAGTGCAGGCGAGCGCCCCGCTCGAAAGTCCGACTGCGCGCGAGCCGGTACCCTGGGACCCTGTCCCCCTCGACTCCGAGCCGGCCGGGCCCACCGCCGACCCGCCGCTACCTGGGACCTTGTCCCCGTCGACTCCGAGCCGGCCGGGCCAGCACGCATCCCGGTGTCCAAAAGGGGCGATGGAGGTCGCTCCGCCCCGGGCCCCCGGCAGGCGCACCTTCCCGGGGGTGGCCCAGGCTCCGGTGTCCCTCCGAAGGGTGAAACCGCACCGACAATCAACGCAAAAGAACGAACGTTCGCTTTGTGTTGAAGCGCCCCTTGGATCCCTGTCTCGCTCCGTCGATACCGCGGACCTAGAATGACCGGCACTCCCATGCCCGAGCTGCCCGACATCGAGGCCTATCTGCACGCGCTCGCGCCCCGCGTGGTGGGCGAGCCGCTCGAGCGGGTGCGGATCCGGAGCCCGTTCCTGCTGCGCTCGGTGGCGCCGCCGGTGACGGCCGCCGAGGGCCGGCGGGTGCGCGGAGTACGGCGGCTCGGCAAGCGCATCGTCCTCGAGCTCGACGGCGAGCTCTACCTGGTGCTCCACCTGATGGTCGCCGGTCGGCTGCGCTGGCGGCCGCCCGGCGCCAGGCCGCCGGGGCGGATCGGCCTGGCGGCGCTCGACTTCCCGCGCGGCACCCTGGTCGTGACCGAGGCCGGCAAGAAGCAGCGGGCGTCGCTCTACGTCGTCGCCGGCGCCGAGACCCTGGCGGCGCACGACCCCGGCGGGCTCGAGATCCTCACCGCCGGCCGCGCCGAGTTCGCCGCCCGGCTGCGCTCGGCCAGCCACACGCTCAAGCGCGCCCTGACCGATCCGCGGCTTTTCTCGGGCGTCGGCAACGCCTACTCGGACGAGATCCTCCACCGCGCCCGGCTGTCGCCGTTCAAGCTCACCGGCCGGCTCGACGACGGCGAGGTGGACCGCCTGTACGACGCCGCGCGGGCGGTGCTCGCCGAGTGGGCCGAGCGGCTCGTCGCCGACGCCGGCAAAGGCTTCCCGGCCAAGGTCACCGCCTTCCGCGACGGCATGGCTGTACACGGCCGCCACCGCCAGCCGTGCCCCGACTGCGGCGCGCCGGTACAGCGCATCGTCTACGCCGAGAACGAGGCCAACTACTGCGCCGGCTGCCAGACCGGCGGTCGTCTGCTCGCCGACCGCGCGCTGTCGCGGCTGCTCAAGGACGACTGGCCGCGCACCCTCGAGGAGCTCGAGGGGCGGCCGGGGCTCGGCCCGCGGGAGTAGCCGGCCACCGGTCGGCGGGTCCCGTATGATGGGCCGCCATGGCGACGCCGCCCCAGGGTCTCATCCGCTCTCTGCTCGGCCGCTTCGGCGCCCGGCTGCGCTTCCCGCAGCTGTTCGCGGTGGCCGCGACGCTGTTCTTCGTCGACCTGCTGATCCCCGACCTGATCCCGTTCATCGACGAGATCCTGCTCGGCCTGCTCACCCTGCTCTTGGGCTCGCTCCAGGAGCGCGGCGAGCCGCCGCCGGAAAAGCCCCCGATCAAGGACATCACGCCGCCGGAGAGCAAGGCCTGAGTCGATCCGGATCCCACTCGCCCCGACAGCCCTCTTGGCCAGAGCTGCCAGCTGTTGAGCGGATCCACCGGGTGTCGGCGTCAGAGTCGAGGGGAGAGGGGTCGACAGGTAGCTCTCGGCCAGCGCAACGCAACGCCGATGGGAGTCAGACGCCGACGCCCGCGCGCCAGCCGAGTGCGGGCGAGCGCACCCCCTAAGCAGAGTCCGACTGGCGCGAGCCGGAGATGTAGTCCCTATTGGGCCGACCCTCTCCCCCCGACTCCAAGCCGGCCGGGCCAGCACCAGGGCGGTACGCCGGCTCGACGAGCAACCAGCCAGCCGGCTCGCTTTCGCTAGGCCGTCCGCAGGAACTGCCACCGCAGCCGCCCGTCGGCGCGCTCGAACACCTCGGGCTCGATGCGGTCGGCGTACTCGCGCAAGAGCGCCGACACCGGCATCCCCGCGGCCGCCGCCTCCAGAGCCTCGGCAGCGTCGGGGCCGGCCTTGGTGATGTAGGTCTGCCAGATCGCCTGGCGGATCGACATGGTGCCGAGCGAGACGTTGGGCAGCCGCGCCACGCCGCGGCGGAGCAGCCGGATGCGCCGCTTGAGCACCGCCGGCTCCTCCAGCCGCTCACGCTGGTAGCCGGTGTACGGCTTGGGGATCAGCAGGTTGACCCCGAGGTCGATCTGGCCGACGACGCCGGTGGGCGCCAGCTCCTCGAGCATGATGGCGCGGCATTCGGCGGCCAGGTCGAGGATCGCCTGCACGTCCTCGTCGGTCTCGCCGGGCAGCCCGATGATGAAATACAGCTTGAGCCCGGTGAAGCCGTGGCGGAAGATCAGCCGCACCTTGTCGAGCAGGAGCCGGTTGGGAACCGGTTTGTTGAGCCTCTCGCGCAGCCGGTCGCTGCCGGTCTCGGGCGCCAGCGTGATCGAGCGGTCGCCGGAGGCGGCGAGCGCCGCCAGCACCCCATCGGTCACCGCCGGGATGCGGATCGACGACACCGCGGTGCGGAACCCGAGGGTGTTGGCCTCGGCCAGGATGCGCTCGATCTCCGGGTGGTCGCCCACCGCGGTGGCGACGAAGCCGAGCTGGTCGGTGAGCGGCCGGGCGCGCTCGATCGCCGCGAGGATGAAATCCGTCGGGTGCCAGCGGAACCGGCCCATGCCGAACGTCGCCCAGCAGTAGCGGCACTTCTCCGGGCAGCCGCGCGACATCTCGACCAGGAACTTGTCGGCGAACTCGGTGTGGGGGGTGACGATGGCGGTGGTCGGCAGGTGGCCGGGCCGGCGCATCTGCTCCTCAGACAGCTCGAGCTTGTGCAGACGGTGGAACAGGCCGTCGCCCTCCGGCCGGTGATGCGCCGGCACGTAGAAGCCGGGCTGCGCGGCCAGCCGCTCGAGCACCGCCTCGCGCCGGCTCTCGCCCGCCAGCGCCGCCAGCAGATCGGGCAGCAGGTTCTCGGCGGCGCCCAGCGGGAAGACGTCGACGAACTCCGACAGGGTGAGCGGGTTGATCATGGCGCACGAGCCGCCCACCAGCACCAGCGGGTGCTCGGCGCCGCGCTCGCACCGCCGCGCCGGGATGCCGGCGCGGCCGAGCATCTCGAGCAGGTTGACGTAGTCCTCCTCGAACGAGATCGAGAACGCCACCGCGCCGAAAGCGGCGAGCGGCGAGTCGGTCTCGACCGACAGCGGCGGGCCGTCGCCGTCGGCGAAGAACCGCTCGCACGACCACTCTGGGGTGGTGTTGACCAGCTCCCAGACCCGCTGCACCGCCAGGCTCGACATGCCGACGTGGTAGCTGTTGGCGTAGGCCAGCGCCAGGGCGTTGGGCCGGTGCGGCGAGAACGTCACCCGGCTGCGCTCGGCGGCGCGCACCTTGGCCCACTGCTGCGGGCGGCGTCTGCTGGTGCTGGCGGCCATCGCAGCCGACCATTCTAGCCGCAGCGCGGCGGGAGTCGGCGCGACAGCTGCCCGGCTAACGGCTGGCGCACGGTCCCGAGACCGTCAGCCGACCCAGCGCCGCGGCGGCATCGATCGTACCGGGCCGCGCGGCGGCCGGGTCTCGGCGGGCGGTCTCGACGACGATCCGCAGCAGCTCCGCCGGGGCCGTGCCCGGGCGGCACTGGACCAGCAGCGCGACGACCCCGGAGGCGTGCGCGGCGGCCAGCGAGCTGCCCGACAGGAAGTCGTAGGCGCCGCGCGGCACGGTGGTCAGGATGTCCTCGCCGGGAGCCAGCACCCGGCCGGCCGCGGCCACCGGCTCGGCCTCGCCGGCGCCGGCGGCACCGACGCCCAGCACCGCCGGCAGGGAAGCCGGAAAGCCGCCGTCGGCGCTGCCCTCGTCGGCCGCGGCGACCACCGTGGTCCCCCGCGCGACCGCCTCGAGAATCAGCGTCTCGACCAGCCGGTCCCGTGGCCCGGTGAGGCTCAGGTTGATCACCTCGGCGCGGCGGTGGATCGCGGCGTCGAGCGCCCCCGCCAGGGTGTAGCTGTTGCACGCCGCGCCGCCGGCGTCACCGACCGGCCAGCACGCCGTGAGCGCCAGCAGCCTGGCGTCCGGCGCCACGCCGACGATCCCGACCTCGTTGTTGGCCTGCGCCGCGATGACGCCGGCCACGGCGGTGCCGTGGACGTCGCCGGTGAAGCCGCCGCGGTCGCGCTCGAGCAGGCTCTGCGCGCCCGCCACCCGGTCGCGCAGATCCGGATGGGCGACGTCGACCCCGGTATCGACGATGGCCACCGTGACGTCGCGGCCGGTGGCATGGGCATGGGCCTGACCGAGGTCGAGGGCGTGCGCTCCGTGCTGCAGATGGTAGTGGGGGTCGTTGTACTCGGTCAGCAGGCTGAAGTACTGCACCGGCTGCGCCCACTGCACGCGGTGGTCGGCGGAGAGCGACGCGACGACCGCCTCGAGCGACCGCCCCGACCGCGGCTCGAGGATTATGCAGGGCGCGTCGAGCGAGCGCAGCGTCCAGGCCACCACCAGCTCGGCCTCGTAGGCCTGGGCCAGAGCGCGGGCGTCCCGGTTCCACAGCGTCGGCGGCGACGGCTTGAGCACGGCCATCACCTGCTCTTGCCGCTGCTCTTCGGCGGTTTGCGCGTCGCGTCCCCGGTGCGCGGCGGCGCTCGGCGAGCCGGCCGCCAGGCCCACCGCCAGCAGCAGCGCAGCCCCGGCGCGGGCGCCGCTCGGGCGGAGCGCTCGCACTACTGGCCCACCACCGTTTCGACGAACCGGACCTTGCCGCTGCGCCGCAGCCTGTCGACCACGCCGGCCAGCTCACCGCTGTCGATCGACGCCAGCTCCACGGTGTAGACGCCGAACGGCGTCGGTCCGGCCACCACCCGGCCGCGCACCGACAGCAGGAGGTCGCGCAGCTCGACCTCGGTCAGCTGCTCCTCGAAGACGACGCGCAGTCGCGGCGCCGAGGCGAGCGCCGGCGCCGCCGCCGGTCGCGCCAGGGTGCGGAACCCGGCGCCGACGTCGCCGGGCGCCGACGCCCACAGCAGCACCACCGACAGCAACGCCACGGCTGCCGCCTGGGCAGCCAGCAGCCAGGCGAAGCTGCGCCCGGAGGCCGGCCGTGCGCGCCGCCCGGAGGCCCCGTCGCCCGGCGACTCCGCCGCCTCGATATGCGCCATCACGGCGGCAAAGTCGGGACGGGGCGGGGCGACCGGCTCCGCCCGCCCGGCGAGCGCGCGCGCCATCCGCTCGAGCCGCGCGGCCTCCCGCCGGCAGTCGGCGCACCGCTCGAGATGCGCCTCGACGCGGTGCAGATCGTCGTCCGCCAGGCTACCGTTGACCAGCCACGGCAGCAGCTCGGCGGTCTCGGCATGACTCAGGGCCTGGTCGCGAGTCGGGTCGTGCATCTAGCTGCGTTCCTCCCCGGCGGCGCTCCCAGCGCTGTCGCGGCCGGACCACGCCGCCTGCAGCCGCTTGCGGGCGTAGAACATGCGGGTCTTGACCGTGTTGACCGGGCAGCCGGTGATGGCGGCGATCTCGCGGTACGAGTAGCCGAAGTAGTAGGTCAGCTCGACCACCGCCCGCTGCTCGGCCGAGAGCGTCTCGAGCGCCCGCTCGAGCGACATCCGGAGCTGCTCCGCGGTCAGCTCGTCGCCCGGCGGCTCGCCGTTCTCGGCGCTCTCCGCCGGCACCGCGATCGGCTGCCTAACCAGCCGGCGCAGCGCGTCGACCCCCTTGCGGTAGGCGATCCCCAGGATCCAGGTGGAGACCCGGGAGTGCCCGGCGAAGCTCCCGGCGCCACGCCAGACCGCCAGCATCACGTCGTTGAGCGCCTCCTCCACCACCTCCCGGCGGCCCACCAGGCGCAACAGGTAGCGCGCCACGCGGTCGGCATAGCGCTCGTACAGCCGCTCGAAGGCGGCACGGTCGCGGCGCGCCACCCGCTCGAGCAGGTGGCGGTCGGCCGCGTCGTCTGCGGCGCGGGCGCTGGCTTCTGGACGCACCTGGGGTCTCCGGCCCCGCCGGTGGCGGGTCTATCCGGTGAGTCCGTCACCGCGAGCGAAAGGTTCAACCGCTCGCCGGTGAACCTTTCGGCCTGCCGCCGGGACTCACAAACAGAAGGTACGGGCGCGGCGTCCCGCCCGCTCTGCCCGATCGCCAATCCAGGAGGTGTGAGATGAAACGAACCTGCGTGCTGGTCGCGACCTTGCTGCTGACTCTGGCCGTCGGCACCTGCAGCGGTGGCGGCGGCGGCAACGGCGGCCCCACCGCGCCGCCTGCACCCGCCGGCTCGACGGTCGAGCTTCAGGACTTCCGCTACACCCCGATGTCGCTCACCATCCAGCCCGGCACCACCGTCCGGTGGGTGCTGCGGGGCGGCGACCTCACCCATACGGTGACCGCCAAGGACGGCACCTTCGACAGCGGCTTCGTCTTCACCCAGCAGGGCGCGTTGTTCGAGCGCACCTTCACCGAGGCCGACCGCGGCAAGACGTTCGAGTACGACTGCCTGACCCACACCGACACCCACGGCATGAAGGGCTCGATCCGTGTCGGCGACAGCGCCCCGCCGCCGAGCCCGGGCTACTGAGGCCGAGGGCCGGCGGCGCTGGCGGCCGGCCGCGCGTCCACCTGCCCGGCTGGCTGCCCGGCTGGCTGCGCGGCTGGCCGCGGTCTGCCTGGCCGCCGCACCCGCCACCGCGCAGGTCCTGGTCGAGGTCCGTGACTCGCTGGCGTTCGACCGGCCCGAGTCGTGGGCGATGAAGTATTTCGCGTCGGTCGGCCTGCCGACCGGCTTCGGCCCGCCGCGCGATCTGGCCCCGGGGACCGTCGAGATCGCCCTCGAGGGCGGTTGGATTCCGACGCTCAGCGAGACCGAGCGCACCGTCGGCTTCAACGGCACCAAGACGGAAGCCCTCAACCGCGGCTCGCTGCTGCTCCGCCCGCGGCTGGTGGTCGGCCTGCCGCGCTCGCTGTCGCTGAGCGTCGGTCTGGTGCCGCCGGTGGAGCGCCACGGGGTCGAGGCCTCGCTCGCCGACGTCGCGGTGGCCCGTCCGCTGGTCGCCGGCAGCCGCTGGCGGCTGGGGTGGCGCGCCTTCGGCCAGCTGGGCCGGATCCGTGGTGACCTCACCTGCGACCGGCAGAGCGTCGCGGCCGGCGACGACCGCTCCCGCAACCCGTTCCTGTGCCGCGAGCCGTCCGCCGACGAGCAGACCGTCCGGGCGGTCGGCGTCGAGCTCGCCGCCGCCCGACGTCCGCGTGCCGGCCGCCGCCCGGAACCGTACGTTGCGATCACCGTCAGCCACCTGGATCTCGAGTTCCAGGTGCGGGCGCGCTACGCCGGGGTGGTGGACCGCTCGCTGCTCGTCACCGACGGCGTCACCGGCTCGCTGACCGCCGGTCTGGCGTTCGCGCCGTCTCCCCGGCTGCGGCTGGTGGGAGAGCTGTTCTACAGCCCGCTCGACGTCGCGCGGCCGCCCGCTACCGGTGCCGGTGACGAGCCGCTGGTGAACGCGCGCCTGCTCGTCTCCTACCGCGTGCGCAGCGGGCGGGCCCGCGGCGGCTCGGCGACCCCCTGACGGCCGCCGGCTAGCCTGACCTTCTCATCGAGCCGCTGGGCGAGCGGCCGCGGGTGCCTGAAGACCGAACAAGAGACGTCGTGAAGGTCCAGCTGCATCCGGACGCGCAGCGGCGGCTCGGTCAGAAGCTCGGGCTAGGCCCGCGCCAGGCCGCGCGCCAGCCGCCAGACGCCGGCCAGTCCGAGGCTGCGCGGCGGCCGCTCACGGGCGTGGATGGCCAGCAGCCGGGCGAACAGGCGCGGGTCCTCGGCCAGCGTGCGGATCAGCCGGCGGCGCAGCCACGGCCGGTGCTCGGCGACGAGCAGCAGCCGGATGAGCGCGAACGGCAGCCGGTACATTCGCCGGCAGAAGAGCGCGTAGCGGCGCGGGTCGTCATGGCGCACGGCGTCGACCAGGGCGAACGCCTGGTGGAAGGCGAGGTCCAGCCCCTCGCCGGTGATGGCGTCGTAGTAGCCGGCGGCGTCGCCGGCCAGCAGCACCCGGCCGCGCCACACCGCCCGCGGCTCGCGGTGGAGCGGGCCGGCGCCCTGGTCGCGCGAGCTGCTGGCCGCCCCCGCCAGCCGCTCGGCGAGGCCCGGGAAACGGCCCAGCAGGCGGTCGAAGTCGGCCTTGCCGCCGCTCCACAGCAGGGCCACGCCGACCTCACCGGCCGACACCGGCGTGACGTACGCCTCGCAGCCGTCCGCCCACCAGACCTCCACCCGGTGGCTCCACGGCGCGACCTGGTAGTGCCGCCTGACGCCGAAGCGGAACCGCCGCGGCAGCGGCCGCTCGAGCCCCGCCCACCGCCGCACTCGCGAGGTCAGCCCGTCGGCGCCGACGATCCAGCGGCCCCCGAGCGGCCCGTCGTCGGTGACGGCCGTGCCGCCCTCGAGCGCCCGCACAACCCGCCCCCACACCAGCTCGACACCCGCCGCCGCCGCCCGCTTGGCCAGCGCCTGGTGGAGGGTGGTGCGGCGGACTCCCAGCCCCGGCCGGCCCGGAAAGTCGGCGGCGGCCGACAGCTCTCCATCGCGGTAGCGGATGCCGCGGAACGGCCGGCATGCGACGGGGTCGAGCTCCACGCCGAGCTCGGCCAGCCGCCCGACGCCGGCCGGCATGATTCCCTCGCCGCACGCCTTGTCGATCGGCGGCCGCGAGCGGTCGACCACGGTCGCGCTCAGCCCGGCGCAGCGGGCCGCGATCGCCGTCGCCAGCCCGGCCGGGCCGCCACCGACCACCAGCAGGTCCGGCCGGGCCATCTCAGTCGTTGCTCCTCGTGCGGCCGAAGGCGCGCCGCGAACGCACCATGGCGCGCGCCAGGGTCACCACGTTGACCGCCGCGGGCGGCGCCAGCCGGCCGTCGCGGTAGCGGCGCAGCGCGTCCTGGCGGCGGATCTTGCCCGACGAGGTGCGCGGCAGGGTGCCGGGCTCGAGCAGCACCACGCGGTCGAGCGCCAGTCCGGCGGCGGCCAGCACCCGCTGGCGGCACAGCTCGGGCAGCTCGCGCCGCAGGTCACCGTCTGCCGCCGGCCGCAGCTCGACCAGCAGCAGCAGCTCCTCGCGCTCGCCGCCCTCTGGCAGGTAGGCCACCGCCGCCGTGCAGCCGGTGCGCACCCCCGGCAGGCCGTAGACCGCGTACTCGATCTCCTCCGGCGCGTGGTTTCGCCCACGTACGATGATCAGGTCTTTGACGCGGCCGGTGAGAAACAGCTCGCCGCCGTCGACAAAGCCCTGGTCACCGGTGTCCAGCCAGCCGTCGACGAGCACCTCGGCGGTGTCGTCGGGCCGGCCGAAGTAGCCCGCCATCAGCGACGGACCGCGCACCCAGAGCCGGCCGGTGCGGCCGTCGGCAACCGGCTGGCCGTCAGGCGCTCGCAGCGAGAGCTCGAAGCCCGGCAGCGGCCGGCCGACCGAGACCAGCTCGACGCCGTCGTCGCGGGCCACCGCCTCGCCGCGGCCGTACAGCGCCTGGCGGTCGAACCGGCGGCCGACGAACGGCCCGTCGAGCGCCGAGAAGGTCACCGCCAGGGCGGCTTCGGACAGCCCGTAGACGGGAGTCAACGCCTGGCGCCGGAAACCCCATGGCGCGAACCGCTCGGCGAACTGGCGCAGCACCTCGGGCGACACCGCCTCGGCGCCGTTGAGCGCGACCCGCCAGCTGCTCAGGTCGACGCCTGCGAGCTGCTCGTCGCGGATCTTCTCGACGCACAGCCCGTAGGCGAAGTTGGGCGCCGGCGACACCGTCGCCCGGTAGCGGGAGATGGCCCGCAGCCACACCGCCGGCTCGGCGACAAACCGCTCGGGGCCGATCAGCGTCAGGTCTGTGCGGCGCTCGAGCGCCGGCAGCACACAGCCGATCAGCCCCATGTCGTGGTAGAGCGGCAGCCACGACACTCCGCTGTGGCGCAGCTCGCCCTGGTCGGGCCAGAAGCCGTTCAGCAGGCGGGTCTGGGCGAGCAGCGCCCGATGGCTGAGCATCACCGGCTTGGGCGCTAGAGTGGTGCCGGAGGAGAACTGCACCAGCGCCAGCGCCTCGGGCTCGCTCGCCACCGCCAGCGGCTCGGCGCGGGGCAGCTCCGCCAGCTGCCGGCAGCCGAGCGGCGGAGCGGCCGGGGCAACGGTCTCGCCCAGCAGCCGGCGGATCCGCCGGTCGGCCAGCACCATCCGGACGGCCACCGCGTCGAGCATGCCGGCGGTACGGCGGTGGTACTCGTCGAGCCTGCCGAGACGCACCGGCGGGTACAGCGGGACCGGCACGGCACCGGCCATCACGCAGCCGAAGAAGGCGTCGAAGAAGCCGCGCCCGGTGGGGTAGACCAGCGCCACCCGGTCGCCCGGCTCCACCCCTGCCGCTGCCAGCCGCCCGGCCGTCCGGCCCGCGCTCCGGACGAGCTCCGCCCAGCTCACCCGGGTCGCCCGTCCGCGGCCGTCGAGCAGCCGCAAGCCGCTGTCGGTGACGCCGTCCGCGGCGAGAAGCAGCTCGCCGAGGGTGCGGGCGGTCACCGCCCTGCCCCCACCGGCTCCGGGGCGGCCGCCGCCAGCGTGAAGCAGAACCTGGCGCCGCGCCCGGCGCCCTCCGACTCGACCCAGATCTCGCCGCCGTGAAGCTCCACCACCCGCCGCGCCAGCGCCAGCCCGAGCCCGGTGCCCTCGATCCTGGAGTCCAGCCGCGAGAACACCTCGAACACCTTCTCGTGCAGGGCGGGCGCGATGCCGACTCCGTTGTCCTGCACGTACAGTACCTCCCGCCCGGAGCGCCGCTGGCAGCCGACCTCGACCTCCGGCTGCCGCGCGTCACGGAACTTGATCGCGTTCTCGAGCAGGTTCTGCAGCAGCAGCAGCAGCCGTGCCCGGTCGGCCAGCACGGTGGGCAGCCCCTGCTGGATCGTCACCTCCACCCGGCCCTCGGCGATCGGGCCGGCCAGCACCGACAACGCCTCCTCGACCACCTGGCGCACCTCCACCTCGCGCAGCCTGAGCTGGGTTCGGCCGAGGCGCGACAGCTCGAGCAGGTCCTCGAGCAGCAACCGCATCGTGGCCGCGGCGCGCCGCACCACCGACAGGTCGGAGTGCAGCCGCTCCTCGCTGCCCTGTCGGGCGTCCTGCTCCGCCAGGTCGATGAACGCCGAGATGGTTACCAGCGGGCTGCGCAGGTCGTGCGACACGGTGTAGTTGAACCGCTCGAGCTCGGCGTTCTTGGACTCGAGCTCGGCAATCAGCGCCTCGCGCTGACCCTCGACGCGGCGGCGCTCCTCGATGTCCGCGGCTAGCGCTCGGGCGCTCGCCTGCGCCCGTCGCAGGCTGCCGCGCAGGCCGGCGATGATCACCCACAGCAGGGCGGTGGTCACGGCCAGCAGGATCGTCACCGCCACCGCATCGCCGACGCCGGTCTCGGCCGCCAGCATCGCCGGCGTCGGCCGCCGGCCCTCCGGCCGCACCAGCCAGAAGGCGGCGCCGCTGGCCAGCGCCGCGAACGCCACCGCGCCGAGGCGTCCGAGCGTCAGGCCGGCGAAGATGACGATCACCGGCAAGCACAGGACGCCGCTGTCGTGAATGCCCAGGTTGCGGTCGAGCGCCAGCGTCAGCAGGACGAGCGAGACCAACGGGAGCAGGCCGCCGGCCAGCCGCAGCCGGCCGATGCGGCCGAGCCACAGCAGGCCGGCCGCGATCGCGGTGAACGCGCCGGCGGTGACGGCGATGTTCCGCCGGCCCTCCGCCAGGCCGTTGCCGGCCAGCAGGGCCCCTCCCACCAGCGCCGTCCACAGGCTCACCCACACCACCGTGCGGACGAAGGAGGGCTCGTCGAGCGACCGCGGGGCGGGCTCCACCAGCGACCCGAGCCGCACCGTCCAGCCCCGACCTGACGCCGCCCCGCTCACCGCCGTCGCCGGTCGATCACCGCCACCAGATCCGCCACCGTCTCGAGCGCGGCCTCGTCTTCAGGCGACAGCCGGATGCGGAACCGGTTCTCCACCGCCACCGCCAGGGTCAGCCGGCGCAGCGAGTCGAGCGACAGCTCCTCGAGCAGCCGCATCTCGGGCTCGAGCGGACCGCTCCAGCCCAGCTCCCGGCGGGCGAGCTCAGCGACGCCGGCGAGAATCTCCTCTCTGGTCATGCCCCGGCGCAGTCTACCCGGCCGGCCGCGACAGCGCGGTCTCCTCGCAGCCGATGCGCACCACGAGCAGAGCCGCGTTGGCGAGGCTGAAGACGAGCGCGGTGAGCCAGGCGGTGTGCACCAGCGGCAGGGCGGCCATCTCGACCACCACCGCCAGGTAGTTGGGGTGACGCAGGTAGCGGTACGGTCCGCGACGCAACCGCGGCGCCGCCGGCGGCACCAGCACTCGCGTCGTCCAGCGCTCGCCGAGGCTGGCGATCGCCCAGTAGCGCAGCGCCGTCGAGCCCGCCAGGGCGAGCAGCATGGCGCCGGCGAGGGGCGGCACCAGCGGTCGCTCGAGCAACCAGACCTCCGCCGGGCAGGCAACGAGGAAGAGCGTGTGGAGCGCCACCATCACCGGGTAGTGGCCGCGACCGTGCTCTACCGCACCGGCTGCCAGCAGGCGTCGGGTGTTGTGGCCGGCCAGCCGCAGCTCGGCCAGCCGCTGGACCGCCACCAGCCCGACGAGCCCCAGGTAGAGAACGCGGCTCACCACGGCGCTTCCCGGGCGGCGGGGCGGGGCGGCGGCGCTACCACTCGAGCAGCACCAGCTCCGAGCAGAAGCCCGGCCCCATCGCCAGCATCATCCCCGGGCTGCCGGGCGGCGGCCGGTGCTCGCGCAGCGTCTCGTCGAGCACCAGCAGCACCGAGGTGGACGACAGGTTGCCCACCTCCTGCAGGCTGCGCCAGGTGACCGCCAGCGCCTCTTCGGGCAGCTCCAGGCTCTCGGCCATCGCCTCCAGCACCCGCGGCCCACCGGGGTGGGCGACCCAGCTCGCGATCTGCCGCCGGTCGAGGCCGTGGTCGGCCAGGAAGCGGTCGACATCGGCGCGCAGGTGCCGCCGCACCATCTCCGGCACCTCGGCCGACAGCACCACCTGGAAGCCGCGCTCGGTGATGCGCCATCCCATCACCTCCTCGGTTCCGGGGTAGAAGACCGAGCGGCTGGCTACGACCCGCGGCCCGGCGGCGCGGCGCTCGTCACCCACCACCACGACCGCGGCCGCGCCGTCGCCGAACAGCCCCGAGGAGATCAGATTGGGGATCGACAGGTCCTCGCGCTGCAAGGTCAGCGAGCACAGCTCGACCGACACCAGCACCGCCACCTGTCCGGGGTACGCCTTGACGTAGTCCGCGGCGCGCGCCACGCCGGCGGCGCCGGCGACACAGCCGAGACCGAAGATCGGGTAGCGTCGGGTGCGCGACGGCAGGCCGAGGCGGTTGATCAGCAGCGCGTCGAGCGACGGCGTGGCGACGCCGGTCACGGTCACCGCCAGCAGGGCGTCGACCTGGTCCACCGCCAGCCCGGCGCGCTCCAGGGCATCGCTCACCGCCGCCGCGCCGACCTCCTGCGCCACTTCGATCCAGGCGTCGTTGGCCTCGCCCCAGCCGGCCAGCTGCTCGTAGCGCTCGAGCGGCAGGGCCAGGTGGCGGCCACCCACCAGTACGTTGCGGTGGAGGCTCTCCAGCCTCTCGGGGTTGAAGAACCGATCCGCCCACAGGCGGCGAAAGGCGGCCAGCAGCGTCTCCTGCTCGTAGTAGTGGCGAGGAAACGCCTTGCCGACGGAGGCGATCCTCACCGGCGCCCCGCCGACGCTGGCTGTGGCGCGAGATGCAAGGTCCCGCGAGTATACGTCGGCCCGGCATGTAGACTGGCCGCCTCCCGGCTCGGGAAACCGATTCTGCACCGGGCGGCGTATACCGCCAACGAGAGCATGCCCGACCCCACCAGCTCGGCGTCCGCCAGCCGCCCGACACTCCTCGTGTTCACGCTCGGCCCGCGGCGCGAGCGCGCGCGGCGCCGCCTGCTGCCCAGCCGGCTGGCCGCGTGGGAGCTGGCGCTCCACCGCGACTGCCTGGCGGCCGCGCTCGCCGCCGGCCGGGCCAACGGCTGCCGGCTGCGGGTCTGCTCGCCGCGCCGGCTGGCGCCGGCCGGGGACGTCGAGCACCGGCCGCAGGCCGGCGGCGGCTTCGGCGAGCGGCTGCGACGGGCGATGGCCGGCGAGCGACCCTCGGCGACGAGCCCGCTGGTGGTGGTCGGCTCCGACGCGCCGGGCCTGGGCCGCCGGCAGGTGGCCGCCGCGCTGGCCGAGCTGTCGCGCACGCCGGGGCGGCTGGTGGTCGGCCCTTCGCCCGACGGCGGCTTCTACCTGCTGGCCGCCGACCGGCCGGTAGACGATCTGCTGGCCGCGGTGGCCTGGCGGCGCTCCGACACCCTCGCCAGCCTGCTGGCGGCGGCGCACTCCGGTGGCGTCGAAGTGACGCTGCTCGAGCCGCTGGCCGATCTCGACCGGGCGGCCGACCTCGGCCGCTGGCTGGCCGGCCTGCGGCGGCTGCCGCTGTCGTGGCTGGACGCCCTGCGCCGGCTGCTGCGGCGGCTGTGCCGGCCGCCCCTGCCGCCGGTCGTCGGCCGCCTGCGGCCGGCCGCGGCGCGAGCCGCCCGCGGCCGCTCGCCGCCCGGCTGAGCCTCGCCGCCGCCACCACCGCGCCGCCGCCGGGCCCGGGTGACGCCAGCCGTCACCCGCGTCCGGGCACCCAGCAGAGACGACGAGGAGCCTCCCCATGTCCGTTGCCGATGTCGAGAAAGCCGTCAAGAGCCGCTACACCGAAGGCGCGCAGGCGCGCGCCGCCGACCTGTGTTGCCCGACCGACTACGATCCGCGCTACCTGGCGGTGATCCCCGATGAGGTGCTGGAGCGCGACTACGGCTGCGGCGATCCCAGCCGCCACCTGCGGCCCGGCGAGACGGTTCTCGACCTGGGCAGCGGCACCGGCAAGATCTGCTTCATCGCCGCCCAGGTGGTCGGCGAGACGGGGCGGGTGATCGGCGTCGACATGACGCCCGAGATGCTGGAGGTGGCGCGCCGCAACGCGCCGCGGGTGGCCGGGCGGCTGGGCTACGCCAACGTCGAGTTCCGTCGCGGCCGCATCCAGGACCTGACGCTCGACCTCGACCTGCTCGAGCAGCGCCTGGCCGAGCGCCCGGTGCGCAACGTCGAGGAGCTGATGGCGGTGCACGAGCTGAGCGACGAGCTGCGCCGCGACCGGCCGCTGGTGGCCGACGGGGCGGTCGACGTGGTGGTCTCCAACTGCGTTCTCAACCTGGTCGACAACAGCCAGAAGCGGCAGCTGTTCGACGAGATCCACCGCGTGCTGCGACGCGGCGGGCGGGCGGTGATCTCCGACATCGTCAGCGACGAGCCGGTGCCGCTCGCCATGCAGCGGGACCGCGAGCTGTGGAGCGGCTGCATCTCGGGCGCGTTCACCGAGCACGGCTTTCTGGAGGCTTTCGAGCGGGCCGGCTTCCACGGCATCCGGGTGCTCGAGCGCCAGGTCGGGCCGTGGCGCACGGTGGAGGGCATCGAGTTCCGCTCGCTCACCGTCGAGGCGTTCACCGGCAAGGAGGGGCCGTGCCTCGAGCGCAAGCAGGCCGTCGTCTACCGCGGGCCGTTCAAGGAGGTGCTGGACGACGACGGCCACCGCATGGAGCGTGGCCGCCGCTACGCGGTATGCGACAAGACCTACCAGCTCTACCGCCAGGAGCCGTACGCCGGCCAGTTCGACTTCGTCGACCCGCTGGTCGAGGTACCGCTCGACGAGGCACCGCCGTTCGACTGCTCGCGCACGCCGCTGCGCCACCCGCGCGAGACCAAGGGCGAGGAGTACGACGTCACCACCGAAGAGGTTCCGTGTTGCGGCCCAGACGCCTGCTGCTGAGAGCGGTGCCGTGAGCCGGCTCCACGAGCGCTCTGTGGACCGCGTGCCGCGGGTCGAGCTGCGCTCGCTCGACACGCTGTGGTTCCAGGTCGGCGGCACGGTGTGCAACCTGGCCTGCACCCACTGCTTCGTCTCCTGCTCGCCGACCAACCACACCCACGAGTTCATGGACCTCGAGAGCGTCGCGCGCCACCTCGAGGAGGCCGCCGGGCTGGGCGTCAAGGAGTACTACTTCACCGGCGGCGAGCCGTTCCTGAACCCCGAGATGGAGGCGATCCTCGAGGCCACGCTGGCCTACGGGCCGGCCAGCGTGCTGACCAACGGGCTGCTGCTCGACCCGGCGCGCTGCCGGCGGCTGGCGGCGCTCGACGCGGCCGGCGACTACTCGCTCGACCTCCGCGTGTCGCTCGATGGCTACGACGCCGCCTCGAACGACCCGATCCGCGGCGAAGGGACCTTCGAGCGCATCCTGGGCGGCATCCGCAACCTGGTGGCGGCGGGGCTCAACCCGGTGATCACCGTCACCGAGGTGCACGACGACAACGCCAGCGCCGACGGCAAGCGGCGGTTCTTCGCGCTGCTCACCCGGCTCGGCATCGCCAAGCCGCGGCTCAAGATCCTGCCGGTGTTCCGCATCGGCGCCGAGGCCGAGCGCGGCGGCGCCTACGAGAGCTGGCAGCGGCTGCGCGACGGCGACGCGCCCGAGGACGGCTGGAACCACCTGCAGTGCTCCTCCTGCCGCATGGTCACCGACCAGGGGGTCTGGGTCTGCCCGATCCTGGTCAACGAGCCGAGCGCCAAGATGGGCAGCGCGCTGGCCGACACCCTGGAGCCGTTCGCGCTCGATCACCCGGCGTGCTGGACCTGCCACGCCTACGGCGTGAGCTGCCGGACCTGACGCCCGCCACCCGTAAGCGCCATGTCGCACCGACCGCCCACCGACACCGACGAGCAGCGCCGCCAGGCCGCCGCCAAGCTCACCGCCCACCGCGGCATGGCCACCTGGGGCGAGCGCCTGGTGCCGCTGGGCGAGTTTCGCCGCGCCGCGCGCGACGCCGGACGCCGGCTGAACGCCGCCGGGCGGCAGGCGGCGACCGACGGCTACCTGGCGCCGGTCGACGACGGCGTCGCGGTGGAGGGGCCGTTCGCCCGCATCGCGGTGTTCGGCGGCGTCTACAACAACCACTACGCGCTCACCGCGCTGCTCGACGAGACCGCCACGCTCGGGGTCGACGCGGTCTACTGCCTGGGCGATCTGGGCGGCTTCGGCCCGTCGCCCGAGAAGACCTGGCCGCTGCTCGAGCAGGGCGGCGTGGCCGGCGTCATGGGCAACTACGAGGAGTCGCTCGCCGCCGGCCGCGAGGACTGCAACTGCGGCTACACCGACCCGCGCGACAACCGGTTCGCCGAGATCTCCTACCGCTACACCACCGAGCGCTGCTCGCCGGAGTTCCGCCGCTGGATGGGCCGCTGGCCGCGCCGCCGGCGCGTGCGGGTCGGCGGCCGAGAGCTGCTGCTGGTCCACGGCTCGCCGCGGCGCATCAACGAGTTCCTCTTCGCCTCCACCTCGCCGGCGCCGTTTCTCGAGGTGCTGTGCCGCCAGGAGCGGTGCGATGGCCTGCTGTGCACCCACACCGGGCTGCCCTGGCACCGCCGGCTGCCCTCGGGACGCGACGCGGTGAACGTCGGGGTGATCGGCCGGCCGGCGAACGACGGCGACCCGCGGGTGCGCTACGCGCTGGTCGAGGAGCGCGACGGCGAGCTGCGCGTCGAGCTGCGCCGGCTGGCCTACGACCACCGCTCGCTGGCCGCGGAGATGCGGCTCGAGCGGCTGCCCGAGGAGTTCGTCGAGACGGTGGAGACCGGCTGGTGGACGACCTGCCTCGAGATCCTGCCCGCCAAGGAGCGCGCCGCGTCGCGTTTCTGACACCCCACCCCGCACGGCCACCCTCCCACCGCGCCCGCTCCAGGAGAGATCCCACAATGCCCGCAGCCCGCCCCCACATCGCCATTCTCGGCGCCGGCCCGACCGGCCTCGAGGCCGCCCTGGCGGCCGTCGACCACGGCTACCCGTTCACCCTCTACGAGGCCGGCGAGCAAATCGCCGGCGACGTCCGCCGCTGGGGCCACGTGCGGCTGTTCTCCCCCTGGTCGCTCAACGTCTCGCCGCGCATGCGCCGCCACCTCGAGGCCGCCGGACAGGCGGTGCCGGAGGGCGACGACTGCCCGACCGGCGACGAGCTGGTGACCCGGCTGCTGGCGCCGTTGGCCGCCCTGCCGGAGCTGCGGCCACACGTCGAGACCGCCACGCGGGTGCTCGAGGTGGGGCGCCAGGGGCTTCTCAAGAGCGACGAGATCGGCACCGGCCGCCGCGCCGAGCGCCGTTTCCGGCTGCTGCTCGCCGGTCCCGCCGGCGAGCGTGTAGCCAGCGCCGACGTGGTGCTCGACTGCACCGGCAGCTACTCCAACCCCAACGCCACCGGCGACGGCGGCATCGCGGCGCCCGGCGAGCGCGAGCTGGAGGACGCGATCCGGCGCCACATCCCCGACTTCGAGGCCGAGGCCGAGCTGTGGGCCGGCAAGACGGTGCTGGTGGTCGGCGCCGGGCACTCGGCCCAGACCGCGGTGACCGGGCTGGCCGCGCTCGCCGAGCGACGGCCCGGCGGCCGCGTCTACTGGGCGCTGCGGCGTGACGCCCCGGCCTTCGACCCCCAGCCGGACGATCCGCTGCCCGAGCGCGCCCAGCTGCTGGTGCGGGCCAACCGGCTGGCCCGGGGAGGCTCGCCGACGGTCGAGACCGTGACCGGCGTGGTGGTGGAGTCGCTCGCCCGCCGCGACGGGCGGATCGAGGCCACCCTGCGGCACTCCGCCGGCTCGCAGCGGACGTTGGCGGTCGACTGGCTGCTGTCGCTCACCGGCTACGTCGGCGACCACCGCCTCTACCGGCAGCTCCAGGTGCACGAGTGCTACGCCACCTCCGGCCCGATGAAGCTGGCGGCGGCGCTGCTGGGGGCGGACAGCGCCGACTGCCTGGAGCAGGAGAGCCACGGCGCCGACACCCTGGTCAACCCCGAGCCCGGCTTCTTCCTGCTCGGCTCCAAGTCGTACGGCCGCAACACCACCTTCCTGATGCGCGTCGGCTGGCAGCAGGTCGAAGAGGTCTTCGGGCTGCTCGGCGGCGCCGGCGGCTAGGGCGGCGGGGCGGTGGTGGGCGGCGCGCCACGGGGCGCTCGGGTGGTGCTCGTCGGCCGGCGGCGGGCGGCGAGGGTCGCCGCCGAGCGGCTCGGGCTCGACGCCGTGGTGTGGTCGGACCGGCGCCCGGCCGGCGTGCCCGCCGAGCGCCACCTCCCCTGGGAGGGGGTCGCGGCCGCCCGCCGCGCCCTCGCCGGCGGTCCGCCGGTGGCGGCGGTGGTGGCGCTGACCGAGGCGGCGGTGGTGCCCGCCGCCGAGCTGCGGGAGGCTCTCGGGGTGGCCGGCACGCCGGCCGCGGTGGCGGAGCGGGCCACCGACAAGCAGCTGATGAAGCGGGCGGTGGCGGCGGCCGGCCTGCCGTGCGCCCGCTTCGCCACTGCCGAAGACGGTCTCGATCGCGCCGGCCTGGTCGCCCGGCTGGGGCTGCCGATCTACCTCAAGCAGCGCCGCGGCTCGGGCGGCCGCGGCAGCAGCCGTCTCGACCGCGCCGCGGCGGTGCCCGACGGCGTGCCGCCGGGCATGCTCGCCGAGGGCGCCATCGACGGCGAGGAGATGAGCGTCGAGGCGCTGGTCGCCGGTGGCCGGCGGCTGTTCACCAACTTCACCGAGTACGTCGAACCCGGTTGGGTCAACTTGGTGCCCTACCGGCTGCAGCCGGCCACGGCGGCGGCGGTCGCGGCGCTGCTCGACCGCGTGCTGGCGGCGCTCGCGGTCGACCGCGGCCTGGTGCACCTCGAGCTGTTCCTGACCGCCGCCGGCCCCGTGTTCGGCGAGCTGGCGCTGCGGCCGCCCGGCGGACATCTGCTGCGGCTGATCGAGCTGGCCTGGGGCTTCGACCCGTGGCGCGCGTGGCTCGAGCTCGAGCTCGGCCGCCAGCCGCGGCTGCCCGGCGCTGCCGCGCGCTGGGCCGGCACGCGGCTGTTCCACCCGGGTGCCGGCACCCTGGCCGGCATCGCTGGAGCCGAGGCGGTGGCAGCGCTGCCGGGCGCCGTCGAGCTGGTGCTGGCCCGCCGGCCCGGCGACCGGCTCGAGCCGCGGCTCGGCACCGGGCAGGAGGTCGGCCATCTGGTGGTGGCCGGCGACGAGCGCGACGCGGTGGCCGAGACCCTGCGCCGCGCCGGCGAGCTGCTGGTCTTCGAGCTGGCGCCTCAGGCGTAGCCCAGCTCCGGCCCCAGCGGGGTGGTGCCGGGCATGAAGCTGCCGCCGCCGCGCGCCAGCTGACGGCCGTCGCCGTCGGTCAGCACCGCCTCGGCCAGGTACAGCCGGCGGGAGCGGTGGACCACGCGGCCGCGCGCCACCAGCTCGCCGGCCGACACCGCACGCACGAAGTGGAGCTGGAAGCCGACGGTGAGGATGAAGACGTCCTCGACCAGCGAGCTGACCGCGAAGTAGGCGGCGTCGTCGAGCGCCTTGAAGCAAACCGCGCCGTGCACCGCGCCGGCGGCGTGGAAGAACTCCGGGCGGACCGCTATGCGCAGCTCGGCCTCGGCCTCGCCGACGGTCAGCCGCGGCCGGTAGTAGGCGTTGACCGGCGCCGAGCGGTACATCCGCTCGAGCCGGCGGAAGTGCTCGGCGGCGGGCACGGCCGGCTCAGGCGCCGACCGGCGCGGGCCGCCCGGCCAGCCAGCCGGGCAGCTCGGTCACCGCCTCCAGGCAGGCCAGCGGCCGCGCCGCGTCGAGCGCCGCGCGGCCGTGCGAGCCGGTGGTGACCGCCACCGCCGCCACGCCCGCGTTGTGCGCCATCATCAGATCGTGTGTGGTGTCTCCCACCATCACCGTCTCGTTCGCGCCCACGCCGAGCTCGTCGAGCAGCCCGAGGAGCATCTCGGGGTGGGGCTTGGAGCGGGCCTCGTCCACCGTGCGGGTGGCGGCGAAGCGGTCGGCCAGGCCGGTGCGCTCGAGGTCGAGGTCGAGGCCGCGCCGGCCCTTGGCGGTGGCCACGGCCAGCAGCCGGCCGCTCCGGGCGAGCTCCACCAGCGCGCGCTCGACGCCGTCGAACAGCACCGGGCGGTGGCAGAAATCGGTCAGCCAGTGGCGGCGGTAGACCTCGACGATGCGGTCGAAGGTGTGCTGGTCGCAGCCCGGGCAGAACGCCTCCACCGTCTCGCGCAAACCGAGCCCGAGAGCGGTCCGGATGGCTCCCGGCACCGGCGGGGGCAGCTCCAGCTCGGCCAGCGTGTGCTCGGTGCAGGCGACGATGCTGGCCACCGAGTCGAGCAGCGTGCCGTCCCAGTCGAAGACGACCAGCTGGTAGCCGCGGTCAGCGGGCATCTGTTACGGCGGGGGAGTACATGAGGGCGCGGCCGGCGCGCGCAGTCTAGCAGCCGCCCCGCCCCCGGCGCCCTTACGCCAGCGGCGTGAAGACCGCGTTGCCGACCCGCGAGCCCGCCGCCGGCGCTGCGCCGGCGGGTGCCGCCGGGGTCACCAGCCGGCCGGCCAGCTCGGCCCCCGCCGGCACCTCCGCGTCGAAGCCCACGACGCACCGCTCGAGGCGGGCGCCGCGGCCGACCCGCGCCCCGGGCAGCAGCACGGACCCGCTCACCTCGGCCCGCCCCGCGATCGCCGCGCCGGCCTCCACCACCACCCGCCGCAGACGCGCCGAGGGGTCGACTTCGGCCCCCGGAGCCAGCCAGCTGCGGCCCCACGGGCGGGCGCCCCGCACCCACGCGAGCACCGCCCGGCGGTAGCGCTCGGGGGTGCCGAGGTCGAACCAGCGGCGGCGGGTGGTCACCGCCGCCAGCCGTTCACCGGCGGCCAGCAGCGGCTCGTACAGCCCCTCGACCAGCCCCGCCGGACCGACCTCGAGCCCGGCCAGGAGGCGCGGCTCGAGCAGCTGGGCGCCGGCGAAGACCGCCCGGCCGGCCGCTCGCGGTGCCCCGCCGCGCAGCGCGACGATCCACCCCTGGCGGTCGACCGCCACGCCGCCGCCGAACTCCGCGGGGCGGGCGCGGGCCGCCAGCAGCAGGGTGGCGGCGGCGCCGCTCGTGCGGTGACGGCGCAGCAGACGCGCGAGCGGCCAGCGGCAGAGGCTGTCGCCGTTGACCACCAGCACCAGATCGGCCGGCTCGAGAAAGCTCCGCAGGGCGGTGAGCGCGCCCAGCGTGCCCTGGATCGGGCGCTCCACGGAGTAGGTGAGCGGCATGCCGCCGACCGCCTCGCCCAGCGCCCGCCGCACCCGGTCGCCGAGGTAGTGCAGGTTGACCGCCGCCGCCTCGCAGCCGGCGGCGGCCAGCCGCTCGAGCGTGAGCGCGGCCAGCGGCCGGCCGGCCACCGGCAGCGCCGGCTTGGGGCAGCGCTCGGTGAGCGGCCGCAGGCGGGTGCCGAAGCCGGCCGCCAGCACCACCGCTCGCAACCTGATCCGCATCTGGCGCTCGCGCCGCCGGGCCGCGGCGCCGTCAGTCGAACAGCATCTCGCGCGGCGCCTCGGGGTGCTGCCGCCGGTAGTCGTGGTACAGACGGTAGTAGGTGCGCGGCTCGGCGCGCGCCGGGTCGAACCGGCAGCGGCTGGCGACCCGTTCGGCCTCGCCGCCCTCGAACTCGACGTAGTCGCCGATCGGCGTGTGGTCGAGCGACACCACGACGCCGCCCAGGCGCCACTCCTCGCGCATCTTCTGGTAGCGGTAGGCCAGCCGGTATCCGAGGCCGCGCAGCAGCTCGTGCATCGGCTCGACGCCGCCGACCTCGGTCTCGATCTCCTGCCGCAGCTTGGTGGTGCCCTCGAAGCTCGCCGGCCCCTTGAAGGTCAGCCGCGCGCCGCGCTGGTCGGAGCGCAGCCGCAGCAGGCAGCCGGCCGCCGCCAGCTCGCCGTCGCGGTCGAACACCAGGTTGTCCTCGAGCGCCGAGGTCGACTCGCGCTCCGCCCCCAGCTCGGCGAGCCGCGAGCGCACCGCGTCGAGATCGTCGCAGGGGAACTTGAGCTCGCGCTCGACGCCGTCGCTGGTCACCGCCCGCTCCGCTCGCACCATGTCGCTGCCGCCGTCACCGGGAGCTCGGCCGCGCCTGCCGGCCGGCTAGGCCGCTCCGATCCGGTCGAGCAGCCGCACGGTCGTGCGGATGCCGTTGTAGAAGTGGCTGATGTTGAACTTCTCGTTGGGCGAGTGCAGGCGGTCGTCGGGCAGGCCGAAGCCGAGCAGCAGCACCGGCACCTCGAGCACCTTCGAGAAGGTGGCGACGATCGGGATCGAGCCACCCTCCCGCACCCGCACCGGGCGCTTGCCCCAGACGTCTTCCTGCGCCGCCATCCCGGCGTCGGCCAGCGGCCCCTGGATCTCGACCAGCACCGGCTCGGCGCCGTGCAGGTTGGTGGCCTCGACCCGCACGCCGGGCGGCGCGATCGAGCGCACGTAGTCGGCGAACAGGCGGGCGATCTCATCGGGGTCCTGGTCGGGTACCAGACGCATCGAGACCTTGGCGCCGGCCTTGGCCGGCAGCACGGTCTTGGCTCCGGCGCCCTGGTAGCCGCTCCACAGGCCGTTGACGTCGCAGGTGGGGCGCGCCCACACCCGCTCGAGCGTGGTGTAGCCCTGCTCGCCGAACACCGCCTCGAGGCCGAGCTCGGCGCGGTAGGCGTCGTCGTCGAACGGCAGCGCCGCGAACTCCTTGCGCTCCCACTCTTCCAGCGGGCGCACCGCGTCGTAGAAGCCCGGGATCATCACCTTGCCGGTCTCCGCGTCGCGCAGCCGCGCGATGATCTGGCACAGCGCGTTGGCCGGGTTGGCGACGCCGCCACCGAAGGTGCCCGAATGCAGGTCGCGGTTCGGGCCGTAGACCCGGATCTCCTGGTAGCTCAGGCCCTTGAGCCCGTACAGGATCGACGGCTGGCCGGGACCGAACATCGAGGTGTCGGAGACCACCACCGCGTCGCACGCCAGCTTGCCGCCGGCGTCGGCGCGCACGTACTTGTCGATCGACTCGCCGCCGATCTCCTCCTCGCCCTCGACCAGGAACTTGACGTTGACCGGCAGCTCGCCGCGCTCGGCCAGCACCGCCTCGACCGCCTTGACGTGGCAGTACGACTGGCCCTTGTCGTCGGTCGCGCCGCGCGCCACCAGCTCGTCGCCCTCGACGGTCGGCTCGAACGGCGGGTTGCGCCACTCCTCGAGCGGATCCGGCGGCTGGACGTCGTAGTGGCCGTAGAACAGCACCGTCGGCTTGCCCGGCGCGCCCAGCCACTCGGCGTAGACCAGCGGGTTGCCTTCGGTGTCGATCTTCTCGACCTCGAGACCGGCCTCGCCGAGCCGCTCGGCCAGGTAGTCGCCGCAGCGCAGGACGTCGGCTTTGTGGTCGGGATCGGTCGACACCGACGGGATCCGGATGTACTCCTTGAGCTCCTCGAGGTAGCGCTCTTTTTCGCGCTCGATGCGGTCGAAGACCGCCTGACTGTCGCCGCTCATTGGGGGTGATCGCCTCCTTGGGTCGGGCGGGTGAGTGTAGCAGAGGGGGTAGAGGGCCCGAGGGCTTGGGGGCTTGGGGGCTTGGGGGCTCCGGAGCTTCGGGCCGGCTGCGCTGGCCGGCCGGAGCCCGGAGCTGCGCTCCAAAGGCGAGGGTGATGTCGCTCCGCCCCGGGCTCCAACCGGCGGGCGCAGCCTCCGGCGATGGCCCCGGGCGTTGCTGTCACTTCGAAGGGTGGTCCCTGCGGTAGTGCTCGGGGTTGGAGTCCGACGCCGCGGCCGGAAGCTCGCTGTCATCCTGAGCGCAGCGAACCAACCCTGGCATGCGCAGAGAGGTTCGCCCCGCGCGTCAAACCCCCGGGCCCTCAAGCCCGCACGCCTCTCCTCGCCAGCCGCCCCAGGTTGACCGCGTTGACCAGGGCGTGGGCCACCACCGGGGCGAGCAGGTTGCCGCGCCACTCCATCAGGCCGGCCAGCAGCAGGCCGGCGGCGGCGGCGAAGACGGTCCAGGAGCGGTAGGCCCGCCCGGGGCCGACGTGCAGCAGGGCGAACAGGGCGGTGGCCAACGGCCAGCCCCAGGCCGCCTGCATGGCGCCGCGAAAGAACAGCTCCTCGGCGAAGCCCGACACCAGCGCCAGCGCCACCACCTCGGCGCCGTCGACCCCGGCCAGCAGCTCTCCCAGCTTGCCCTCGAGCGCCCTCGCCGACGGCAGCAGCCGCCTCCCCAGCTGCCACAGCCCGAGCAGCAGGCCGCCGGCCCCGAGGCCCAGCCCCAGGTCGATCCACCAGCCCGCCGGATCCACGAACAGCTCCAGCGGGATCGTCCCCCGCCGCACCCCGATCCACACCACCCCGCCGATCGCCAGCACCAGGTAGAACACCCAGGCCACCCTGTACAGCAGCCCCGGCGCCGGCGCCGCCGGCCCGGACCGTTCCTCCCCGGCCACCGCGGGCCGCTGCTCTCGCTCAGACATCGCTGCACGCGGCCCCACGACCCCGAGCCATCTTCCCAAGGAGGCCGGCGTCGGAGTTGCGGGGGAGGGGGTTCCAGGGTAGCTCTCGGCCAGCGCGGCGCAACGCCGGCGGGAGTCCGACGCCGATGCCGCGCGCCAGCCGAGTGCGGGCGAGCGCACCCCCGAGAAAACCCGACCGGCGCGAGCCGGTACCCTGGGACCCCCTCCCCCGCGACTCCCAGCCGGCCGGGCCAGCACATGAGACGCGTCGCGCGCCCACCCCGGCGCCGCGCAGGCAGCAGACCACCCGCCTAGTTGACCGGCTCGTCGCCGTCCGGCGACTCCTCGGGAGCGCCCTCTTCGCCCTCGCTGTCGTCCATCTCCTCGCGCTCGGCCAGCTTCGCCACCGCCACCAGCCGGTCGCCCCCGTCGAGGTCCATCAGCTTGACGCCCATCGTCGAGCGCCCGCTCTTGCGCACGCCGTCGACGTTGATGCGGATGATCTTGCCCTCCTGGGTGATCAGCATCAGCCCGTCCTGCTCGCTGACGTGCTTGGCGCCGATGACCGGGCCGGTCTTCTTCGAGACCTTGAGGTTGATGATCCCCTTGCCGCCGCGCGACTGGCGCCGGTAGTCGGAGACCGGGGTGCGCTTGCCGATGGCGTTGGCCGCGATCGACAGGATGAACTCGTCGTCCGACGACAGCGGTTCCATGGCCACCACCCGGTCGCCCTTGCGCAGCGAGATGCCGCGCACGCCGCGGGTGGCGCGCCCCATCGCCCGCACGTCGCCCTCGCCGAAGCGGATCGAGTAGCCGTTGGCGGTGGCCAGCATCAGGTCCATCTCGCCGTCGGTCAGCCTCACGTCCAGCAGCCGGTCGCCGTCGTCGACGTTGATCGCGATGATGCCGCCGGCGCGCGGGTTGGAGTAGGCGTCGAGCGCCGTCTTCTTGACCGTGCCGCCGGCGGTGGCGAAGAACAGGAACTGGTCGTCGCTGAACTCGCGCACCGCCACCGTGGTCGCCACCCGCTCCTCCTTCTCGAGCTCGAGCAGGTTGACGATCGCCTTGCCCTTGGCCGCCGGACCCATCTGCGGGATCTCGTGCACCTTGAGCCAGTGCACCCTGCCGGTCTCGGTGAACACCAGGATGTAGCTGTGGGCCGAGGCGACGTACAGGTGCTCGACAAAGTCGCCGTCCTTGGTGACCATGCCGGTGCGGCCCTTGCCGCCGCGGTGCTGAGAGCGGTAGAGCGACAGCGGCGAGCGCTTGACGTAGCCCGAGTTGGTGACCGTGATCACCATGTCCTCGTCGGCGATCATGTCCTCGACCGTGATCTCGTGGGTCTCGGGGATGATCTCGGTGCGCCGCCGGTCGCCGTAGGTGTCGCGGATCTGCTCGAGCTCGCCGCGGATCTCCTCGAGCACCAGCTTGTCGGAGGCGAGGATCGCGCGCAGCTGCTCGATCAGCACCATCAGCTCCTTGTACTCCTCGACCACCTTCTCGCGCTCGAGCCCGGTGAGCTTCTGCAGCCGCATCTCCAGGATCGCCTGCGCCTGCACCACCGACAGCGCGAAGTCGGCCACCAGCCGCTCGCGGGCCTCGGCCGGCGTGCTGCTGGCGCGGATGGTGGCGATCACCTCGTCGAGCTGGTCGAGCGCCTTCAGGATCCCCTCGAGGATGTGCGCCCGCTCCTCGGCCTTGCGCAGGTCGAAGCGGGTGCGCCGCACCACCACCGCCTTGCGGTGGTCGAGGAACTTCTCGAGCAGCTGCTTGAGGTTGAGGACCAGCGGCTGGTTGTCGACGATCGCCAGCAGGATGATGCCGAAGGTCGACTGCATCGGCGTCAGCTTGTAGAGCTGGTTGAGGATCACCTCGGGGATCTCGCCACGCTTGACGTCGAGCACGACGCGGATGCCGTCGCGGTCCGATTCGTCGCGCAGGTCGCTGATGCCCTCGATGCGCTTGTCGCGGATCAGCCCGCCGATGCGCTCGAGCAGCTTGGCCTTGTTGACCTGGTAGGGGATCTCGGTGACCACGATCGCCTGCCGGTCGCCGCGCCGCTGGCTCTCGATCGCCGCCCGCGCCCGCATCTGGATGGCGCCGCGGCCGGTGCGGTAGGCCGAGCGGATGCCCTCGAGGCCGTGGATGAAGCCGGCGGTGGGAAAGTCGGGGCCGGGGATGAGCCGCATCAGCTCGTCGATGCTCACCTGCGGCTCGTCGATCAGCTTGAGCAGTCCCGCCACCACCTCGCCCAGGTTGTGCGGCGGGATGTTGGTGGCCATGCCGACCGCGATGCCGGAGGCACCGTTGATCAGCAGGTTCGGCACCCGCGCCGGCAGTACCTGCGGCTCCATCAGCGACTCGTCGTAGTTGGCGACCCAGTCGACGGTCTCCTTGTCGATGTCCTCCCTGAGCATCTCCTCGGCCAGCTTGGTGAGCCGCACCTCGGTGTAGCGCATGGCGGCCGGCGTGTCGCCGTCGATCGACCCGAAGTTGCCCTGGCCGTCGACCAGCGGGTAGCGCATCGAGAAGTCCTGCGCCAAACGCACCACCGTGTCGTAGATCGCCGAGTCGCCGTGCGGGTGGTACTTACCCATGACGTCGCCGACGATGCGCGCCGATTTCTTGTACGGCTTGCCCGAGGTGTTGCCGCTGTCCCACATGCCGTACAGCACGCGGCGGTGCACCGGTTTCAGGCCGTCGCGCACGTCGGGCAGGGCGCGCCCGATGATCACGCTCATCGCGTAATCGATGTAGCTGCGCTTCATTTCCTCCTCGATGTCCACCGTGGCGGTGGCATCGGGAGGCAGGACTCGGTCGTGCTCGGACATGGGATCAGACGTCCAGGTTCTTGACGTTCAGGGCGTTCTCTTCGATGAACTCGCGGCGTGGCTCGACCTTGTCGCCCATCAGCACGGTGAAGATGGCGTCGGCGCCGTAGTCGTCCTCGATCGTCACCTTGAGCAACCGGCGGCGCTCGGGGTCCATGGTGGTCTCCCACAGCTGGTCGGCGTTCATCTCGCCGAGACCCTTGTAGCGCTGGACCGAGAGCCCCTTCTTGGCGCCGGAATAGAGGTTCTCGAGCGCCTCCTCGAGGCTGTCCACCGTGGTCTCCTGCTCTCCGCTGGCGAGCGTGAAGCCGTCGGCGCGCAGCGCTTCGAGCGCCGGGCGGTTGCCGGCCATGGCGCGGTACTCGGCGGTCGACACCAGGTCCCAGCCGATCGCCACCTTGCGCTCGACGCCGTCGCGCCGGCTGGTGAAGCCGATGGCGCTGGTGCCGTGCTCGTCGTCGCGCCGCACCGCCACCGAGTGGAAGCCGGAAGCCTCGATGATGCGCGCCACCTCGGCCACCCGCTCGGGGTCGGCGAGCGCCGCCTTGCCGGTCAGCCCGTGCAGCAGCGCCACGCGCAGCGCGTCGCGCGGGAAGCCGCGCGCCGCAAGCCGTCCGAGGTTCTGCTGGAAGTCGTCCACCTTGACCAGGAACTGCGCCAGCCGGGTGCCGGCCAGCTGTCGGCTCTCGCCGTTGACGACCAGGCCGAGCTGCCACGCCTCCTGGATGCGCTGCACCAGGAAGTCGTGGTACTCGCGGTCGTCCTTCAGGTAGGTCTCCTGCTTGCCGCGGCCCACCTTGTACAGCGGCGGCTGCGCGATGTACAGGTACCCCTTGTCTATGATCTCGCGCATCTGGCGGTAGAAGAAGGTGAGGATCAACGTGCGGATGTGGCTGCCGTCGATGTCGGCGTCGCACATGATGATCAGCTTGTGGTAGCGCAGCTTCGAGACGTCGAAGTCGTCCTTGCCGATGCCGGTGCCGAGCGCCGAGATCATGGTCTTGATCTCCTCGGAGGTCAGCATCTTGTCGAAGCGCGCCTTCTCGACGTTGAGGATCTTGCCCTTGAGCGGCAGCACCGCCTGGAACCGCCGGTCGCGCCCCTGCTTGGCGGTGCCGCCGGCCGACTCGCCCTCGACCAGGAACAGCTCGGCGAACTGCGGATCACGCTCCGAGCAGTCAGCCAGCTTGCCCGGCAGGCTGGAAGCGTCGAGCGCTCCCTTGCGGCGGGTCAGCTCGCGCGCCTTGCGCGCCGCCTCGCGGGCGCGCGCCGCGTCGACGCACTTCTCGATCACCTTCTTGGCGATGCGCGGGTTCTCTTCGAGGAAGCTGCCGAGGCGGTCGTTGACCACCTGCTCGACCCACCCCTTGACCTCCGAGGAGACCAGCTTGTCCTTGGTCTGGCTGGAGAACTTGGGGTCCTTGATCTTGACCGACACCACCGCGGTCAGCCCCTCGCGCACGTCGTCGCCCGACAGGTTCATCTTGAGCGACTTGGCGAGGTTGGCGGTGTTGGCGTAGGCGTTGACGGTGCGGGTGAGCGCCGACTTGAACCCCACCAGGTGGGCGCCGCCGTCGCGGTTGTTGATGGTGTTGGTGAAGCAGAAGATCTGCTCCTGGTAGCCGTCGTTCCACTGCAGGGCGATCTCGATGGTCTCCTCGCCGGTACCGTCGTCGCGCACGTCCTCGAGGTGGATCGGCTTCTTGTTGAGCACCGTCTTGTTGCGGTTGAGGTGCTCGACGAAGCTCGAGATGCCGCCGGCGTAGGCGAAGGTCGCGTGCTTGTCGGCGCGCTCGTCGGTCAGCGAAATGCTGACGCCCTTGTTGAGGAACGCCAGCTCGCGCAGCCGCTGCGCCAGCGTCTCGTAGTGGAAGCCGAGCAGCGAGAAGATCTGGGGGTCGGGGAAGAAGCGGACCTTGGTACTGGTCTTCCTGGAGGTGCCGATCGGCTTGATCGGCTCTTCGGGCAGGCCGCGGTGGTACACCTGGTACCAGACCTTGCCGTCGCGCTTGATCTCGAGCTCGAGGCTCTCCGACAGGGCGTTGACCACCGACACGCCGACCCCGTGCAGGCCGCCCGACACCTTGTACGAGCTGTGGTCGAACTTGCCGCCCGAATGCAGCTCGGTCATGATGACCTCGGCCGCCGAGCGCCCCTCGCCCTTGTGCAGGTCGACCGGGATGCCGCGGCCGTCGTCCTCCACGGTCACCGACTCGTCACCGTGGATGGTTACCGTGATGTGGCTGGCGTGCCCCGCCTGCACCTCGTCGATGGCGTTGTCGACCAGCTCGAACACCATGTGGTGCAAGCCCGAGCCGTCGTCGGTGTCCCCGATGTACATCCCGGGGCGCTTGCGCACCGCTTCGAGGCCCTTGAGGACCTTGATGCTCTCGGCGGTGTAGCTGGATTGGGTGCTGGTTCGGGCCACGGCTCCTCCGCTTTGTGGGTTCACCGCCGGCACCGGACCCCGGCCGTGCGGCGGCTCGAGGCGCCCGTTTCCAGCAGGCTTCGGCTCGGCGGAGGCCCCGCCCGGGGACGGGGCAGAACGGACCTTCGGACTATACCATCTCGGCCGCCGGTTGCAAAGCGGGAGCGACCGGCTAAGTGCTATTTTTTTCAGCCATTTACAGACGTGTCCCGGGGGGCCTTCCGGGCCCCGGCCACGGCCTCCAGCCGACCGCCTTCGAGACGCCACCGCGCACCCCCGGCGAGCTCCCGCCACGCCTCCGGCCGGTGCGAGCTGGCGATCACCTGGCCGGCGCCCTCGAACAGCCGCCAGGCGGCGGCCAGCCGGGCACGGTCGAGGTCGCCGTCGGCGTCGTCGAGCAGGTAGACCGGCGGCCGCCCGGCGCCCGCCATCAGCCGGCCGCGCGCCGCGGTCAGCGCCAGCCCGAGCAGCTTCTTCTCGCCCGCCGAGGCCTGCCGCCTGAGCCCCTCGCCCCGCCACCGCATCTCCAGGTCGTCACGGTGCGGCCCGACCAGTGGCCGCCGCTGGCGCCGCTCCTCGCCACGCGACCGCTCGAGCGCCGCCAGCAGCTCGGCGCTCGAGCTCCCGGCCGGCAGCTCGGGCGACGGCCGGTAGCGCAGCTCGACCCGGCCGAGCTCCAGGCCGCCGCCGGCCAGGACCGCGTCCAGCTCGGCGGCCAGCCGATCGACGTAGCGCCGCCGGTGAGCGCTCAGTTCGGCCGCCGCCTGGGACAGCAGCTGGTTCCAGGCCGCCAGGCCGCCGCCACCGTCGGTCAGCAGGCGGCGCTTCTGATCGAGCGCCCGCCGGTAGCGCGCCAGCAGCTCGAGCGTCGCCGGCCGCTCGGCCACCAGGCCCTGGTCCATCAACCGCCGCCTGAGCCGCGGCGGACCGTCGAGCAGCTCGCCGTCGGCCTCGCTCCAGGCCACCACCGGCAGCACCTCGAGGTGCTCGGCGAGCGACGCGGCCTTGCCGTTGACCCGTCGCTCGACCCCGCTGCCCGGGGTCCAGCCGAGCCCGAGCCGGGCGCCGCGGCCGCCCGCCACCTCGGCCTCGAGGTAGAAGCCGGGCGCCCCGCGGCGGCTGCACTCCGCCGGCCGCGCGCCGCGGAAGCTGCGGGTGGTGGCCAGCAGGTAGAGCGCCTCGAGCAGGCTGGTCTTGCCCGTCCCGTTGCTGCCAACCACCAGCTGCCGGCCGCTGGCCGGCCGCCATTCGATCCGCTCCAGGTTGCGGAAATCCCGGCAGACGAAGCGCTGGATCACCGCCGTCGCCGGCGCGCCGGGCGGCCGGTCAGACGCGCATCGGCATGATGACGCAGAGGTACCTCTGGTCCTCGCCGTCGAGCGGCACGCCGATGCACTGGGTGTTCTCGTCCTTGAGCTCGATCCGCACCTTGGCGGTGTCGACCGCGGCCAGGAACTGTGCCAGATAGTCGGGGTTCAGGCCGAGACTGAGGCCGTCACCGCTGAACTCGCAGTCCACCTCTTCGCTGGCCTCGCCGAGATCCGGGTTGGCCGCCGACACCTTCATGCGGTCGTCGGAGAACTCCAGTCGAACGGCTCGAGCCCGGTCGCCGGTGAGCAGCGCCACGCGCTGTACCGCCTCCGACAGCAGCCGCCGATCGAACACCCCGACGCGGTCGTTGTCCTTGGCGATCACACGCTCGTAGTCCGGGAAGGTCCCCTCGAGGATGCGGCAGATCAGCTCCCGCCGCCCGAGCCGGAACGACAGGTGGTGCTCGCCCCTGGCGAAGCCCAGATCACCGTCCCCCCCCTCGAACCGCTGCAGCTCGAGCAGCGCCTTGCGCGGCACCAGCACGCCGTCGGCGGCGGCGGCGCCCTCGAGACCGTTCTCGACCAGCGCCAGGCGGTGGCCGTCGGTGGCCACCAGCTCGAGGCCGCCGTCCTTCAGCTTGACCAGCGCGCCGTTGAGCTGGAAGCGTGACTCCTCGGTCGACACCGCGAAGATCACCTTGCCGACCATCGCCTTGAACCTGCCGAACGGCAGCGCGACGACCTCGCTCTCGTCCACCGTCGGCAGCGTCGGAAAGTCGTCCGGCGACAGACCGTTGATGGTGAAGCGCGAGCTGCCGGCGGCGATGCGCAACCGGTTCTCGTCCGCCACCTCCAGCCGCACCTCGTCGGACGGCAGCGAGCGGACGATCTCGAGGAACTTGCGCGCCTGGACGGCGATGCCGCCAGTGCCCTCGACCTCGGCCTCGCACCAGGTGGTGAGCGACACGTCGAGATCGGTCGCCGCCAGATCCAGCCGGCCGTCGCCGGCGCGCAGCAGGATGTGCGACAGCACCGGAATGGTGGTGCGTCGCTCGACGATGCCTTGCATCGGGGCGAGCTCGTTCAGGAACTCGGAGCGCTTGAGACGAATTTTCATGGGAGGCGACTCCGTCTGGAAGAATAGTCAATATAGCACAGCAGTAGTAGCCGTAGGCGGCTGTGGAACTGCGGAAAGCGACGCTCGCGAGTTGGCGCCGAGGGAGCGAGCGAGGCTGCCGGGCGAGTGGAAAAAGTTGTGGCCGCGTTGTGGACGAGCGGTGGACGGCTGCGGAAGCCGGGCGCCGTCCGCGCCGCTTTCCACAGCTTCTCCACCGGCGGACCGCAGCCGGCATCCACAGCCCGTGAGCTGCGCGCCGGCGTCAGGCGAAGTGGCGCAGCATGCCGCGCAGCACGCTCGACAGCTCGGCGTCGTCGCGCTGTAGCTTGTCGATCTTGTCCACCGAATGCATCACGGTCGAGTGGTGCTTGTCGTTGAACAGCTTGCCGATCTCGGGGAACGACATCTCGGTGAGCTGCTTGCACAGGTACATGGCGACCTGGCGCGGGAATACGATCTGCTTGGCGTTGCTGCGGCTCTTGATCTCGCTCACCTTCAGGCCGTAGTGGCGAGCCACGAACTTGACGATCTCGCCGCCCGACACGCGCCGTCCCTCGGGCGGCAGGATGTCCTTGAGCGTCTCCTTGGCCAGCTCGAGCGATAGCGGCTTGCCGGTCAGCGAGGAGAACGCCAGCACCCGGATCAGAAGGCCCTCGAGCTCGCGGATGTTGGACTTCACCTGATGGGCGATGAACAGCGCGACGTCGTCGGGCAGGCCGGCACGCTCGGCGTCGGCCTTGCGGCGCAGGATCGCCACCTTGGTTTCGAGATCGGGCGGCTGGATGTCGGCGATCAGGCCCCATTCGAAGCGGCTGCGCAGCCGCTCCTCGAGCTGCGGAATCTGCCGCGGCGAGGCGTCGGACGACAGGATGATCTGCTTCTGGCTGGTGTAGAGCGTGTTGAAGGTGTGGAAGAACTCCTCCTGGGTGCGCTCCTTGTTGGCCAGGAACTGGATGTCGTCCACCAGCAGCACGTCGATGTTGCGGTAGCGCTCGCGAAAGTCCGGCATGCGGTTGAACCGCAGCGAGCTGATCAGCTCGTTGACGAACTGCTCGGCCGGCAGGTACATCACCTGCAGCTGGCGGTGCTTGCGCAGGATCTGATGGCCGATCGCCTGCATCAGGTGGGTCTTGCCGAGCCCGACGCCGCCGTACAGGAACAGCGGGTTGTAGCTACGCGACGGGTTCTCGGCAACCGCCCGGCAGGCGGCGTGCGCGAACTGGTTCGAGCTACCGACGACGAAGGTGTCGAACTCGTAGCGCGGGTTGAGTCGCGGTGCGGCGGCGGGCGGTGTCTGGTCCTCGGCCGAGAACAGCACTTCGAACACCGGCTCGTCCATACCGGCGATGGCCCGGTTGACCGCCGGCCGGTAGCTCTCCTCGAGGGTGTGGACGAACCGGCTGTTGGGGGCCACCAGTACCAGCCGACGGCCTTCCTCCGAGCGCACCTTGAGCGGCTGGAACCAGAGCGAGAACTCCTCCGGGTCGAGCTCCTTGGCGAGGCGTTTCTGCAGCCGGTTCCAAAGGGGGTGGGAGGTCATTCGAGCAACAAGAATCCCGGCCGGTTTTCCACAGGCTGTGGAAAAAATGTTGAAGCTTTGCTGCTCCTGAAAGGGTCAGATTTCGGCGGAGCGGCGGGATGATAGCACACGGCTTCGGCGGCGCAACCGGGGTCCCACCCGGCGGCGCGGGCGGCCCGCGCGGCGGCCCCGGGCGTGCCCATGCTGAGCGCCTACAGCGGACGGTTCAAGGCGCGCCAGGGAGCCGGCAGCTCGAGCAGTCCCGGCGGCCGCGGCGGCGCCAGCAGCCGCTCGAGCGGCGCGCCGCCGAGCGGCGGCAGACCCGAGTCGTCGCCGAAGAAGAACTCGAGCAGCCCGGGCGGCCGCGGATAGTAGCGGTAGCCGGCGCGGGCGTCGTCGATGCCTGCCGCCTCGCGCGCCAGCGCGAGCGCGCGGTCGAGCCCGCCGAGCTCGTCCACCAGCCCGAGGCCCACGGCCCGCTCGCCGGTCCACACCCGCCCGCCGGCGACCTCCTCGACCGCCGCCGGTTCGAGCGTGCGACCGCTGGCGACGTGACCGATGAACCGGTCGTAGACGCCCTGCATCAGGCGGCCGAACTGCTCGGCCTGGACCTCGGTCATCGGCTCGAGCGGCGAGTAGATGGCGGCGTTCGAGCCGCGCTGCAGGGTGTCGTGGGTCAGCCCCAGCAGCTCCTCTTCGAACCGCCGCGTCACCAGCTTGCCGGCCACCACACCGATCGAGCCGGTCAACGTCGCCGGCTCGGCGACGATCTTCTCCGCCTTGGCGGCGATGTAGTAGCCGCCGGAGGCCGCCAGGTCGGACATCGAGACGACCACCGGCTTGACCCGCTGCAGCCGTTCCACCTCGCGCAGGATCAGATCGGAGGCGAGCGCCGAGCCGCCCGGGCTGTCGATGCGTAGCACCACCGCCTTGACGGCGTCGCTCTCGGCCAGCTCGCGCAGCAGCCGCCGCATGTCGTCCGAGCCGACGTAGAGATCGCGCGTCCAGGCGTCGATGCCGCCGCGGCCGCGCACGATCACACCCTGGGCGAAGACCACCGCCAGCGGCCCGCGGCCGCGCTCACCGCCGGCACCGAACCGGCTGGCGCTCACCAGCAGGGGCTCGCCGCCGGCGAGCTCGGCGAGCCGGTCCTCGAACTCGTCGGGGAAGGCGAGCTGGTCGACCAGCCCGGCGGCGAGCGCCTCCTCGGCGCTGTAAGGCGCGCCGTCGACGAGCTCCCGGACGCGCTCCGGCGCCAGCTCGCGCGCCGTCGCGACGGCGTCCACCAGCTGGCCGTACAGGTCGTCGAGGATCGCCGACAGCGCGGCTCGCGCCGCCGGCGAATGATCGTGCCGGGTGAACGCCTCGCCGGCACTCTTGTACTCGCCCACCGCCTGGAAGTCGGGCTCGATCTTCAGCTTGTCGAAGGTGCCGCGCAGGAACAGGCTGTCGGCGTACAGACCGAGCAGGTTGACGTCTCCGGCGGGGGCCAGCGAAATGTGGTCGCAGGCGGTGGCCACGAAGTACGCCAGGGTGCCGTTGGTGCCCTCGCCCGCCGTCTCGAGGTAGCAGTCGACGAACTTGCCGGCCTCGGCGACCGAGGCCAGCAGCCGCCGCAGCTCGTGCGCCTTGGCGAGCCCGAAGCGGGCGCTCTGGATGTAGACCGCGACGCCGGCCATCTCCTTTTCGTGCCGAGCCCGGTCGAGCGCCCGGTAGAGCGTGGCGAGGCTGGCGCCGGGGTCGAGGTCGAACACCGGCAGCGCCGGTACCGGCGCATAATCGAGCAGCGGCCGGTCCAGCCGCACGGTCAGCACCCGTGGCTTGCCGACCGCGGCCGCGCCGTCCGACAGCAGGACGGCCGCCACCCCGACGACGACCACGACCACCACCAGCAGCAGGAAGACGACGATCAGGGCTCGCACCGGCCCACTCTCCCAGATGCGGCACGGGGCCGCAACCGGCCGCCGGCAATGCTGCGCGGGGGTGCGGACGAGGGTGTTGGCACCTGGCTTGCAAGAAGAAATGCCAGCAAGGACAAGGACTCACGGGGAGGTCCCTCAACACATTCTTTCCAACTTCGGGCGGCGCGAGCCGTCCGGCACTTCTCCAAACCCCATCACCCAGTTCCCCTCGATCGATCTACCGAGCCGAGGGGTATAGTCAACAGACCACCCAACGAATCCTCCCCCCTTTTCCATTCTTCTCTCGAACGACACCGCCCCGACCGCCACTCGCGGTCGGGGCGGTGCCGTTTCGTCGGCCCGCCGGCCAATCTGGCCCGCGCCCAGCCCTTGAGCCGCACCGCCGCTGCCGCGCGGCTGCTCGCCTGGTACGACGCCAACGCGCGCCAGCTGCCCTGGCGGCGGAGCGCCGATCCCTACGCGGTGTGGGTTTCGGAGGTGATGCTGCAGCAGACGCGCGCCGAGACCGCGGGCCCCTACTACCAGCGCTTCCTGGAGCGCTTTCCGGACGTCGAGAGCCTGGCGGCGGCCGACGAGGAGCAGGTGCTCGCCGCCTGGTCGGGGCTCGGCTACTACCAGCGCGCCCGCCGGCTGCACGCCGCCGCCCGGACGCTGGTGGCCGCCGGCGCCGGCTGGCCGCACACCGCCGCCGAGTGGCTTCGCCTGCCCGGCGTGGGGCGCTACACCGCCGCGGCGGTGGCCAGCATCGCCTTCGGCGAGGCGGTGCCGGCGGTCGACGGCAACGTCGTGCGGGTCGTCACCCGCCTGCTGGGTGAGCGGCGCGAGGTGCACCGGGCGGCGGTGGCCCGCCGGATCGAGACCTACGCCGCCGAGCTGGTGGGCGGCGCGGAAGGACGCCCGGGCGACGTCAACCAGGCGCTCATGGAGCTCGGTGCGACCGTCTGTCTGCCGCGCCGTCCGCGCTGCCCGAGCTGTCCGCTGGCCGCGGGCTGCGGCGCGCTTGCCGCCGGGCTGGAGCAGCGGCTACCGTCCCGGCGGCGGTCGCCGGAGCCCCGGCGCGAGCGGCGGATCGCGGCCTTGGCGCGGCAGGGCGGCCGGCTGCTGCTGGTCCGCCGGCCACCGACGGAGCAGCTGCTGGCCGGGCTCTGGGAGCTGCCGTGGGTGGCGGCCGGCGAGCCGGCCGAGGCCGAGCGCGCGCTGGCCGCGCGCTACGGCGGCCGCTGGCGGCTGGCCGCGCCGCTCGCCACCCTGCGCCACGCCATCACCAACCGCCGGCTCGAGGTCGAGCTGTGGCGGGCCGAGCTGCGCGCCGCCGGAGGGGTGGCCGAGTCGGCCGAGGCGGGCTGGTTCGGGGACACCGCGCTGAGCGAGATGCCGCTCGCCGGGCTGGCGCGCAAGGCGCTCGCCGCCGCCCGCCGCGCGCGGCCGGACGAAGACCGCTAGCCCGACCTTCTCACCGCGCCGCCGTCGCGCGTCCGGATGCACCCGAAGCTGCGCGACTTCCGCTTGTCCGGGCATCCTCGACGTAGTCTGGAGTACGCCTGCGGTGCCCGCGGGCGGCAAGTCGCGGATCTTCAGGCCCCTGCGGCCGCTCGCCGAGCGGCGGCGAGTAGGCCAGGCTAGTCGGCCGCCGCGTGCGGCGGCGAGCCGGCGGACAGGATGTGCCAGCCGACCAGCTTGTCGTCGAGCTCGCGCAGCCGCCGGCAGAGCATCTCGCACAGCAGGCGCAGCAGCCGAGGCGAGGAGGTCTTCCGGATGTCGAGCAGCCCGCCCAGCACGTCGCGCGGAATCGCCAGCACCACCGCCTCGCCGCCGTGCGCCACCGCGCTGGCCGAGCGCGCCTGGCTGTCGATCAGCGCCATCTCGCCGAAGTAGGCGCCGCGCTCGAGAAACGACAGCGCCTCCTCGCCGACGCCGGGAATGTGCTTGCTGATCCGGACCTTGCCGTCGAGCACCACGTACATCGCCTCGGCCGGCTCGCCCTCGTGAAAGACGGCCTCGCCGTCGGCGTAGCGCTCTTCGCGCGACAGCGTGGTGAGGAAGTTGATCTCGAGGCCCGACAGCCGCTGCTCCTGGAACAGGCCGCGCTTGGCGGCGATGTCGACGCGGAAGCCGGCCGCCGGCGCGGGGCGTGACGGCGGCTCCCCCTGCGGCGCGTCGAGCGCCGGGTTGAAGAACTCGGTGAGCCGGTCGTTGGCTCGCCGCAGCTTGCCGGACAGGCTCTTCCACAGCGACCACAACAGGCTGAGGTGGAACCGCTGGCTGGCCTCGGAAAGGGCGGCGACGGTGTCACGGTCGAACACCAGGGCGCTGGTCTCGGCTTCGGCGGCCAGCATGTCGGCGCCGGCCTGGAACCCGAGCAGCGTCGCCTCCCCGAACAGCGCGCCGTCGCCGACGCGGCGCAACACGAACGGTCCGTACGGCGTCGTGCGGCTCAGCTCGACGCTGCCGCGCTCGACCAGGAAGGCGCTGTCGGCCAGCTCGTCGAGCCGGCCGCCCGCCGCCGCCCGGTGGGCGCTGGTGGCGGCGGCCAGGCTGCCCAGATCGTCGGCCTCGAAGTGGGCGAACAGGGCGATGGCCCCGAGCTGGTCGGCGACGCTCACGGCCACCTATTGTAGTGCGGCCGGAGGCGCCTCGCCGGCGGCTCCCACCACCTCCGCCAGCCGGCTGCCGGCTGCCGCCCGCCGGCCGGTCGCCAGCGCCCAACGCGCCAGCTCGCCCCGGCCGGTGGCGCGCCACAGCTCGGCGGCCTGCAGGAACCACTCGGCGAACAGCGGGTCGCCCGCCAGGTCGCCCCGCAGCTTGGACTCGAGAGGAGCGTCGATCTCCTCGAACAGCCGTCGCGCCGCCGCCTCCTGCCCGGCGCGCAGCTCGAGCCAGGCGCGGTGCAGCGTGATGCTCTCGGCGAGGTCGGCGCGCACCCGGGCCGCGCGCTCGAGGAAGCGGCGGGCGTCCTCGAAGCGGCCGGTGTAGGCCGCCACCAGACCGCGCTCGACCAACGCCTCGCCGTCGTCCGGCTCGTCGTCGAGCAGGTCGTCGAGCAGCGCAGCCGCCGCGTCGAACCGCAGCAGGTGGCGGCTGGCGGTGGCCGCGGCGCGACGGTCCTCGGGCCGCCCGCCGGCGGCCAGCGCGGCGTCGAAATCACCGCGGTCGACCAGCTCTGCCGCGCGGCTGCGGGGCGCGTGCCGCACCACCGCCACGGTCACCACTACGGCGGCCACGAACAGCAGCGCGAGCAGCAGGAAGAGCGCCGCCTGACCGCTCATCGGCTCATAGCAGCCGCAGCTGGGGCGGCTGGAGCCGCTCCCACACCAGCGCCTCGACGCTCTCGAGCCAGCCGGTGCGGGCGGCCGGGTCCAGCACCACCGCCGGCAGTCCGCGGCGCTCGAGCTCGGCGGCCAGCCGCCGGTCGACAGCGAGCTGGAACGCGGGGTCGGTGGCGCGCACGCCGTCGGCCGCCGGCGCCGCCACGATCGGCACGTGCACCAGCAGGTCGTAGGTCCTCATCCAGCTGTCGATCAGCGGCTCGAGCTCTGGTCGCCGGCCGGCGGCAAGCAGCAGGTAGACGTAGTTGTCGAGGACGCTGCGGTCGCACAGCACTACCGGGTAGCGGTCACCGGCCACCAGCTCCTCGCCCAGCTGGTGGTGCAGGATCCACGACTGCGCGGCGACCCCGGTCTCCTCGTTGATCGGCAGCGGGCAGCGCCGCGCCACCTCGTGCACCACCTCGAGCGAGACGTCGCGCGCCTTGAGACGAGCCGCCAGGCCGTAGCACAGCGTCGTCTTGCCGACGCCGTGGCTGCCGATGAAGGCCAGCTTGAAGTTACCCGCGTCGGCCATGCCCGGGGCGATTGTCGCACGACGCGGCGGCGGCGGCTGCTTCCGATCACAGCTCCCGCCGGCCGCTCAGCGAGCGCGCCAGGGTCACCTCGTCGGTGTACTCGATGTCGCCGCCGACCGGCATGCCGAACGCCAGCCGGCTGACGGTGACCCCTCGCTCCTTGAGCTGTCGCGCCAGGTAGAGAGCGGTGGCCTCACCCTCGACGTCGGGGTTGGTGGCCAGGATGACCTCGGCGACGCCGTCGAGCCGCGTCATCAGCCCGGCCACCGCCAGCTGCTCGGGACCGATGCCGCGCTGGGGGGACAGCGCGCCGCCCAGCACGTGGTAGCGGCCGCGGTACTCGCCGGTGCGCTCGATGGGACGGATGTTGAACGGCTCCTCGACGACGCACAGCAACCCGTCGTCGCGCTGGGGGTCGGTGCAGTAGCGGCAGGGGTCGATGGCGGTGATCGAGTTGCACCGCGAGCACTCGAACAGCTCGTCCTTGACCGCGACGATCGCACCGGCCAGCTCGGCCGCGTCCTGGCGCGACATCTTGAGCAGGTGGTAGGCGAGGCGGCTGGCCGTCTTGGGCCCGATGCCGGGCAGACGCGACAGCTCGTCGACCAGCCGGGACAGCGGATCCTTCATGCCGGAGGCGGCGATGGCGGTCAGACCAGGCCGGTCGACAGGCCGCTGGCCGCGCTGCCCAGCTTGGCCTGCAGCGCTTCGTCGACCTTGCGGGCCGCCTCGTTGACCGCCGCCAGCACCAGGTCCTCGAGCATCGACGGGTCTTCGGGGTCCATGGCCTCGGGGTCGATCTTGACCGAGACCAGCTTCTTGACTCCGCTCATCTCGACGGTGACCATGCCGCCGCCTATCGATGCCTCGACGACGGTCTCCTGCATCTCCTTTTGCAGCTTGGCCTGCATCTGCTGCGCCTGCTGCATCAGCTTCTGGAGGTTCATGGGCTCAGCCTTCCGTTTTGTTGTCGATGGTCTCGATGGTGCCGCCGAAGATGTCGAGCGCGGCCTGCACCGCCGGGTGCTCGGCTGCCGGGTGGCTCGGCGGGGCGGCGGCCGGCTCGGTGGGCGCCTGGCGCCGCGGCGCGCGGGCGGCGCTGCCGGTCGCCAGCCGCCAGTCGGCGCGCTCGCCCCACACCGCGTGCAGGCACTCCTCGAGCACCGCCCGGTTGTTCTCGCGCGCCAGCGCCTTCGGCAGCCAGTCGTCGTCGGCCGGGGCGACGATCTTGAGCCGGCCGTCTTCGAAGCGGACCTCTTCGGCGTCGGCCAGGTGCGCCGCCAGCGGCTGGCGCCGCAGGCTCACCTGGTCTAGGAACCGGCGCACCTGGTCGCCGTTGTCCTCCGCGCCGGCGTCGGCGGCCGCCCGGTCCGCGGCGGAGGGCAGCTCGGCGCTTCCGGCTTCGCCGGCGGGCTCGTTGGGCGCGGAAGCGGGCGGGTCCGGCGGAGCGGCCGCCCGGCTCGCGGCCTTGTTCGGGGGGTCTTTCGAGCGGTCTTTCGGGCGGTCTTCCGGGGGGTCGTTCGCGGGCTCGCTCGCTGCGGCGGCCTGGCGCGCCGCGGCCGGATCGGGGTCGGCCCCGGGCGCCGAGCGCGAGCGCGCCGCCGGCGGGCGGCGCCGTTTCGGGGCGGGCTCGCCGTCGCCGCTCGGGCCGCCGCCGCCCGGGCCGCCGCTTGCCGGACCCTCGCTTGCCGGGCCGCCGCCGCCCAGCAGCTCCTCCACCCGGGTCAGCTTGGGCAGCTCGGCGGCGCGTAGCAGGGCGATCTCGAGAGCCAGCGCGCCCTGCTCGCTGCGCCGCACCGCCTGCTCGCCCGACAGCAGCATGTGGATCAGCCGCAGCAGGGTCTCGTAGCGCTGGTCGGCGACCAGCTCCGCCAGCGCGACCGCCTCGTCGCCGGGCAGGTCTATGGTGGCGGGGTCGCCGCCGAGCGCGAGGTGCAGGGCGTCGCGGCAGTAGGCCAGGAGCTCGGCGTAGACGTGGCGCGGGTCGCGCCCCTCGCCGTCGAGCTGGCGCGCGGCGCCGGCGACCGTGCCGCTGTCACCGGCCAGGATGGCCCGCAGCAGGCCGAGGTGGAACGCCGCGCCCACGCCGCCCAGGATGCGCGACGCCTGCTCGTCGGCGACCGTTCCCGAGCCGAAGGTCGCCAGCTGGTCGAGCAGTGCGACCGCGTCGCGCACGCTGCCCTCGCCGGCGCGCGACACCAGGCGGAGCGCCGCGTCGCTGGCGGTGATCTGCTCGCCGTCGCAGATCCGGCGCAGGTGCTCGGACAGGGTCGCCGTCGGCACCCGCCGGAAGCGGAACTCCTGACAGCGGGAGAGGATCGTCGCCGGCACCGCCTCGACCTCGGTGGTGGCGAATACGAAGACCAGATGGGGTGGCGGCTCCTCGACGATCTTGAGCAGGGCGTCGAACGCCTGGCGCGACAGCCGGTGGATCTCGTCGATCACCACCACCTTGTAGCGGTCGCGCGCCGGCCCGTAGCGCAGGCTCTCGGCCAGCTCGCGCACCTGCTCGACCTTGGAGTAGGTGGCGGCGTCGACCTCGATGACGTCGAGATCGGCGCCGCGGGTGATCTCCTCGCAGGCTCCGCAGCGGTTGCACGGGTCGGCGCCGTCGCGCTCGGGGCAGTTGAGCGCCTTGGCGAAGATGCGCGCCACGCTCGTCTTGCCGACCCCGCGGATGCCCGAGAACAGGTAGGCCTGCGCGATGCGGTTCTCGACCACCGCGTTGCGCAGCGCCGTCACGACGGACTGCTGGCCGACGACGGCGGAGAAATCCTGCGGACGCCACTTGCGGGCGAGAACCTGGTAGGCCATGACGGCAGAAGGCAGCGGCCGACGAAGGGTTCCGGCTGATCTGCGGCACCCGAGCCGGGCACCTTATCGCTGCTCCCTTCCGGGCCTGACGAGGTTCGGAGCCGTTCGGTGCACAGGACCCGAACCCTTCGCCCGCCGCTGCCGAAAACGATGGTACGCGCGGCAGAGAGGTATGTAAAGGCGCGCCGCGCGCTCTGCCCGCCGCCGCGGCGGGCGGCGGCTATCATCGGGTGGCGGGCGGACCGCCCGGGGCGCGCCGATGGAACGAGACGAACTCTGGATGGAGCAGGCGCTGGCGCTGGCGCGCCGCGCGGCGGAGCTTGGGGAGGTGCCGGTGGGCGCCGTGGTGGTGCGCGGCGGCGAGATCGTGGGCCGCGGCCACAACCGGCGCGAGGCCGACGGCGACCCGCTGGCGCACGCCGAGCTCGTCGCCCTGCGCCAGGCAGCGGCGGCGGTCGGCGGCTGGCGGCTCGCTGGCACGACGATGTACGTCACCCTCGAGCCGTGCGCCATGTGCGCCGGCGCGCTGGTGCTGGCGCGCGTCGAGCGGCTGGTGTTCGGCGCCCGCGACCCCAAGGCCGGCTTCTGCGGCAGCCTGGGGAACCTGGTGGCCGACCAGCGGCTCAACCATCGTCTCGAGGTCACCGAGGGGGTGTCGGCGGAGGAATCTTCCCGTATGCTACGGCGGTTCTTCGCCGCGCTGCGTGAGCGGCCGGCGGTTCTTTGAGAGCGCGAAACCGGAGAGGTGACCGAGTGGCCGAAGGTGCACGACTGGAAATCGTGTGTGCGGCAACCCCGTACCGTGGGTTCGAATCCCACCCTCTCCGCCAGAGATCGCAGGACGGGCACCGCCGCGGTGGCGCTCGTCCTCACGGAGAGGTGCCGGAGTGGTCGAACGGGGCGGTCTCGAAAACCGTTGACCGTGCAAGCGGTCCGTGGGTTCGAATCCCACCCTCTCCGCCATCGTCCAGGCCGCACCGCCGGCCGGTCGTGTCCTGGGGCACTACCCGCCGGCCGTGAGGGTTGACCCGCCGTCGCGGAACCCGGTAGATTACGTTGTTTGCGCTAGCCCGCTGGCTGCGGTCCTCGCGGCGTCCTGGCGGCAGATGAGAGACAGATCATGAAACGCACCTTTCAGCCCAACAACCGGCGGCGCAAGAAGAACCATGGCTTTCGGTCGCGCATGCGAACGCGCGCCGGGCGGGCAATCCTCAAGCGCCGGCGCCGCAAGGGTCGCAAGAGCCTCTCCGCCTGAGCGATGGCCGAACGGCCGGCTCGCCCGGCCCGGGGGGAATCCCTGCCGCGGCAACACCGGCTGCGGCGCAGGCGCGACTACCTGAGCTGCTACCGCCACGGCCGGCGGCGACACGGCTCGCTGCTCATCCTCTATGTGCACCCCAACCGAGAGGGCCATCCACGCCTCGGCATCACGGCCAGCCGCAAGGTCGGCCGGGCCGTGGTGCGGCACCGCCTGAAACGGCGGGCGCGGGAGATCTACCGGCGATGGCAGGGGCGCAGCAGCTTGCCGGCGGTCGACCTGGTGGTGCACTTCAAGCCGCCGGCGGGAAGCGCGGGCTTCGGGTCGATCGAGAGCGAGCTCGAACGGCTGCTGGCGGGGCTGGGACCGAAGCCCGGCCGCGAGGCCTGACCGGCCTGCTGGTCGCCGCGATCGACCTGTACAAGCGCTACCTGTCGCCGCTGCTGCCCCGCACCTGCCGGTTCGAGCCGAGCTGCTCGCAGTACGCGCGCGGCGCACTGATCAAGTACGGACCCTGGCGCGGTTCGCTGAAGGCGGTGGGCCGCCTGCTGCGCTGCCACCCGTTCCACCCCGGCGGCTACGACCCGCCTTGACGCAGAGCCCCTGACCGACCGTGGATACGCGAAGACTCCTCCTGGCGACGCTGCTCTCGGTGGCGGTGCTGATCCTGTGGCAGCAGCTGTTCCCGGCACCCGAGCGCCCGCCCACGCCGCCGCCGGTGAGCGAAGCGCCCGCCGCCGCTCCGCCGACCGCCGAGCCTTCGGCAGGGCCAGTGGCGGCGGCGCCCGAGGAGGCCCCGCCGGTCGCACCCGCCATGCCCGAGGCGGCGCCCGAGGCCCTGCCGGCGCCCGAGCCGATCGAGGCCGCGAGCGAGCAGCGGTTGACGCTCGAGAGCGACAGCTACCAGGCCGTCTTCTCGAACCGCGGCGCGGTGCTGGTGTCGCTCAGGCTCAAGCAGCACTCCGCCGCCGGCGGCGGCGAAGTGGACCTGGTGCGCCAGCGCAGCGGCTTCCCGTATCCGCTCGCGATCACCGACCGCGCCGGACAGTCGACCGGTTTCGACCGCGCGCTGTTCGCCGTCGAGCGCGTGCGGCACCAGGCGGGCGGTGAGTCGCTCGAGTTCCGCTACTCCGGGGCGGCCGGCACGGCCAGCAAGCGGATCACCCTGCAGCCGGACGGCCTGCTGCGGATCCGGGTCGAGGTGCCCGGGCGCACCGACTGGGGTCTGCTGCTGGGCCCCGGCATCCGCAACCCGACCGCGGACGAGACCAGCAACCGGTTCGCCCGCCGCGCGGTGATCTACCGCCAGGTCGACGACACCGAGAGGCTCGACCCGGCGAAGACCGACGTCGACACCCTGGTCCCGGTGTCGGGGCTGCGCTGGATCGGCATCCAGGACACCTACTTCCTCAACGCCCTGGTGCCGCTCGCCGGTGTCGAGCAGGTGCTGGTCAAGCCGCTGTTGTTCCTGCCGGTCGACGGCGGCCGGTTCGCGGAGGGCGCCGAGGTCGAGGCTCGCGAGGAGGAAGAGGGCGCGGCGCGGGTGCTGGCGCTGGTGGCGCAGGCCGGCTCGGGTGCGGTGGAGATCGACAGCTACTGGGGGGCCAAGGAGTACGACCGCCTGGCGGCGTTGCCGTACGGGCTCGAGGAGACGGTCGAGCTCGGCTGGTTCCGCTTCCTCACCCTGCCGCTGCTCAAGAGCCTGCGCTGGATCTACGCCAACATGGTCGCCAACTACGGTTGGGCGATCATCCTGATGACCATCGCCATCCGGCTCCTGCTGTTTCCGCTGATGCACAAGAGCACGGTCTCGATGCAGAAGATGCAGGAGCTCAACCCGAAGATCCAGGCGATCCGCCAGAAGTACCGCAGCAAGCTCAAGGACAAGCAGAACCGGCCGAACGTCGAAGCGCAGCGCAAGATGAACGAAGAGGTGATGGCGCTGTACAAGAGCGAGGGGGTCAACCCGGCGGGCGGCTGCCTGCCGTTGCTGCTTCAGCTGCCGGTGCTGTTCGCCTTCTACAACCTGCTGTCGGTGGCGATCGAGCTGCGCCACGCGCCGTGGCTGGGCTGGATCCAGGACCTCTCGGCGCCCGATCCCTACTACGTCCTGCCGGTGGTGATGGGGGCGAGCCAGTTCCTGCAGCAGAAGCTGACCCCCAGCGCGGCCGACCCGATGCAGCGGCGCCTGTTCCAGCTGATGCCGATCTTCTTCACCGTCCTGTTCCTCGGCTTCCCGAGCGGGCTGGTGCTCTACTGGCTGACCAACAACCTGCTGGGCATCGCCCAGCAGGCGATCTACCTCAAACTCAAGACGGCGAAGGCCGCGGCGGCGGGCGCCGCAGACAAGCCCGGCAAGTCGGAGTGAAGAGCGATGCGACGGTTCTTCTCGGGTAGGAGCCTCGAGCAGGCGGTGATGGCGGCGGCGCGGCACTTCGGCCTGGAGCCCGAGGAGCTGGCCTACCGGCGGGTGGAGAAGCGGCACGGTTTCCTGCGCGCCCGCCGGTCGGTGGTGATCGACGTCGATCCCGACAACCCGCGCCGCCCGCCCGGCCAGCCGCGGGCCGAGGCGGAGCCGCCGCCGGCGTCGGCCGCCGGCGCCCCGGGCTCGCCGCCGGTCCCGCCGGCGGCCGAGGTGTCGGCTCCACGCGCGCCGGCCCCTCGTCGTGAGCGGGAGGCGTCGCCCCGCGGCGAGCGGGCGCCGCGCGCCCGGCGCTCCGCGGCCCGCCCCGACCTCGACGAGATCGCGGCGGTCGAGCTGGCCGCCAACCAGCTGCTGGAGCTGGCCGGGTTGGACTCGCGCGCGCGGGCGGGAGACGGCGTCGAGAGGATCGACGTGGAGGTCGCCGGGGACGACCACGAGCTGTTGCTTGCCGACAACGGCGCCGGCCTGCTGGCGATCCAGCACCTCCTGCCGCGCATGCTGCGCGGGCTGACCGGTGGTTCGCGCTTCGTGCGCGTCGACGCCGGCGGCTTCCACGAGCAGCGCAAGCTGCGGCTCGAGCAGATGGCGAAGGAGAAGGCCGAAGAGGTGCGGCGCACGGGCGAGGCCCAGACGCTGCCGCCGCTGCCTCCCGACGAGCGGCGGATCGTCCACCTGGCGCTCGCCGGCGATCCGGAGATCGCCACCGAGAGCCGCGGGCGAGGGCTGTTCAAGCGGCTCGTGATCCTGGCCGCCGGCCCGGCCGGCGATGGCGAGCCGGGGCCCTACAGCCCGTAGCGCTCGCGCATCGCGCGGTAGCGGCCGAACGCCTTCTCGTCGAGCTCGGCCGACAGGTGGCGCTCGAGCAGCGGCAGCAGCCGCCGGCGCAGGAACGCGCCGCGGGCCATCCACTGGTAGTAGCTGCGCCCGCCGTGGTGGTAGGGGCCGTACAATCGGCCCCCCGGGAAGGTGCGCTCGATCCAGCGGAACAGGCTCTCGTGATCGGTGTGCATCCGCAGGGTGACCTGGGGCTGCCGCCCGTCGCCACCGAAATGCCCTTCGCCGACCAGCAAGCCGAGCAGGAAGCCGACGTCGAAGGCGCTCGGCGGAGTTGTTTCACCGTCATGTGTCACGTGGAACGCTCCTGTTGTTACACCGTCAAGTACCACGTGGAACCCTGGTCGGTCAATCCGAACGAGGCGGCCCGGTGAGGTTCCCGGAGCTCACCGGGGCCGCCTTCGCTGCGAGGCTCCGCGCCGCCAGCCCCGAGCCGCTCGCCGGCCGGGCGGTGGCGGCGCTCTGGGCCCACTACGAGCTGCTCAGCGACTGGGGGCGAGGGCTCTCCCTGGTCGGCCCGGGAACCGCCGCGGAGCTGGTCGAGCGGCATTACGGCGAGTCGCTGGCGGCGCTGCCGCTCGTCGGCGCGGCTGCCCGCTCGCTGGTCGACGTGGGGTCGGGTGCCGGCTTCCCCGGTTTCGTGCTGGCGGCGGCGCGGCCGGAGCTCGACGTCTGGCTGGTCGAGTCGCGCCAGCGCAAGTGGGCTTTCCTGCGCACGGCGGTCGCCCGCGCCGCGTTGTCGTGCCGGTGCCTCAATGCTAGAGTCTCCGCCGTCCTGCCGCCGGAGCTTCCCGAGGAGTTCGACCTTTTGACCTTGCGCGCCGTCAAGCTGCCGACCGCGGTGATGGGTGCGCTGTGCGCGCGGCTGAGCCGCTCGGGAGCGCTGCTGTGGTGGCGGGGCGAGGGGCCGCCCGAGCTGCCCGCCGGCTTCGCGGTGGAGCGCGCCGTGGCGCTGCCGGGCAGCGAGCGCAGGCGGATCGTCGAAGTGCGGCGGCGGCCATGACGGCGGAGCTCGGCGCGGCGCCGGGGGCGGCCACGACGGGGCCAGCGTGACCACGGTACTCGCCATCGCCAATCAGAAGGGGGGGGTCGGCAAGACGACCACCGCCATCAACCTCGGCGCCGCCCTGGCCGCCCTCGAGCGCAAGGTGCTGCTGGTGGACTGCGATCCGCAGGGCAACGCCACCCGCGGTCTGGGGGTCGAGGCCGAGCCGCCCCACCTCTACCACGTCCTCACCGGCCAGGCGCCGATCGCGCGCGCCGTCAAGCCGACTACGATGCCGTGCCTGGCGCTGGTGCCCGCGGGCCGCGACCTGGTCGGCATCGAGGTGGAGTTCGTAGGTCTCGAGGGGTGGCAGTACCGCCTGCGGCGGGCGCTCGCCCCGGTGGCCGCCGACCACGACCTCATCCTGCTCGACTGTCCGCCCTCTCTCGGCCACCTGACCGTGCTGGCGCTGACGGCGGCCGACCGGGTGATGGTGCCGCTGCAGTGCGAGTACTTCGCGCTCGAGGGCATCAGCGCCCTGGTCGGAACGGTCCGCCGGATCCGCGGCGCGGCCAACCCGCGGCTCGGCATGGCCGGTATCCTGCTGACCATGTTCGATGAGCGCACCAACCTGTCGCGCGACGTGTCGGAAGAGGTACGGCGCCACTTCGGGCGCCAGGTGTTCGACACGGTCGTGCCGCGCAACGTCCGGCTGGCGGAGGCGCCCAGCCACGGCCAGCCGATTCTGCAATACGACATCAAGAGCCGCGGCGCCGAGGCCTACCTGGCGCTGGCCCGCGAGCTGCTGGGGCGGGCGGCGTGAGCACCCGCCGACGCGGCCTGGGGCGCGGACTCGACGCCCTGCTCGAGCCCGAGCGGGCGTTGCAGAGCCTGCCGATCTCGAAGCTGCGCCCCAACCGGCTGCAGCCGCGGGCCGACTTCGACGAGCAGGGCCTCGAGGAGCTGGCGGCCTCGATCCGCGCCCAGGGGATCGTGCAGCCGATCGTGGTCGCCGCCGACGGCGACGGCGGCTACCTGATCGTCGCCGGCGAGCGCCGCTGGCGCGCTGCCCGGCGAGCCGGGCTGGATGAGGTGCCGGTCGTCTTGCGCCAGGTCGCCGACGACCGGGAGCTGCTCGAGACCGCCCTGGTCGAAAACCTGCAGCGCAGCGATCTCAACCCGATCGAGGAGGCCGAGGCGTACCGCGTGCTGCAGGAGAAGTTCGAGCTCACACAGGAGCAGGTCGCGGTGCGGGTGGGCAAGGCGCGCTCCACGGTGACCAACCGGCTACGGCTGCTGCGGCTGCCGCCCGAGGTGCAGGCGATGCTACGCGAGGAACGGCTGACCGCCGGCCAGGCGCTGCCGCTGCTGTCGGTAGCCGGCGCCGAGGAGCAGCAGCGGTTGGCGCGGCTGGCCGCCGACGGCGGGCTGAGCGCCCGTCAGCTCGAGCGGCGCACCGCCGGCCGCAAGCAGGCGCCGGCGGCCCGCCCGGCGGACCCCGACACCGACGCGGCCGCCGAGCGGCTCACCCGCCGGCTGCAGACCCGGGTGGAGATCCGCCGCGCCCGCCGCGGCGGCGTCGTGCGCATCCACTTTCACTCCGAAGAAGAGCTCATGAGGTTGTACGATCGGCTCATGGGCCAGAGGGGGTAGACGATGATCTTCAAGTCGGACGGTGAGCGCGGGGACCTCAACGGCTTCCTCGACGCCGGCAGCCACATCCAGGGCGACCTCCACTTCGAGGACACCTTTCGCGTCGACGGCAAGGTGTCGGGCAAGGTGATCTCCAGGGGAGACCTGGTGGTCGGCGAGCGCGGCGAGGTCGAGGGCGAGATCCAGGTGGGCACGATCTTCGTCTCCGGCACGGTGCGCGGCAGCGTCAAGGCGGCAAAGCGGGTCGAGATCACGGCCCAGGGCCGGGTCTACGCCGAGCTCGCGACCCCCTCGCTGGTCATCGAGGACGGGGCCTTCTTCGAGGGCAGCTGCCGGATGGAGCGCGGCCGGCCGCAGGCGGCGGTGCCGGAGCGGCCGGTGTCGGAACGGCCGGTGGTGCGGCCGATGCCGCTCACCAAAGAGGGTTGAACGCCGCCGGCCCGGGCTCAAGCGGCGTACCGGCCAGGGTTTCGTAGGACGGCACGAAAGTCAGCGGGTGGCGCGCCAGGAAAGCGCTGTCGAAGGCCCCGGTGAGCACTTCGCCGTCGAGGTCACGCGCGATCGGGAACCCCATGCCGTACAGCAGGGTCGGCATGACGTCGACCGGCGCGGCCGGATCCAGCAGCCGGCCGGCATGGATGCCGTCGCCGGCCAGGATCAGCATGCCGTCGGCGGGCCCGGTCTCGAGCCCTTCGACACCGCGGCCGGTGATCGCCCGCCACAGCTTGTGCGCGCCGGCCGGTGCGGTGAAGCCGCGCACCGAGACCACCACCAGCAGCCGGCGTCCGGTCAGGCGCGACCAGCTGCGCTCCAGGAAGCCGTCGAGGTGATGATAGTAGGCGGTGAGCGACTGCGCGGCCTGCAGGTGACGCCGCTTCTGGGTGCCCTCGAACTGGGCGTAGTAGTAGCCGCCGAAGTAGCTGCGCGAGACCTCCTCGAGGCCCGGCAGCACCACGAACCGGGCGCGGACCCCGGCGCGCTGCTCGGCCAGGAACCCTGCCAGCGACTGCCGCCACAGGTCCTCGGCCACCGCCTCGAGCAACCGGAACGGCACCTGGTCGCCGAGCGCCGAGGCCAGCTCGGGGTCGATCTCCTGGGGCTCGACCCGGAACAGGACGCCGCGCTCGGCGAGCCCCGCCGGAGAGGCACCGTCGGCGGTCGAGTCGCCGGCGAAATAGCGGTCCGAGAAGGCGTACGCCAGCCCCGCCGGCACAGGCCGGGTGGCCGGCCAGCCGAGGACCCCGGTCGGGACCCCGAGCCGCGAGAGGATCTCCCACAGCGCGACCGCCCGCCAGTGTCGCGTGTCCACCGGGGCGGTGTCGAGCAGCAGGCCGCCCCAGGAGGCGAAGCCGAGGTGCGCGGGCGGCAGCCGCACCGGCCCGCCCGCCGCCAGCAGCTCGGCCGGAAACACCCGCTGACTCGCAACGCCGTGCTTGAACGGCAGCTTGCCGGTCGCCACGGTGGTCCATTCGGCCGCCGGCGACGGCGGACCGAGGTTGGTCAGGTGTGTGTAGCTGCCCTGTTCGAGCAGGCGGGCGAAGAACGGCAGCTGGCCCTGGCGAGCGAGCGGCAGCACGGCGTCGAGGGTCGCCCCGCCGAGACCGACGACCAGCAGGTTGGGCCGCGGCTCGAGCTCCACGGTCGACGGCAGCGGGGCGCGCGAGGGCAGCGGCCGGTACGCCTCGCGCCGCTCGCCGACGGCGTAGACGGTCGCCAGCGCCAGCAGCGTCAGGCCCACCCGGCTGCGCGGGCCGTACCGCCGCCGGTGCAGGCTGTGGAGCAGGGCGGTGTAGAAGAACACGAGCGCCGCCAGGCCGAGCCAGAGGGCCGCCTTGATCAGCCGCACGTTGATCCCGGGCGGCAGGTAGAACGAGTACTGCGACGCGTGCACGCCGTCGAGCACCGCCGCCAGCGTCAGCACCACGGTGATGGCCCACGGCAGGATCCGGCGCGCGCGCTGGGGCCGGGCCCAGGTGAACGGCGCCAGCAAAGCGGTCGACAGCACGGCCAGCAGGCTGCCGAACAGGGCCGAGGCGCGAAGCAGCGGGCCGCTGGTGAACGGCAGGTCCGGGTTGAGGAAGAACAGAAGGGCGCTCAGATGGACGCCGGCGAGCAGGCCGGGAAGCCCGTCCAGCGCCAGCGCTTCGAGCTTCGGATGGCGGTGTGCTGGACGGCCGGAATCCGGCTTGGACGGCAATCGACCCCTCTGCTAGCCTGCCCTCACGCTTGGGAAAGCTCCGGGCGGTGGCGGGCGCCTCGAGCCCGCCCGGCCGAGGGCCCGACGGGATGCTAGCAGACGACGACGCTGCCGCCCGGCCTCGCGAGGGCGGGCCGTACCGGCTGGTGCGCCCGCTGCTGTTCTCGCTCGACGCCGAGAGGGCCCACGAGCTGGGCCTGGCCGGGCTGCGGGCGATGCAGGCGCTCGCTCCGCTCCGCCGCCGGGTGGCTCGCCGCTGCCGGCCGTGCGACGAGCGGCTGCGGCAGGGCCTTCTCGGGCTCGAGTTCCCGGCACCGCTGGGGCTGGCGGCGGGCTTCGACAAGAACGGGGTCGCCATCGAGGCGCTCGAGGCTCTGGGCTTCGGCTTCCTCGAGGTGGGCACGGTGACACCACGGCCCCAAGCCGGCAACCCCCGGCCGCGTATGTTCCGCCACCCGGCTCAGCGCAGCCTGCAGAACGCTCTCGGCTTCAACAACCGCGGCCAGGAGGCGCTGGCCGCGCGGCTCAAGAAGAGCCCGCTGCGCGGTGTCCCGGTGGGGGTCAACGTCGGGCGGAACCGCGACACCCCGGCCGAGCAGACCGCCGAAGACTACCGCCGTCTGGTAGCCGGGCTCGACGGGTTATGCGACTACTTCGTGGTCAACGTCTCCTCGCCCAACACGCCGGGGTTGCGCGATCTCGAGCGGCCCGAGCGGCTGGCCGAGCTGCTCGAGACGGTGCGCGGCGCCACCGCTCTGCCGTACCTGGTCAAGCTGTCCCCCGACCAGGACCCGGCCGCGGCGGTGGAGCTGGCACGGGCGGCCTGTGCCGCCGGCGCATCGGGCGTGGTCCTGGCCAACACCACCATCGACTACTCGCTGGTGGCCGGCGCCGGCCCTCCCGGCGGGCTGAGCGGCGCAGTGCTGTGCGAGCGCAGCTTCGCCCTGCTGCGGGCGGTGGCGCGCGAGCTGTTTGGCCGCTGCCTGCTGGTCAGCGTCGGCGGTGTCGAGACCGCTGCCGAGGCGTACCGGCGGCTGCGCCACGGGGCCTCGCTGGTCCAGCTCTACACCGGCCTGGTCTACTCGGGGCCGGGCCTGGCGAGCCGGATCCACCGCGGCCTCGTCGAGCTGCTGGAGCGCGACGGTGCCGCGAGCGTGGCGGAGATCGTGGGGGCGGACCTGGATTGAGTGGAGCAAGAATGGGCTTCTGTGGGTTGTTCTGCGGATGTGGTGGACCAAGATGATGCAAGCATGGATCGGCAAAGCGTTGGTGTGGAGAGGTCGCCCTGTTTCGGTCGGCCGGGAGTGCGCGGCTTGACCGCTCCGGGCCTCGGACGGGTGGCCGTCGCGTTGGACTCCCCGGAGCGGGCGGAGATCGTGCGCTGGGCGGGGTACTTCGGGCCGCGGGTGGGTGTGCTCAAGGTCGGGCTCGAGGCGTTCGTGCGCTGGGGGCCGGCGGTGGTCGAGGAGGTGCGGCGCGCGGCGCGGGCGGTGTTCCTCGACCTGAAGCTCCACGACATCCCGAACACCGT